>JAZNLG010000156.1:0-12128 GCA_045578965.1 Lachnospiraceae bacterium | reverse complement strand
GCTGAGCTAAGATCCCATAGCCTTTTTGCGACTGCCTTATTAATATACAAAAAACACGTGAAAGTGTCAAGCACTTTTTTCAAAATATTTACATTTCTCAAAGGCAAACGCTATTATCCGCGCTTTTTTCGTTTTTACATTCTCTCAGGTGCGCTAAAACCGAGCACTTCCATACAGCTTTCTGCCACATCTTTCGTAAGGTTTAAAAGGGCAATCCAGCCGGCCTTTTTTGCTTCGTCTTCTTCGGAAAGAATCTTTGTTTCATGATAAAAGCTGTTAAACGCATTGGCCAAATCATAAAGATATGCACAAATTTTATGAGGTGCAATTTCTTCATAAGCACTTTCCATTACGCTATTAAACAATACTAACTGCATCATTAAGTTCTTTTCGGAAGTATTGCTATAGTTTTTGCAAGCCAAGCCTTCCAAAGAACCGCCATTCTCCGCATAACGCTTCAAAATAGACTTAATACGCACTACTGTGTAAAGCAAATAGGGGCCTGTATCGCCTTCAAAAGAAGTAAAGCGGTCAATATCAAAGACATAGTCCTTGCTTGCCTGGTTTGACAAGTCACCGTATTTTAAGGCAGACAATGCGATAACCTTAGATGTCTCTTCCGCTTCGGAACGTTCCATTTCACGGCCGGAAAGAATCTTTTTAAGCATTTCCTCATTAATATCCGCAATTAAGTGTTCCAGACGCATAACACCGCCCTGACGGGTTTTAAAAGGTTTGCCGTCCTTGCCGTTCATTGTACCGAAGCCCAAGAACTTCAAAGAAGTATTCTCATCCACCAGCTTAGTCTTTCTTGCACAACGGAATACCTGCTCAAAATACAAGTCCTGACGCTTATCTACAACATAGATGATTTCGTCGGGCTTATACTCTCTCATACGCACCATAATGGTAGCAAGGTCTGTGGTATTATAAAGCGCCGCGCCGTCAGATTTCAGAATCATACAGGGCGGGATTTCTTTGGTATCGGTTTCTTCTTTTACATCTACTACCAAAGCACCTTCGCTCTCATGTGCATAGCCTTCCTTCTTCATATAATCCACCATCTCGGGAATTACATCATGCACATCGGACTCACCCTTCCACAAATCAAATTCCACGGAAAGGTTCTTATAATTCTTCTTTAAGTCTGTCACAGACACATTTAAAATATGCTTCCAAAGAGCGCGATACCCTCTCACACCGTTCTGAAGTTTAAAAGTATTCTGCATCGCTTCTTCCTTGTATGCAGGATCTTCTTTCGACTTACCGCTTGCGGTAGGATAGATTTCTTCCAATTCCGAAATGGTAAAAGGTGCCTCTGTAGGATATTCTCCTTCGTAGTTTTCATCAAAATAGACCAAATCCGGCTGACGTAATTTTAACTCAGTAATGATAAGACCCATCTGTAAGCCCCAATCGCCCAAATGGATATCACCAATTACCTCATGTCCCATATATCTTGCAATGCGCTTGATGCTTTCGCCGATAACCGCAGAACGCAAATGTCCTACGTGAAGGGGTTTCGCTACGTTAGGTCCGCCGTAGTCAATCATAATCTTCTTAGGCTGTACCGGTGCTTCCACACCAAACTTTGCTTCTGAAGCCATTTCATTTAAGTACTTCTGAATCATTTCGCCACTTACATTTAAGTTTAGGAATCCGGGCGGTACAACTTCTGCTTTTTCAAACACCTCTGAATTTTTTAAATATTCTGCCACTTCATTGGCAATCATAACAGGAGCCTTCTTATATTTCTTTGCGCCTGCCATAGCACCGTTACACTGGTATTCACAAAGATCAGGACGGTTTGAAATGGTTACCCTTCCCAATTCTTTCTCATAGCCGGCCTGTTCAAAGGCACTGCCAACTTCATTTGACAATAAGTCTAAAAACTTCTTCATTGTTACTCTATTCCTCCGTTTCCGCCGAAGCGGTCTTTTATTATATATTTTAAAACAGACGGGTAAAATCGATTAAACCGCCTTTAATCCGACCTTTTCTGTCGTTCTCTTTCCGCCTTGGAAAAAGCGCAACCGCAATAATCCTGACGATACAAATCATATCGTTTGGATAGTTCAATGCTTTGCTTATATCCGTCCTTCTTCTTAAAATCAGATACTAAATAGCGCACATTATACTGTATCGCCAGTTCCTGCCCGATTTCATTTAAAACCGCAGCATTTTTTAAGGGGCTGACTGTCAAGGTGGTAGCAAAAAAATCAAAGTTCTGTTGCTCCGCCAAAGCCGCTGTCGCTTCCAAACGCTGACGAAAACATAACCTGCAGCGTTCTCCCCCTTCCGGACAGTCTTCATACCCTTTTACCAAAGCAAGAAAACATTCCGGCTTATAATCACCTTCCATACATTCAATAGCATAACCTTCGCCATCTTCATTTAAACGGGCAATCAGACGTTTCTGCTCTTCGACCCTTTTATAATATTCCGTATCCGCAGTGATATTGGGATTAAAATAAAAAACAGTTACTTTAAAATATTGCCGCAAATAAGTCAGGACATAACTGCTGCAGGGTGCACAACAACTGTGTAAAAGTACGGTTTTATCCTTTTTCCCTTCCGTGACAAGAAGTTTCTCCAGTTCTAACTGATAATTCATTCCTTCTTCTCCTCAGACTTTGCTTCCGACGCATCCTTTTTACAATATTTCTCCAAAAAATCGTCCATCGGAATCGGCCTGTCATAATAATATCCCTGTACCATGGTACAACCCAATTTTCGCAAAATATCAATCTGCTCTTTTGTTTCTACGCCTTCACAAATAACCTTAATATGTAATCCCTGCGCCATTTCAATAATTTTTTGCATAATGACAATGGACGACTGGGATGCAACCGATTCACTCACAAACTCCCGGTCGATTTTTAGAATATCAAAGGGAATATCTCTTAAAATATTCAAAGAAGAATAACCGGAACCGAAATCATCCATCGCCAGATTCAAGCCCAAATCCTTTAACTGCTTTACCACTTCAATCATCTTATTCTTCTCATCAAAGAATACGGTTTCCGTAATTTCAATTTCCAGATAATCAACTTTCGTATTATATCTTGAAATTACCTTTTCAACGTTCTTAACATAATCGGGGTTATTAATTAAAACGCGTGATTGATTAACAGAAATCGGCACCAATTTGTATCTGCCTTCTTCTTCAATATCCCTAATTCGTTTGCATAACATTTCCAACATATGAAAATCCAATTTTTCAATAAAACCATTAGATTCAAATAAAGGAATAAACTCCGAAGGATAAATCATGGACCCGTCTTTTTTTATCCAACGTACCAGCGCCTCTGCGCCTACGATACAATCATTTTCAATATCCCACTTCGGTTGCAGATAAATCTTAAATTCGTCATTCACAATAGCCGACTGCATCTGGGATTCAATCGCATCCACTTTTTTCATATTGGACACAATCTTCTCCGAGTAAGTAGCCTCCAGCACTTTCTCATTACCGGTCATGGACTTTCTCGCCGCATTAGCATGGTCAATCATAATATCGATATCGTAATCATCCTTACGCACCTGATAAATTCCGACACGTAATCGGATGGGATAGCGTACTTCGTTCAGTCGTGCACATTCACCGATTGCCTTGGTATAGGCTGCATATTTCGATTTACGTTCCGCGTCATTCATAACCAACGCTATAAAATGATCTGAATTAATACGAACACACACTTCATTGGTGGTATAGATACGCTGAAATTCCTGTATACAGGCTTTCAGAACAGTATCTGCCTTATCATGTCCGTAGGCTTCATTTATGTATCTGAAATTGAGAATGTCAAAACGATAAATCAAAAACGGGGTTTCTCTGTTCAGATTAATAATTTCTGCTGCTTTCTTACGGAAATAATTTAAATTTCTTCCACCGGTCACTTCATCATTGAACGCCAGACGTTCTACATTCTTTTGCGAATTTCTTGCCTGCGACCATACAAAACCAATAGTCAGCATCATAATTACAAGAATAATAACCCATAAAACAAAATTTCGCAGTAACACCGGTTGTATCATATCGTAAACAATATCTTCATGAAACATAACCGTAAGGAAACGGTCTCTGGTTCCCTTGATTTCTTTGTATACCACATAAACATTCCTTCCGTCATCAGAAAGAAATTCTATACTTCCTTCCGTAGTCGTGGAAAGTGCAGTGTGCATTTTATTAATCTGACTATAACTACGGTCACTTCCGTTACTATATTCCTTTAAATCATTAAAATACTCATGACTCAAACCAAGTTCACGCACATAATTATTATCTGCAGTAACCATCATACCTGCCTTAGTAATAATACTGCACACACCCAGATCGCTTAAATACGCAAAACACTCATCATCAAAAATATCCTGATTCTGCCTGCGGCTCATCAGCAGACAAGGCTTATCATACTCTTCTAATTCAATACGCTGAACACCGACCCAATAAGAAATGTGCTCCCCTTTTACATTATGCCCTTCCTGTGTAATGCATATAAAGTCATTGGTATATTCATAATTATGAATGGAAGACAACTGCGCATATGCACCATTACTTTCTTTCAAGCCATTAGCAAAATATGTAATTCCGTCCGGTGTGGCCAGATAAAATTCATACCCTTCATACTTTTTCATATATTCCCACATAATGGAAACTTTATCACGATTATATTTATCATATACGATGGCATCGGCACAGGCCTGTGTTACTTCCTTCTGCACTTCTACGTCATTATTTATGACTTCAAGGGCCACCTCCATATGCCCCCGCAGATTATCCTCTGCATTTTGCTCGCATATTTTTCCCACCGTAAACAAATGAATCGCACATGCAAACAGGCACCCAATGAGGATTACAAGACCGGTCGTCAGAATTTTAGCCGAAACCGCATTGATTTTTCGATTTACACTCATCTTGCTTCCTCCTTTTGTGCATACTTGCTAAAAGTATACCACAGAAAACAAAACCAAACAACCATTTTACATTTTTCTTCCATACGAAAAAAAACCTTAAAATTGTCTTATCCTGATACTGTTTAACATTGCAGAAACAGGAAAAAAATAGTATTATTACAGTAGTGAATTTTGTAATAACCAAGAAAGGAAAAAAATGATGCCCGAATTATATAAAATATCAAAAACAACCGTGATTAAAAACTCCATCCGACAGGCTATTCATGGCAAAGATGATGTAATTGATGCCGTAATCTGTGCCCTTCTTGCCGGAGGCCACGTTCTTTTGGAAGACATTCCCGGTGTGGGTAAAACCACTTTGGTTACCGCTTTGGCAAAAGTTCTGGCCCTGGATTACAAAAGAGTCCAGTTTACCCCTGATGTTCTCCCCAGCGATTTGACCGGTTTTAATATGTATGACAAAAATACAGGCAACTTCAGTTTCCACGAAGGTGCCATTTACACCAATTTATTCCTGGCAGACGAAATTAACCGTACTTCTCCCAAAACCCAATCCGCACTGTTGGAAGTAATGGAAGAAGGACATGCTACGGTTGACGGTGTCACAAGAGACTTACCGAAACCTTTCTTTGTCATTGCAACACAGAATCCCATAGGGGCATCCGGCACCCAGAAATTACCGGATTCCCAATTGGATCGTTTTATGATAAGACTTTCCATGGGCTATCCAAACCACGCAAGTGCCATAGAAATTTTAAAAGGCGATTCGCACGACGTTATTCGTAACCTCGCTTCCGTGGTGGAACAGAATGACCTGCTGGCTTTCCAAAATGCAGTGGCAAATATCCACGTTTCCGAAGGTCTTTATGAATATGCGGTTTCTTTAACCGAAGCCACCAGAAATCCGGACCTGTTTGCCCTTGGATTAAGTCCTCGCGGAAGCATCGCTCTTATGAAAATGGCCAAAGCTCATGCTTTTTACATGGAACGTGATTATGTGGTTCCCGAAGATTTCCGCGACGTATTTGAATACGTGTCTAATCACCGTGTTATTCTGTCTACCAAGGCCAAAGCCGGCGGCATCTCCGTCCGCGACGCCTTAAAGCAGGCCTTTGAAAGTGTTCCTCTTCCCAAATCATAAAAGGCAAACACTTTTATTCTGCATTACACGGGTTCTTTTATAAAAAAGACATCTGTTACGAAAGGGATTTTATTATTGAAGAAGCATTGGTTTCAAATCATCGGATATATCTTGGGCATATTAGTCCTTTGGGCATGCATTATCATTTTTCAGCAGCCCTTTCTTTTGATGCTTTTATTTCTTCTGATTATACTTCCCTGCTTAAGTTTTTGGTTCTTTCATCTGGCAATCTCCAAATGCAGCGTCCGTATTTATAGTGATGTTGCATTAGTCGAGAACGGAAACACTGTACCCATTGTACTGGAATGTCAAAATGCGTCCTATTTCCCGCTGTTTGCCTGTATCTTTGAATTCACGTTGCAGAATTTTTATAAACCCAATCAGACCACACATAAACTGTCTCTTCCCATTTTACCGAAACGCACCAACACCATCCGCATCCCCGTGGAAACGGCATATTGCGGAATGTTGTCACTGTCGGCCGAAGCCTTGTATGTGTCTGATTACTTACACTTTTTTACCAAGACAATTCCTTTGGCACAGAAAGTGCAGGTACCCGTTTTACCTGCCACCTGTCCCGTTCACCTTCCTTCCACCGCTCCCGTAACGGACGGTATGGAAGAATTTACGGAATCGGATTACAAAGGAAACTTATCTTCTGACATCAAAGAAATCCGTGAATATCGCCCCGGCGACCGCCTTCAGCGCATTCATTGGAAACTCTCGGCCAAACTGGATGACTTACTGGTAAAAGAAATGGCGCATACCACGATTCTTTCTTTGGTTGTCCTGCCGGAATGCAATCGTGATAAAATTCAGGATACCGCTATCGCACTGCGCTCCTGTTTGGAACAACTTTGGAAAAGAGAAGAACGTTTTGAAGTCTGCCTGTATAATGCGGCTTCCTGTGATTTTTCATACTTTTTGATTACGGAAGAAAGCCAGATTACGGAAGTTTTAATCCACTTCTTTTATCTGCCTTTGTATGACGGCGAAGAAGATGCCAAAGAAGCATACTTTGCTTCCGCCCAGAAATCAGCGGTGATTCTTCAAATTTGCGGTACGCAGTTAAAACGCCTGGACAGCGAGACAATTATCGGTTAACATAATCCACTGTTATCATTTTAATTGTGCGCTATTTATAACGGAACTTACACTTATATAGTTAACATAAATTAGGAGTAACGTATGTTTCCTTTTCTTGAAAAAAGAAACAAAACCAAAGATTTGGCTCAAACCGGATTCTATGTAGGACCCATTCACAACGACGACGGTTTGAATCGCTTCCTCATCTGTCTGTTTCGCGGACTGATGGTGTTTTTGGCGTGCTACGGTTCCATTGTAGGATTGGTGGAAGCCTTTCAGATTCCCTATAATCCTACGGCTGTTACCATTGCATTTCTTTTGATTTCCCTGGTAGCATCCTTCCTCTATATTCATAAAGTGGTATTTTATATCGGTTATTTTGTTCTTTTATTTGGATTCACCTACGAACTGGCCCGCTACTATCCTTACGCAAACAGTGGTTTCCAGGCCGTAACCAATATTGTCTATGAAGAATATTCCGATTATTTCAAACTGCTTTCCCTGCGGGAATCCCAGGAGTTAATCAGCAACCGCTATTTAACCGTAACCATTGCCATGATTTTGGTTGGTGCTTTTCTTGCGATTCTTTTAAACGTAACCATATCCGGTTATATGAACCTGTTAGAAACCATATTAATCACCTTTCCATTCCTGGAAATTGCCTTTTATATTGAAAAGCGTCCCCCTATTTATTGTCTTATGATGCTTTTAACCGCTTATATCTGCGTAGGTATACAGCAGGCAGGCAGGCATTTTAAAATGCAGGTAAAAGGAAAGCACACCCCGGAATATCTTCGGTTCCGGCGTAAAAAAACGACAACTTACACGTATCAAAGTACAGCAAAGGGAACCTTGCAAACATTATTGTTTTCAGCAGTGCTTTCTCTTCTTGTAGGACTTGGTTTCTATAATTCCTATTATTCGGAAGTACCCTTACAGCCTTCCAACCCTATCAAGGAAACCACGGATGAATATGTTAAAACCTTTGTACAAAGCGGTTTTACCGGACTTTTGGACCGTTATGATTCTACAGGAGGTTTGAATCACGGGCGTCTGGGTGGCGTAAGTTCCATCCGCCCCGATTTCGAGACGGACCTGATTGTAACCTTTGCTCCCTACTCTTATGAAACGGTTTATTTAAAAAGTTTTACCGGTAGTTATTATGCTTCCAACCAGTGGACGGAACATACTTATTTGAACACTTATCCGGCGGCAGTTACTGCTCTGCCGGAGGAAATTCTTGCTTCCTCCGTTATGAGCACTTCCGAGAATCCGGTCTACATGACCGGTAATGTGATTGCCTCCTACGACGGACAATATAAGCCCCCTACGAACTCTTACGGTAAAATGGAAATCATTAATGTAGATGCAGGAAATGAACTGTTTTTACCCTATTATTCAACGACCGAAGATTGCGTTCTGAATTACGGTCCTGACAGCAGTCTGTTTTTGACCGACGGTACTGCATTAAACACCTTAGGCTCCGCATCCGTAAGCGGAACCGAACTTACACCGGAGCAGCCTGCCGTAACCGTTTCTTATACCCCTTATTTGGGCCACTATAATGAAGCCGTTACACCTTTTGACTTACCGGATTATTATGATTTCTATGCAAAAGGTTTTTGCTTGCAGGTACCTGATTCCCTGCGCCCCACATTACAGCAATATTGCATCGAACAGGAATTTCCCGGCGTTGTCAGCGGTGAATTTACGGATGCCCCCGTGGAACCGGAAGATATCAATGCATATCGTCTTGCTGTAGCACAGGCCATTTATGCACATTTTGTTACAGATTTTGACTATACCATGTCACCGGGTACCACACCCTACAGAAGAGACTTTGTGGAGTACTTTTTAACATCCCAAAAACGCGGCGTGTGTGCACATTTTGCCGCATCCGGAACTATGCTTTTACGAACCATGGGAATTCCCGCCAGATATGTAGAAGGCTACTGTATACCTTTATCTTCCATGTCGGAAGGCCAGCCCGTAAATGCAAATTATGATGAATGGTATCAGGGTCCCACACAGGTAGCGGAAGAAGGTGTTCTTACCGTAAACGTTACGGACGCACAGGCACATGCCTGGGTGGAAATTTACTTAGAAGGATATGGTTTTGTACCTTTCGAAATGACGCCGCCCGATTTCATGGAAGATTCGCCTTTGGACTTTAATTTCGGAGGCTTATTTGACGGTTTATTCTCTATGGATTTACCCGTAGACGGTTACGCTGATATCGAATATGATGATGCCGAATTTGAACGCGGAGAGTTAAACCTGTTCACATTCTCCTTCAAAACTTCAATAGCTCCGTTCCTGATTATGTTAGGTGTCATTGCAGGTATTGTGGGATTGTTATTCATCCTCCGTATCCTTTATCATATTTATCGTCATAATAAATTGCTAAAAGCCGGGGATTATGCCACATTAATCTATGAAGACTATACAAACCTGTGTCAAAAAGTCCGGACACTTAAGACTTTTGACAACCCCAATCCTCTGCCGGATGAATTATGCGGACATTTAAAAGATGTGCTTTCACGGTTGGATTTAACCGAAGTACAGGACAATGAAATAGATTGTTTATTCCTGCTGTTTGAAAAAGCGTTGTACGCGCCCAAGCGTATGACATCGGATGAATACAATCAATTCCAATTGTATTTAAAAAATGTATATCAATTGCTGAAGCAGTCCCGCAAACAAAAGCCGACAAAAGCATAATCCAAATTAAACGCATAAAACAAATAAAAAGCGTTATAAAAGCCGAAACACCTGTAATTCAATCAAAACAGTGCAATATCACAAGAAAATATAACCAAACAAAAATCGCTTATACCTAACAGGTTCCCGAAATACCGGATATAACCTCACGGTCTAAGCGATTTTTATTTTATAAAAGACGGGAGATTTCTCTCCCGCCTCTCAACTAATTTCTTTTATCTTTGATTATTAATTATAAAAGACTATCATTGTGTTTTAATTACATAAAGTACTTCACGCCGGATTCAAAGATCTTAAGATCCTGTTCTCCGTAGATGTTGATTGCCACACCGTCGCCGCGACGTTCTGCGTGTGCCATCTTACCGAAGCATCTTCCGTCAGGTGATGTAATACCTTCGATGGATGCGTAAGAACCGTTGATATTGTATTCTTCGTCCATACTTACATTGCCGTCGGGATCTGCATACTGGGTTGCAATCTGTCCGTTAGCAGCTAACTTTTCAATCCAAGCCTTAGGTGCTACGAAACGACCTTCACCGTGGGAAGCAGGGCTTGTATAAGTCTTACCAACCTCTGCAAGCTGTAACCAGGGTGACTTGTTGGAAACAACCTTGGTATAAGCCATCTTAGAGATGTGGCGGTTAATGGTGTTGAATGTCAATGTGGGTGAATCTTCTGTCTGTCCCACAATCTCACCGAAAGGTACAAGGCCTAACTTAATGAGTGCCTGGAAACCGTTACAGATACCAAGTGCCAAACCGTCTCTTTCGTTTAATAACTTCATGACTGCTTCTTTTAATGCTTCGTTCTGGAATGCGGTTGCAAAGAACTTCGCACTACCGTCAGGCTCATCGCCTGCTGAGAAACCGCCGGGGAACATAATAATCTGTGCTTTGGCAATTTCTTTTACATACATATCAACAGACTCTCTGATGTCGCTTGCACTTAAGTTGCGGAATATTCCTGTTGTTACGGTTGCGCCTGCACGCTCAAATGCTGCGGTACTGTCGTATTCGCAATTGGTTCCGGGCATTACCGGAATAAATACGTGAGGTTTTGCAACCTTATTCTTGCAGATATAGATATCCTTTGCATTGTATTCGGGAATATCAATCTTAGTGTCATCAAAAGTTACACGGCTGGGGAATACCTTCTCCAGTTTAGACTTAAAGGAATCCAACATTTCAGCGTGTGAAATTACAGTTCCCTTGTAAGAGAAGTCACCTTCCGTTACAGTACCAACCAATGTATAATCACAAGCAATCTTCGCTACGTTTTCAGGTGCAACTTCTACGATGATGTTGCCTAATTCATTTGCGAATAATGCGGACAATTCCAAAGTATCATCCATTGCAACGCCAAGACCGTTACCAAAGGCCATTTTACTTACTGCAGGTACCAAACCATAAGCATCCAAAGCATATGCGGATTCAACGATTCCTGCCTGCATCATGCCATAAATTGCATCGTAAAGTGCCATAACCTTATCGTACTTAGGTACGTCATATTCATCCTTTTCAATAGAGAATTTTACAAGTTTGTTGCCTGCTTTCTTAAGTTCAGGAGTGATAACATCCTGTGATTTAGCCACATCTACTGCAAATGAAACCAATGTAGGAGGTACGTCGATATCCTGGAAGGTACCGGACATACTGTCCTTACCGCCGATGGAAGGAAGTCCGTAGCCCATCTGTGCATCATATGCACCTAAAAGTGCTGCAAAAGGCTGACTCCATCTGTAAGGATCTTCTGTCATACGACGGAAGTATTCCTGGAAAGTAAAACGAATCTTCTTGTAATCGCCGCCTGCTGCCACAATCTTAGCCATAGATTCGGTTACTGCATAAACCGCACCATGATAAGGGCTCCAACTTGATAAATAAGGGTTAAAACCATAGCTCATCATAGTTACCGCATCAGACTTACCGCCAAGAACAGGCACCTTAGCTACCATAGTCTGTGTCTCTGTCAACTGATGCTTACCGCCGTAAGGCATAAGCACTGTACCTGCACCAATGGAAGAGTCAAACATTTCCACAAGACCCTTCTGAGAACAGGTATTCAAATCATGAACGCTTTCCAGCCATGCTTTCTTTACATCGTCTTTTGCAACTGCATCTGCTACTGCATCGCAGGCAATTTTATTGAAGTAATTGTCCTTTTCATCCGGCATATCTACCGCTACCTTGGTAGACTGATGTGCACCGTTGGTATCAAGGAAAGAACGCTTAATATTAACGATTTCCTTACCGCGCCATACAAG
>JAZNLG010000155.1:0-11325 GCA_045578965.1 Lachnospiraceae bacterium | reverse complement strand
GTTCCGGGGAACATTTTTTCAACTGCTTCTTTAATCTGATTCTTGGTTGCATCGGGATGAACCAGGAATGTATATTTCTTTTCGCCCATGCCGGCCATACTTCTTTCGGTAACAACCGGTTTGAGGATTACGTCGTAATATTTAATATCTGCCATTATGCGTACACCTCCTCAATTTTTGCAACTGAGTCCTTAGTAAGAACTACTGTGCCAGCCTTCATGATGTCATATACGTTGATTGAATCAGCAACGATTGTCTGAGCATCAGGAATGTTTCTGGCTGATAATACGATGTTCTTGTCGTTTTCTTTGATCACAACAAGAGCCTTCTTAGCGTTAAGGTTTGTTAAAACCTCCTGGAATTTCTTTGTCTTGATTTCATCAAGTTTTAATTCATCAAGAACCATTACCTTACCGTCCTGAACTTTGCTTGTCAAAGCAGACTTAAGTGCGATTCTCTTTTCCTTCTTATTTAACTTGAAAGAATAATCTCTCGGAGTGGGAGCAAATACAACTCCACCATGTGTCCACTGGGGTGATCTGGTTGAACCCTGTCTTGCATGACCGGTTCCCTTCTGTCTCCAAGGCTTTCTTCCGCCGCCGGAAACCTCTGCACGAGTTTTTGCTTTCTGTGTTCCCTGACGCTTGTTTGCAAGGTGCTGAACTACTGCAAGATGCACAAGGTGTTCGTTAATCTCTACACCGAAAATAGCATCGTTCAAGTCAATCTTTCCAACTTCCTTGCCTTCCATATTGTAAACAGATACGTTTGCCATCTGTGTGTTCCTCCTTTCGTCCCGATTATGCGTTTGCCTTAGTAGTTTCTTTGATTGTTACTAAAGCTTTCTTAGGTCCGGGTACTGCACCCTTTACTAAAAGCAGATTCTTTTCAGCATCTACTCTGACTACTTCAAGATTCTTAACTGTAGTCTGCTTGTGTCCCATATGACCGGGCATACCTTTGCCCTTGAATACACGGCTGGGGCTTGAGCAAGCACCGTTTGAACCCTGATGACGATGGAACTTAGAACCGTGAGCCATGGGTCCTCTATGCTGTCCTAATCTCTTGATAGCACCCTGGAAACCTTTACCTTTGCTGATTGCAGTTGCGTCAATCTTGTCGCCTTCTGCGAAGATGTCAGCTTTGATTTCCTGTGCAAGAGCGTATTCAGAAGCGTTTTCGAATTTGAATTCTCTTACGTAACGCTTAGATGTAACGCCTGCTTTCTTGAAATGTCCCTGCATAGCCTTTGTTGTACCATGTGCGTGAACGATTTCTTTCTTGCCGGATGCATCTTTGTTGATGATCTTGTCTTTCTTGTCTACAAAACCAACCTGAACTGCTTCGTAACCATCGTTTTCGATTGTCTTAATCTGTGTTACTACGCAAGGGCCGGCCTGAAGAACTGTTACCGGAATAAGGCTGCCGTCTTCTGCGAAGATCTGAGTCATTCCGACTTTGGTTGCTAAAATAGCTTTCTTCATTTCTTTACCTCCATTTGTTTCTACTACAGCGGCATCTGAGGTTTGTTCGGATGCATACTAGTTGTAGAAGGCTTTATTTTTTGTTTTTAGTTACTTCTTTAATTAATATCAATTATTTCATTTTGATATCAATGTAAACGCCTGCAGGAACTTCAAGGTTCTGCAATGACTCTCTGACTTTGGTGTCAGGATTGATTACATCGATCAGTCTCTTGTGTGTTCTCTGTTCGAACTGTTCTCTGGAGTCTTTGTACTTGTGTACGGCACGGATGATTGTAACTACTTCCTTCTTAGTAGGAAGGGGCACGGGTCCGCTAACCTTTGCTCCGTTCTTCTTAACTGTTTCGATGATTTTCTTGGCAGCTGCATCTACTGTCTGATGCTCATAAGCTTTAAGTGTGATTCTCATTACTTCGTTTGCCATAAAAAAAGTCGCCTCCTTTTCGCACTTTATAAAATCTAAGTACGACAAGCGGTGACTGTACACTCTCCCGTGTGTGTCCTAAACGTTTACGCAACCCCAGAATTGCTTCCGAACCGTATCCGTTAAAACTCTCACGTCGTTTCTACCTGTTTGTAGACATGTTGTTTTGTACAGTGACTTGTCGCCAGTATCTTGACTTGACATTCGCTCCATGTAAAAACCTATCCATTTTGCCGGATAGCAACCTTACATTTCATCGCTATCATGCCACAGCAATGCCTAGTATACAACATGTTTTGGCAATGTGCAAGAGTTTTTTTCAAAAATTTTATTACTTTTTAACAAAAATATTTCTGCACCTTTTATATAGAAGAAACACCCTCAATATGATGTGGTGCAAAACGCTTTTACCCACAAGAATGGCGGAATGCATCACACATTCCGCCGTAATACTTATCAATATATTATAAAATTAGAAGTTGTAGTAATCCATCGTATCAATTACAGATGCAGTTCCCAACAATACAAAGGATATGATCATAATTATAATTAATACAACGCCAATAACCAATGAAACTGCGGAACAAATGATTCCGGCAATACACATACCATTACTCTGACCCTTCTTCTTACCGATAATACTTACAATCAAACCGGCAATTGCGAAAGGCATAGCAACAAGACCGCCAACCAAAGGCGAACAGCAGGCAAGTAAAAATAAGAATACCAGAGATACAATTCCGAGAACCATACCTGTAATCGCCAAACCGCTACCGGTCTGAGGAGCAACATAATCATCCTCCCAATTTTCGTATCCGTTGTTATTTGCCTCATATGCATTTCCTGATGCTAAATTCTCATTATACAAATTATTATCGTTCATTCGCTTTTTCTCCTTCGTACTTATCAATCATAAATCTCTCAATTAAATACACCATTTATCAAAAACGGGGTGCATCGCACCCCACATCCGTTCGGTAATTACCGTTTTTTAGTAATAGTAGTATGAATCCAAGTAAGACTCACCTGACGCAAGACCGATGAGGTTAATGATAAACATAACTACACCAAGTACCACACCTACGATACCAAGAATCATACCGATTCTTGCCATACCGATCTTCTCGCATCTCTTCATACCAAGTACACCACATACGATGCCGGCTGCACCTGTAATCCAACTGATAATGGGTGTACAGCAGCATACGATAGAAAGAATACCTGTAACCAAAGATACGATTGCAAGTGCGTTGCCCTTCTGTTCTACCACTTCATAAGTTCCGTTTGCAGCATATGTATAATCTGCTGTAGTGTTTGTGTTATCAGCAGAATATGTGTAATCTGCCTGATTGTTCATGTTATTTCCGTCCATTTCAACTCTCCTCCTACATATATGTAAAATAAACTACAGGAAAATACTAACATACTCAAAGTATTTTGTAAATAAAAACATTTTTATCCGTTTTCTCTTCCACTCTTCCTTTTCCAACAAAAAACAGAGCGCCCAAAGCGCTCTGCCTTCATACTTAAATACAGTACTTCTTAATAATAGTAAGATGATGACTCCATATAGTCCATCATGCTGATACCGCCTGTAACAAGTGAAAAAATCAAACTGATTACTACGAGTACCACGCCAACGATACCAAGAATCATACCGGCCTTAGCCATGCCAACCTTTTCGCACTTTTTAATACCAAGCACACCGCAGATAATAGCAGCAATACCGGGTAATACACTTACGATAGGCATACAGCAGCATACGATAGAAAGAATACCTGTAATCAATGAGATAATTGCAAGTGCATTTCCCTTCTTTTCAACTGCTTCATAAGTTCCTTCTGCAGTATATGTAGTATCTACTGTCTGGTTTTCCATATTCATGTTATTTCCGTCCACTTTTTCTCCTCCTAAAAAATGTAAATTAATAAACTACACTAAAATAGTAACACATTCAAAGTATTTTGTAAATAACATCATCCCCTGCATCTTTTGTGCCTTTTATAAATAAAAACGAAAGTAATTGCAGTCTTACCGAAATTATTATAATATTAAGAAGTATTGTGAACACATTATCACAATACACATTAGGATAAAAATAACCATCAGAACGGAGCATATTATGTGGATTGCAGACAATTGGAACGATTATGAAGTCCTGGCCACTTCCAACGGAGAGAAACTGGAACGCTGGGGCGATTACATATTGGTACGTCCGGACCCTCAGGTCATTTGGGATACCCCTCACACCCACACCGGTTGGAAACGCAAGAACGGACATTATCACCGCAGCAACAAAGGCGGCGGCGAATGGGAATTTTTTAATCTTCCCGACGAATGGTCCATTCATTATAAGGACTTAACTTTTAACTTAAAACCTTTCAAGTTCAAACACACCGGTCTGTTCCCCGAGCAGGCGGTAAACTGGGATTGGTTTTCTTCCATTATAAAAGAATCCGACCGCCCGTTAAAAATATTAAATCTGTTTGCATATACAGGCGGGGCTACCCTTGCTGCAGCCAAAGCTGGTGCCAGTGTCACTCACGTTGATGCTTCCAAAGGAATGGTGCAATGGGCCAAAGAAAATGCTATCGCTTCCGGTTTGGGCGATGCACCCATTCGCTGGTTGGTAGATGACTGTGTCAAATTCGTAGAACGTGAAATCCGCCGCGGCAATCATTACGACGGTATTATTATGGATCCTCCCTCTTACGGTCGCGGTCCCAAAGGAGAAATCTGGAAAATTGAAGAATCCATCTTCCCTTTTATCGAGTTGACAACACAACTCCTTACGGAAGATTCCAAATTCCTTTTGATTAATTCTTACACCACCGGACTTCAGCCTGCAGTACTTTCTTATATGATTAATACTGCTATCGTATCGAAATTCGGCGGCAGTGTGGAAGCAAACGAAATCGGGCTTCCCGTGTCAGAAGACGGACTGGTACTCCCTTGCGGTGCCTCCGGACGTTGGACCAAATAACAGGAACGCAATATTTTGATATAACATATCCCCATTCTCTTATTTATGGTTGAAAGTAAAAAGTGGTATGAATATTTTAATTCCAACAGAACACGCTCTCGCTCGAGCGAAAACGTAACGGATACTAAACTCACCAAACGAATAAAATTCGTTGGCTCGTTAAGTACCGACGTTTTCACACGGTTCTTTATGAAATTAAAATATCCATACCACATTCAGTATAATCACATTATAAATAAGAAAATGGGGATATGTTCTATATATGAACAAAACCTAAATTCTGTCTTCTTATCTTAATTGCTCATAACATCTTTTTATGTATATTATTATCCAACTGCTACAATATTGTTAAGCCAAATCCCAGGAACAGTATATTACGGATAATGCACTGACCAATCAGAATCCCCACCCCAATATAAATCAAGCCTACAATAGGGAACTTCTTAATTCCTATTTTTTCCGTATGCATATACAAAAATGTATTTATCATAAAAAAGATATACACTACAACCATATATATAACAAAAGGATTGTATAAAAAACTCTTCCAAAAACTTCCGTGCACCAGATAATAAAATGCTCGTGTTCCTCCGCACCCTGCACAATAGAATCCCATAATCTCACGGAACACACAGCCATGCTCTCTGTTTATAATATAGTCACCCTGCCACCAAAAAAGAATCGTAGCCGCCACCAGAATCACCAGGGCAATTTTACCGACGAAGTACCATTCTTCGATAATCTGCTCAGGATGTCGTTTTGCCTTATCGTACATTGATTGTATCTCTTTCCTTTTATAAAATCGTTTCCATGCCAATCTTCTGCGGCTTCAAACCACACTTTTCATAGAATCGCATTGCGCCTTCATTGCAACTCCATACGTTTAACGTTACATTATAAAAACCCTGTTCTTTTGCAAAAGCAATTACATAGTCGTAAATCTGTTTTCCCACATGTTGTCCGCGAAGGCTTTCATCCACACACAAATCATCAATATATAATGTCTTCACATCCGTTAATATATTATTGTTTACATATTGTTGATACACGCAGAAGGCATAGCCTGCAACCGCGCCCTTTTCATCCGTCGCCACAAAAATCGGTCTGGCATCATCTTGGATAATGGCTCCCAATTCATCATCTGTGTACTTTTTTACATCAGCCTTAAACAAATCCGGTCTTCCGTTGTGATGCACCATCAACACCTGTTTTAAAAGTTTATTAATGCCTTCCATATCTTCAAGGCGTGCACGTCTGATTATCATTCTGTCGTCCTCTGCTATTATTTAAAATGTTCTTATTTTTCCTTCTCTTTTAAAATCGCAAAAGGCTCCATGCTCCTTTGCAAAATACCGTTCATATAGGCAATTGCCATGCCATAGTTCGTAACGGGAATTCTCTCTTCTTCACAAAAGTTAAGACGATTCCGCATCACCTGCTCCGTCAAAGTACAGCCGCCGCAATGCACCACCAATGCATACAATGACATATCCTCCGGAAACTCGCTTCCCGAACAGAGTTCAAACTCCACATTTTTACCTGTGTATTTACGAATCAAAGCGGGAATTTTGACACTGCCGATGTCCCCACACTGTCTGTGATGGGTACAGCCTTCTGCCATAAGAATTTTATCTCCGTCCCTTAACGACTCCAGCACTTTAGCCCCGTTTACCAAAACATCCAGATTACCTTTGTATCGCGCAAACAAAATCGAGAAGGATGTCAGCAACACATCTTCCGGTACAATGGCAGACACCTTGCCGAAAGCCTGGGAATCCGTAATCACAAGTTTCGGTTTCGAACCGAGTTTCTTTAACGTCTCCTCAAGTTCCGTATCCTTACACACCACACTGATTGCACCGGCATCCAGAATATCGCGGATGGTTTGTTGCTGCGGCAGAATCAATCTGCCCTTCGGTGCTGCTTCATCTATAGGCACTACCAAAACTACTATATCTCCGGGGGCAATCAAATCCGCCACAATTCTTTTGGTGGTAAGTTGTGTTTTGCCCAACTTCGCAATCCGTTCTTTTAAAAGATGAATCTGGTAACCTGTAACGGCACTGACATAGATAATTTTATCCTCACGGTTTCCGGACGACAAATTATCATTCGAAGCGTCCGCTTCTTTCGACAGATGCTCATCCGTACAATTCTCCCGCACCGGCATCTCCTCATTCTCATTGCCTTCCTGCAAATCCACCTTATTCATTGCAATAATATAAGGCACCTTACGTCTCTCAAGCAAAGCAATCAGTTCTTCATCTTCCGCCTGCAATCCGAAACCGATATCCGCAACCACTACCGCAAGATGGACCTCTTTTAAAATAGTTTCTGTTTTTTTAACACGGAGTTCCCCGAGTTCACCCGTATCATCCAAGCCCGGCGTATCTATGATTACCACAGGCCCCAGCGGCAAAAGTTCCATCGCCTTTTTGACCGGGTCCGTTGTTGTTCCCGCCACATCGGACACTACAGAAAGTTCCTGTCCTGTCACAGCGTTGACAAGGCTGGATTTACCTACATTTCTTCTGCCGAAGAAACCAATATGAATTCGTTCCGATGAAGGTGTGCCATTCAAACTCATGGGGTGTTCCTTTCTTAAAAGCGAAAATCTCTCGCGTTGGAATTTTTGATATCTTCAATATGCTCTTTCGCAATTTCCTTGGTACGTTCTCTGGGAATTTTCTCCAGTTCTTTCTCAATCAGGGCAAACCCTGTTTTCTTTGTTTCTTCCGACGCATAATCTACCAGGTATTCCGCCAGTGTCATCAATGCATTGGGATGACAGAAATTCAGAATCTGTCCGCTTTTACAAAAACTCATAAAACGGTCACCGGTACGTCCCTCTCTGTAGCAAGCCGTACAGAAAGAAGGAATATGTCCGTTATCCATCAGCCACTTTACGACTTCATCCAAAGTTCGCTGATCGGATACATCAAACTGCTCCGAATCGTGGGGACGTTCTTCTTCGGTATAACCGCCAACGGAAGTTCTGGAACCGCCGCTAATCTGTGATATACCAAGACGCAATACACGCTCGCGAACCTTTTCATTTTCACGGGTAGAAATAATCATACCGGTGTAAGGCACCGCCAAACGGATGCAGGCAATGATTTTTTCGAATTTATCATCTGCCAGAGAGTTATCAAACTCATCCGGATCAATATCATCTGCACGTTTCAATCGCGGAACGCTGATCGTGTGAGGACCAACGCCGTGAACCGCTTCCAAGTGCTCGGCATGCATAATCAGTCCGGCAAATTCATACTTATAGGTTTCCAAACCGAACAATACGCCAAGGCCTACATCATCAATACCGCCTTCCATGGCACGGTCCATCGCCTCGGTATGATAATCATAATCGTGCTTGGGGCCCGTAGGATGCAACTTCAAATAACTTTCCTTATTGTAAGTTTCCTGAAATAAAATATAGGTTCCGATACCCGCTTCTTTTAACTTACGATAATCTTCCACCGTAGTCGCCGCAATATTTACATTTACACGACGGATTGCACCATTCTTGTGATTAATGCTGTAAATGGTTTTGATACATTCCAAAATATACTCAAGCGGATTGTTGACAGGATCTTCACCCGCTTCAATAGCAAGACGCTTATGCCCCATATCCTGCAGTGCAATTACTTCCGCCTTCACTTCTTCCTGAGTTAATTTCTTACGGGTAATATGTTTATTTTTAAAATGATACGGACAATACACGCAACCGTTCACGCAATAGTTAGACAAATAAAGAGGCGCAAACATAACGATTCTGTTGCCGTAAAAAGCCAGTTTGATTTCTTCCGCGATTTTATAAATTTCTTCAATCTTCTCCGGAATTTCACACGCAAGCAAAACCGATGCTTCCCTATGTGTCAGCCCCTTACAAACAAGTCCGTTACCGTCTTGCTTCGGACGTGCCTTCTCCAAAATTTCATCAATCAGGGCAATGTTATTTTTGTTTGCCTCCGCATATGCAATTGTCTCAAGAATCTCTCCGTCATTGATAAATTCTTCTGCTTTTAATGACTTCGGATTATAAACTGCCATCTGTATTTCCTCGTCTTTCATTCGTTTCTTATTAAATATCTTCGTTGGTCCGGCCCTTGGCAAAACTTTTCGTACAGTCCTTCTTCCGGACACTCAACGTAACTTCTCACAATACATTTTCCTTATAAGCGGACATCCCCTCTGTCCGTCACCACACGATAACCAATCGCTCCCATACGTTTCTTTAACGCTTCCACGTTCTTTGCCGCCTCACTTCCGCCGTAAGCCTTGTTATCATACAGTTCATACTTCTGCTTCGCAAGAGCGGGTGAGAGGTTGGGCATCACTACATTAGCACCTGCAAGAATCCCTTTCTCGCACCCCTTCTCATCCAAGGTCGCCAGTGCCGTAGTCGCCGGTAAAAGTATATTCGGTTTGATTAATCGGATAATGGATAAAAGATAACAGGTCAATCCCACATCTCCTGCTTTGCCTTCCGCAAACTGCGTTGCATGATGCGGAATAAAAGGACCGATGCCGCACATGGCCGGCTGAAACTCTTCAATCCATTTTAAATCCTTGGCGAGCATCTGTATTGTCTGCCCGGGGCTTCCCACCATAAAACCGCATCCGGTCTGAAAACCAATTTCTTTCAAATCTTTTAACGCCTGTAATCTGTTTGTCAGCGTTAGTTCTGCCGGGTGCAAACTCGCATAATGGACTTCATCCGCCGTCTCATGCCGCAACAGATAACGGTCCGCTCCCGCCGCAAATAAACATTGAAAACTTTCTCTCCCTCGCTCGCCCAATGACAAAGTCACTGCGCAATCAGGATAGATGGCTTTCACTTCTTTTATCAAATCACACAAGAAATCATCCGTATAAAAAGCATCTTCGCCGCCCTGCATGACAAAGGTGCGAAACCCCAAGGCATAGCCTTCTTCGCAACAGGATAAAATCTCTTCCCGGCTTAGCCGGTAACGTTCACAAAACTTGTTACTTCTTCGGATACCGCAGTAAAAGCAATCATTTTTACAGTAGTTGCTGATTTCAATCAATCCACGGACAAAAACATCCTTGCCATAGACTTCCTCGCGCACTTCCCCGGCACGCTTGGCAAGCAATTCAGCCATCTCTGCATCGTACCCGGCAATCAATTCTGTATATTCTTCAAGCGTAAGACTATGATTCTTACACAACTTATCCGCTATAAAAATCAATCGCTCCTCCATACGCTCTCCATCCTTTTTCATGTCATCGTAAGATTGGAATACCTCTGATCACATCCATTTTATTTTTTATCATACTCAGCAATCCGCTCCGGCAACCGGCATTCCTTACTCTCCTGCCACATCACCCACAGCACGCCTTCTTTTACGGAAATTTCCGCAGGCTGTCCCACAAACTCATTACTGACACCCAAGGCCCTGTTGTTCACAAGCGTTGCATCATCAAGGGTATATTTTAGTCCATTTAAACAGACACCCTTCGCTTCCTGCGTTGCCGCAAACACGGAGATCGTTCCGTAATAATCCGCACCAAATTCTGCGATTGCGCCGGACAGTGCCATTATTGTGCAATCCGGACAGAAGCAATACACTTCCGCTCCTTTTTGACTCAAATCCGTCAGTAGCTGAAGATTGGCCAGCGTATGATCCAAACGCCCTCCGCTAATGCCGAAGAAGTACAGTTTGCGATATCCTTTCTCTAATGCAATCTCTGCTGCCAACGCCACATCCGTATCATCTTTTTCTATCGGATGACAGATGATATTATCGCCCTTAGGACGATACCCCAAAGAATCAAAATCGCCCACAATCCAATGAGGATGGTATCCTGCTTCCTCAATGTATACCAAGCCGCTGTCTGCCGCAATAATACAATCTTCTTTTCCGGGATAAAAGCGGTCTATGTCAAAATCACCGCCACCTACAATATAACAAATTCCGGTCTGCGTCATTTGTTCACTCCTCCACGCACACTTTCTTTCTCTCTTTACACAATCTGCTTTGATACGCAACCGTTCTTCATCGCCGCCTTAATACATAACACAAGAACTATCCTTACCGTTTTACGCATCTGCACCTTGAAGTACCTGATTCAACGCATTTAAAACCTTCTTCTTGTCAGCACTCCACTCAGGCGCGATCAAAGTCCTTTTATTTCCATCCCCCGTCAGGCGGTGAATTACCATAGTATCCGGAATCAAATACATGCACTCCTTGATGATTTGCAGGTACTCTTCCATGGTAAGTGTGCGAAAAGTTCCGGCCTTATAATCTTTGGCCAGATCCGTTCCTTCTATCACATGAAGAAGTTGTAACTTAATGCCGTCTGCTTTGCTTTCCGCCACATATTGAACGGTTGCAAGCATATCTTCTTTGGTCTCACCGGGCAGACCGATAATCACATGGGTAATGACTTCCACGCCTATGGCATGCAAA
>JAZNLG010000154.1:0-3835 GCA_045578965.1 Lachnospiraceae bacterium | reverse complement strand
AAAGGCTGTGCAATGGTTGACGGAGTAGTATTCCGCGTGGAAAACGGTGTCATTATCGGCGAAGGACATACATCTTCGAATGGTAAATGCACACATTGCGGTAAGATTACCGGTGCATAGGGTTATTTGTGGAGTCCGTATTAAACAGTAGATATTGTTAAATTGTTTTTATATTTAAATACAAAGGAGAGTAGGAACAATGAACGCTAGAAAAATAATTTTAAGTATTGTCATTGTTGTAATGTGTTTATTTGCAACAAGTATGAATGTTTCAGCGGTAGATAATACGGCAGTTGCCGAACAGCAGGTGAAAGAGAAAGTGCCGATGCCCACGAATCTTCAATGGACAGAAGAGTGGAGCGCACAATGGACTGTAACACCCGAGGAAAAAAGTTATAACAAGTATGAACTTGAGTTGTATATGAATGGGGAATCACTGAATCATACTTTTTCGGTGATTCAAGAACCCAATTCTGCGATACAGGTTGTAGATTTTATTGCACCGTCTCTTGAGATAAGCGGAGATTATCAGTTCCGTGTAAGGGCTGTTCCGGCCAATGAGGATTTGTATGAGCCCAGCGACTGGACAGAACTTTCTCCCGTTAGAACCTATGTAAGACCTGCGAATGTTTTGCCGGCACCGTCAGGACTTTATTGGGACATAAACCAACCGGGTGTAATTCATTTTAAGGCTGTTGAAGGATGTGAGAAGTATGACATTGAAGGTCCTTTTGGAGGGTTCACTACAGGTGCGCAAATTGATGCGAATGGCATTTGTTCAATATATTTATGGTATATGTTAAAGGATTATGACTCATACAGCGTAACGATAAGAGCACTTAGTACGGATATTGATGCTGTTGCGCACAGTGACTGGAGCGAAGAATCACCTGTTTTTGTAGCAAAAGGAGATACTGCAGGAAGTATTGTACAGGAGAATGGAAGATTTGTTTATTACAATACTGACGGTCAAAAGGATTATGATAAAACCGGATTGGTAAACTACAATGATATCTGGTATTACGTGGAAGATGGTGAAGTACATCCTGAGGATACCGAGGTACATGTGGTATACTTTGGAGGTAGTATATTTGTTGCATATGCAGGTACTGTCCTTACCTCTGCCAATGGTGCATTCAATGTTCCGAATACTGACCTGTGGTACTTCTGCAGCAATGGCCAAGTACAGACGAATTATAATGATTTGGCTATGTACGACGGAGAATGGTTTGTAGTTGAAAATGGTATGATTAATATAAATTATAATGGTATTTACGATTACAATGGCGGCAAATTCTTTGTTGCAGCTGGACAGTTAAAGAGAGCGGTTACCGGTTTGCAGCAGGATCCCATTAGCAGAAATTGGTACTACTTTGCAAACGGTGAGGTTCAGGTAAACTATACCGGCCTTGCAACCTATGACGGAGAGTGGTTCTACATTGAAGAGGGTATGCTTGCGGAAGATTTTTCCGGCAAGGTAAAATACGACGGCAAAGATTTTAATGTTGTAAACGGTATGGTAAAAGGTTAATAGTGAATTTAGAAAGGGCATTCCTTAGGGAGTGCTCTTTTTTCATACTGTGCATATAGCAAGGCTTACTGTTTTATAATTTTAGATAATATTTGGAAAAACATAGTTTTTGGTTCAAAAAATTATAAAAAACTCATTGACACCAAGATTTTCCTATACTATAATAATTTAGCATGCGTGTGGACCGTAGCCCCGGGACATAGGCATGAAAACAGACATAGCTGATTCGGAGCATGTGGCCCGGACATCCGCAGCTTCACGTATCGGCAGAACAGTTGAAATTTGGAATGAACATTTTGATGGAGGTAAGATCATGAAATCTTATATGGCGAATCCTGCTACCATTGAAAGAAAGTGGTATGTAGTAGATGCAGAAGGATGCACATTAGGACGTTTAGCATCAGAAGTTGCTAAAGTTTTAAGAGGTAAGAATAAACCCCAGTTTACACCTCATATTGATACAGGTGACTATGTAATCGTTATCAACGCAGAGAAGATTAAAGTTACAGGTAAGAAGATGAACCAGAAGACATACTTCTCACACTCTGACTATGTTGGTGGTGAAAAGTTAGTTACTTTAAAGGAAAAGCTTGCTAAGCATCCTGAAGAAGTAATCGAACATGCTGTTAAAGGTATGCTTCCCAAAGGACCTTTAGGAAGAGAAATGTACAAGAAACTTTATGTTTATGCAGGACCCGAGCACAAGCATGCAGCTCAGAAGCCTGAAGTATTGACATTCTAATCTAAAGGAACCAAGAAGGAGGAAATGAAAAATGGCTAAAAAAGCAACAGAAAAGTTCTACGGAACAGGAAGAAGAAAAAGTTCAATTGCCAGAGTATATGTTATGCCTGGTAAAGGAAATATTACAATCAATAAAAGAGACATCAATGATTACTTCGGCTTAGAAACCTTAAAGGTAGTTGTTCGTCAGCCTCTTACATTATTAGAAGCTACAGAAAAGTATGACGTAATCGTTAGCGTACACGGTGGTGGTACAACAGGTCAGGCAGGTGCTATCAGACATGGTCTTGCAAGAGCACTTTGCAAAGTAGATGCAGACAACAGACCTGCACTTAAGAAAGCTGGTTTCTTAACAAGAGATCCTCGTATGAAAGAAAGAAAGAAATACGGTCTCAAAGCAGCTCGTCGTGCACCTCAGTTCTCAAAGCGTTAATCAAAAGAGAATTATTTCAAAAGCCTCGATTTTTATCGGGGCTTTTTTATTGTGCAGAAGGGTGGATGGGGATATAATAGAGGTGGCATAATTGGCAAAATTTATACTATAACCCATAAAAATACATCTTTGACTCGTATCTTAAATAAGATGTAACCTTTTCTAAAAGATTTCGTCTTATAAAGTGACGGGAGGAATTGAGTCGATGAAAAAACAAGTATCTTTTATTTTAATCGTTCTAGTAATGATACTGACAATTGCGGCGTGTGGAAGAACGAATGCCAATAATACAGCAGACAGTGATGTATCAGTTGATAATAATGAAAACGCATATGACATGGAACCGGATACATCTTCCGAAAATGAGGGATTTGAGTATGAGGGTATGCATGACTATTTTTTGAATTTACGTCAAATACCTGGAACGACTCCATATAAAGCAGAATGTGAAGGGGTAAGTTATACATTGATATCTTGGGGAACATATCTGAATGTAAATATCACAAACAATAATGATGATCCTGTTTTAATAGGAGGTCAGTATAAGTTGCAAAGAGTGATTGGGGACGAATATGTCGATATTGATGAAGGTAATAACCTTGTTATTGCGGGAACCCATGTAAGAGATATGCAGCTTATTATTTTGCATGATGAAACAGACGAGTCGGAAATTCTTCTGGGACAGGAGAATGAAAAATTTTCTATAGCGCCGGGACAAACAATAGAGGCACAGTTCCTTACAGGACGATATGTGATAATTGATAATCCGGATTTTGCAGGTGACTACCGATTTATTTATGGAGAGGCTGCAGTCGACTTTAATTTGGAGTGTGATATTGCGGAGTGATGGAGAATCAAATGGGAATTTTGAGGTTGATTTATGATAGGAATATATTTTAGTGGAACAGGTAATTCAAGATATGCATTAGAGGTATTTATTAGAGAATATGACAATAATTCTGTTCTGTTTTCTATTGAAGATAAAAATCTCATAGAACACATAAATAGTCATGACGAAATAGTATTTAGTTATCCTGTTCAGTATAGTGCAGTACCCAAAATCTTGAGTGATTTTATACATAACAATTCATCGGTGTGGCAAGGAAAAAGAGTTTTTATTATTGCTACA
>JAZNLG010000153.1:0-7406 GCA_045578965.1 Lachnospiraceae bacterium | reverse complement strand
CATATTTTTGAACATGTGATTGACGATATTCAGGCGGCAGATTTGGCCATTGTCAATCAGGAAATTATTCTTGGCGGTCCGGAACTTGGATATTCGGGATATCCTATGTTTAATACGGCCTATGAATTGGGAGATGCCATTTCCGATGCCGGTTTTGATGTGGTGCTTCATGCCACGAATCATACCATGGATAAGGGCAGAGCAGGCCTTATGAATTGTTTAAATTATTGGAGCGAGAATCATCCGGATATTAAAATTTTAGGGGCCAATAAAACCCGGGAAGAATATGAAGAAGTTTATATTTATGAGCAGGAAGATATCAAAATTGCCCTTTTAAATTATACATATGGTTTGAATGGTATGCCTATGCCTTCCGATATGCCTTTTGCGGTGGATATGATGGAGGAAGATAAAATGTCTGCTGATATTGCCAAGGCAGAGGCAGAAGCAGATTTTACGGTGGTGTGTCTTCACTGGGGGAATGAATATCAGACGTATGCCTCCAATAATCAAAAGATGTGGGCGGAGTTTTTCTTGGAGAGAGGCGTGGATTTGATTATCGGAACCCATCCCCATGTAATCCAGCCCGTAGAGTGGTACGAGGATGAAAACGGTCATAAAATGCTGGTGTATTACTCCATCGGTAATTTTATCAATTCTACGGCCGACAGCGGCAGGGGAATCGGCGCCAGAGTGGTGGGTGCTATGGCTGAGGTAGAGATTGTCCGCGATGAAAATGATGAAGTGGTAATCGGTGAGTACGGCGTTACGCCGCTTGTGACACAAATTCAGGCAGGTCCCGGGAATATTACTACATATAAATTGGAAGACTATAGTCAGGAGTTGGCGGACAGCAATCAAATGTCTTGGAAGGATCCCGGATTTTCTTATGAGTTTTGTAAGGAACTGTGCAGGGAAGTGTTTGGCGAACTGTATATTGAGGAATAAAATGTAATATAATCGGAAATATTATAGAAAACGGACAAAGTATTTCCGGGAAGTAAACTTTGTGCAAAAAACCTTTGAAAAGTCTCTTGACAAAGAAAAAAGAATAGAGTAAAATAGGCAAAGTGTTAAGGCAGAAATGCCACACGGATGTGTGCTTAGCTCAGCTGGATAGAGCGTTTGGCTACGGACCAAAAGGTCGGGGGTTCGAATCCTCTAGCGCACGTACTAAGGGAAAGCAAAATGCTTTCCCTTTTTTTGTTGTGTTTTGGAAGCGGATAAAAGGACTAAGCATGTAGGAATAAAAACAAAGCGAAAACACATACTGTTTAGTTTATTTTTATATAAAGATATGATAAAATGTACCCATATGATTTTGTATAAATAATAGTGATAAACCGATACAAAAAAGATACATACTACATCTAGAATTGGGAGAGTAAAGCAGAATGCTGATGTTTCGTGAATTGACACCGGAAGAAAATGCCACTATTGAAAAATTTCATCAAATGAAAGGACATATTTCGGACCTTGAATTGCGCAAGCTTGAGAAGAGGAAAGAGATAGAGTATTTTGAGGAACGCAGAAGCATGGACTATGTGCCGCCGGTTGTGTGGGGCTTGTTAACCTTGTCTCAGGTTGTGCTGATTTTCTTTGATTTGTTTTTTGGTTGGTGGAATATGCGATTTAATTGGGCGGTTATTATGGCATCTTTAACCCCTGTGTTGCTTATCTTTTTTGGATTCTTTTTTGTAAAAACACTTATGCAATATGTGTACAGAAATTCCAAGCATCCCGCATACATGAAGAAAGCGGTGGAAAAAGGCATCGAAAACAGATGGGTGCGTTCTGCAAAACTTAGTCACGAGTTGGAGCAGATTAACGCAGAATTGCGTCTGCTCAAGAAGGATTACGGTTATCTGAAACTGGAAGTGGATAAGATTGAAGCAAATCAATATCAATAATTCCGGAAAAGTGGAATGATTTTCTTCAACAAATTCGTTCTTTTAGTGAAACTTTCTGTGGCGGCGGATAATCTAATCTGTAAAGATTGCGTGATGAACAGAAAGTAAAAGGAAGATGGAGGAGTTAAAATGAGAAAATTCAGTCTTTTTAACAAACGCAGTCTTACCGCGCTTACATTAAGCGTGGCTATGGTGCTTGGAGTAACCGGTTGCGGAAAAGATGGCGAAACCACGGCAAACAGTGGGAAAGAAGGCAATGCATCGGACGTGGTGTATGTTGCGGATTATCTGGATGTAAAAGATGTAGGCGACATTGTTAATCTGAAAGAATTTGACGGTGTGTTACATATGTTGACTGCGAATTACGGGGAAGAAAGTACACAGTATAAATTGGTGAATTACAATTTGGCTGATGCAAGTTCTACAGAAACGATTTTGGCAACTGCCAACGGCGGATATTTGAGTTCTTCTTTTTTCAATGAAGACGGAAGTCTTGAGACCATTGAAAGTAAGGAAGAATATGATGATGAATGGAATCTTCTCTCAAGAGAAGTGTATATGAATAAGTATGATGCCACAGGCGGTCTTCTTTCTTCGGAAGAAGCGTCTGCGAAACTGAAGCTTGATGAGGAGTATTATATTTCACATTTTTATAAAGACAGTGAAGGAAATTATCTGATCGGAAGCTGGGAGCAACCCCTTAAAATTTATTCGCCGGATTTGGTACAAACCGGTGAAATTACCAGCAACAATCCATTTGACGGATTATGTATGACCGGAAGCGGTAAACTTGTTACTTCCTACTGGGGAAATATGGGCGTTGATATTGCTGTTGTGGATGTGGCTGCCAAAAAGGTTGGAACACCGATCAGTACTAATAAAAGTAGCGGTTCTACACAAGTTTGGCCGGGACCCGGGGACACGGTTCTTTACGTGAACGGAAATGAACTTTGTTCCTGTGATGTGGTGACCGGAGAAATTAAAGTGGTTATGGACGTCATGGATATGGATATCAATGCAGATTATCTTCAGCGCGTATATCCTATGGGCGACGGCAGCTATTTAATGTCTTTTTATGATTACGGTGCAGATTCAGATGGTTTGTTTATTGCCAAACCGGTAGACCCGTCTACAATCAAAGAACGCACCGAATTTACTATTGCAACCGTTTATGCAAATCAGGATTTAAATGATGCGGTAATTAATTTTAATCGAAATAATGAAGAATATCGTATCAAGGTTATAGATTATAGTACAGATGATTGGGATTGGGAAACTTCCATCACAAATTTGCAGAATGATATCGTGGCAGGCAATGTGCCTGATATGATTGATATGAGTTCGCTGAATATACCTTGGCGTAATTGGGCAGCAAAAGGAATCATTACAGACCTTTATCCTTTAATGGAGGCTGACGCTACATTTTCAAAGGAAGAACTTCTTGAGAATGTGAGAGAAGCCTATGAAGTAGACGGTTCCTTATATGTACTTCCTTCTACAATCAGTATTAGCGGCGTATGGGTGAAAGAAAAGTTTGCAGAAGGTTCTACGGCTTTGACCCCCGCTATGTTGCTGGAAATGGAAAAAGAACTACCTGAAGATGTGCAATTATTCTATTATTCCTATCAGGGTGAAGTGATGTACAACATGGTTTATAATAACATGACGGCTTATGTGAATTATGAAACCGGTGAGTGCAATTTCAATTCCGATGAGTTTAAGGAAGTGCTTGCTTATGCGAAAGAACAGCCCGTAGATATCGTTTGGGAAGAGGGCGAAAGTCTTCCTGCATTGTTAAAAGAAGACAAAGTAATCTTTTATAATATGAATATGCATCAGATGCCTGATTATCAGTTCCATAAATTCGTATTTGGTGAAGATATTACAGTACTTGGATATGCAGGCGAAGACGAAGATGGTATTCGCATCATTCCCAACGGATGTGCAATTGCCATTACAGAGCAGTGCGAGCATAAGGATATTGCATGGCAGTTTGCGAAAACCTTTGTCAGTGAAGAATATTTAACCGGACAGTATGCTTGGGGTATTCCTGTTACACAGGCCGGTCTTGACAACTTCATCTATGAAGCGCAGCATATGGAAGGAACCCACGGATACAGTTGGGACGATGTAAATATTGAAATTGAAAGTGCAACGGATGAAGATGTGGAAGGCTTCCTTGCAATTTTAGAGAAAGCAGATGAACTGCAATATCAGGATACGGCGATTATGGCCATTATTGAAGAAGAAGTGAAGCCTTACTTTGAAGGCCAGAAGAGTGTTGATGAGGTTGCGGACATTATTCAAAGCCGAATTGATATTTATCTGAAAGAAAATATGTAACGATGCAGAACCGATTTTGCGAATGAGGCCCTGGTAGTTACAAAAATATGTAATATTAGAAACGGAGGGGAAGTCATGAGTAAGAAGACTTCGGAAGCGAAAGTTAAAAAGGCTTCCGCACCCCGTAAAAAAGCAACAAAAAGAATATGGAAAACAAGAGCCAAACTGGGTGCATTTTTAGCACCCAGTTTAGGTGGTGTATCGGTATTTTATGCAGTACCGTTTCTTGTTGTGATTTTTTATGCACTTGTGGATAATCCAATCAGCAAGCGCTTTGTTTTCTTGGAGAATTTTATAAATGTATTTCAAAACCAGGCATTTCAACTGGCTGCTTGGAATACCCTTAAATTTTCACTGGTAGCGGTTCCGCTGGCAGTGATTATTTCGCTTTTAATGGCATTTTTACTGGATGAACGAATTCCTTTTGCAAGTAAATTTCGTTCCATTTATTTAAGCCCTATGATGGTACCTATAGCCTCAATCATTTTGGTGTTTCAGGTGCTTTTTAACTACAATGGTGTCATCAATGTAGTCTTGGAGTGGCTGGGCGGAAGTCAGATAGACTGGTTTAAGTCCGACTGGGCTCCTTTGGTGGTTTTACTGTTATTCTTGTGGAAAAATTTAGGTTACAATATGATTCTTTTCCTTGCGGCGTTAGGTACCATACCCAGAGAGGCAATGGAAGTTGCTTTGCTGGAAAGCAATTCGGCGTGGAAGATGTTCTGGCATATTAAAATCAGATACCTTTCACCTACGATTCTGTTTGTTACGATTATGTCGTTGATTAGTTCTTTTAAGGTGTTTAGAGAGGTGTATTTGCTGACGGGGGATTACCCTTACGACAGTTTGTATACCTTGCAACATTTTATGAATAATACCTTCCGTCAGTTGGATTATCAGAAACTTTCTTCGGCGGCAATTATTATGGCGGCGGTGATGGTGGTAATTATCGGCGGATTATATATCGCGGAGAATTATTTCGGTAAGGATATGGAAGAATAGGGTGTGTTATGGGAAGATTCGGTAAATATTCCGGCGAAAAGAAAGGCTGGAAAAAGTTTAAAAAAGTTGTACGAACCGTAGTGCTTACTACGATTGCAACCATATTTGCGATATTGTTCCTTTTGCCGACAGTATTGACCATAACCAATTCTTTTATGAGTCAGTCGGAAATATCGGCAAATTACGGTAAGATATTCGAAACCACGGACAGCGGCGGTAAGGTATTTGTATCCGAAACGGTAAATTTAAAATTTGTGCCGGATATGGTTACCTTTCAGCAGTACATAACCGTACTTCTGAAAAGTCCGGAGTATCTGTTCAAGTTCTGGAACTCGGTAATTTATACAGTGGTAATTGTAGTGTTCCAGCTGGTGGTGGCGATGCTTGCGTCCTATGCTTTTATGAGGTATAAGGGGCGATTGAAGGAGATTATTTTCTTTTTGTATATTATCGTGACGCTGATGCCTTATCAGGTTACGCTGGTGCCAAACTTTCTGGTGGCAGACTGGCTTGGCATTATTGATACCAGATGGGCGATTTGGATGCCGGGTATATTTTCGCCCTTTGCGGTGTATCTGCTGACCAAGTATATGAAGCGAATACCGGGTTCGATTATCGAGGCGGCAAGAGTGGATGGCGCCGGGGAGTGGCAGATTTTCAGGCATATTTGTCTGCCACTATGTAAGGGTGCCCTGTATTCGGTAGCAATTCTTGTTTTTATTGATTTTTGGAATATGGTAGAGCAACCGCTGATTTTATTGACCAATGCGGACTTGCATCCCTTATCAATCTTTTTATCAAAGATTAATGCCGGGGAAATCGGTCTTGCGTTTGCGGTGGCAACAGTTTATATGGTTCCCAGTTTGTTGGTATTTTTATACGGGGAAGATTATCTGGTAGAGGGCATTACCTACCAGGGCGGAGTAAAAGGATAACGGAGGAAAAGTGATGGTAGCAATAGAGAATGAAAATAAAGGAAGCCGTAAAAGAGAGTGGATTAAAAATATCGCGATTATCTTTTTGACAATTATGCTGATTCTGACTTTCTTTTCCAATACGATTATGAATTATTCACTGCCTCAGGTAGCAACCCGCTATGTGGAGAGCGGTTCGATTTCTGCCCAGATTCGCGGTACGGGTACCGTGGAAGCGGTAGACCCTTATAACGTTGTAGTAAACGAATCCAGAGTAATTTCATCGGTAGCGGTAAAAGTGGATTCGTTTGTGGAGAAAGGTGATGTAATTTATCATCTGGAAGACAGGGAAAGTGAAGAACTGGAAACTGCGCGGGCGGAATTGGCGGCAGCGGAACTTGCCTATGACAAGGCGGTTTTAAGTGGCGGATTGACCAGAGCAGAAGTGACGGCGATTGAAAACGGTCAGGTTGAGAGCGTAACACAGAGTCAGGCGCGTTTGGAAGCGGCAGATGCCAAAATCGAAGAATTGCAGCATACCGTTAACGTGCATCAGGCAAATGTGAATGCCATTCAGGCCAAGATTGATACATTGGCAACTTCTAAAATTGATGCAACGGCGGAAACCAATGCTTTGGCACAGGCAGAGATTAACTTAAATAACGGAAATGCAGAACTCGCCAATGCCCAGACTGCTTATGAACTGGTAAGTAATTTGCCGGATGGAGATCCTGCCAAAACTGCGGCGGCATCTGCTTTACAGGCGGCGCAGAACAAGGTGGCACAGTTGACGGCAGATGTATCCAATGCCCGGGTTGCTTTGGAATTGAAGACCGGCAGTTCGGAAATATCCAATCAGATTGCAGCATTGGAAAAAGAAAAAATCGGCGAAAACAATACATTGGCAGCAGCGCGAATCAATCTGGAAAATGCCACTACGGAAAAAGCAGAAATGCTGACTGAAATTCTGACCAAAATGGATATCGCGGAAGCATATAAAACAATCTGTGATAAGAAGGAGTTGGTTGCCAAACTGGAAGCGGATTCCATTGGAGGAGCCATTACCGCACCGGTATCCGGCACAATAACGAGTCTTGCATATACCGCAGGTGAAACTACCATGGCGGGAGAGCCGGCAGCAGTGATTCAGATTGAAGGAAAAGGTTATATCATGACTTTATCCGTGCCCAACAAGCAGGCTTCAACCGTAAAGGTGGGTGACCCTGTGGAGTTACAG
>JAZNLG010000152.1:0-2967 GCA_045578965.1 Lachnospiraceae bacterium | reverse complement strand
CCTATTATTTTATCAGATGTAGGTCAATGGTGGGGAACAGATGCAAAAGAAAAGAAAGAAGTACAGATTGATATTGTAGGAACACCGGTGGAAGGAAAAGAATACATTATCGGGTCTTGCAAATATCGTAATGAAACAATTGGTGTGGATGAGCTGGAATTGTTAAAACATTATGCAACAGTATTTGGAAAAGGGAAGAAATATCATTATTATATCTTTTCAAAAGGTGGGTTCACACAAGGATTGCAAGAGTTAGCCGGCAAAGGCGCGGTTAAACTCTTGACCTTGGCGGATTTGTATAAATAAGTATGGTTTATAAACGATTTATTGGGTATTGGGGAAATTCTATATCATTTTGATTCTGTTCTTGAAATCAATTGTGTTCATTCGTGAAACCCGAACGGTAGATTTATCGGGGAAGGTAGCAATCAATGTACGGTCAACATCCGGTGTGATGCTGACTACTTTGGAAAGATTTACGATTGCTGATTTCGAAACACGATAAAAGGCTTTTTCGGGGAGCATGCTTCCAAGTGCAGAAAGTGTTTTGCCGGTCTCAAAACGACCGCTTTTCATAACAGCCATGGTTTTACGTCCTTCGGATTCAAAATAAAAGATATTTTCCAGAGGGACTTTAATCAGGCTGTTTTCTTTTTTGATAAAAATCGTATCTGCGACTGGCGCAGCAGGTGCTGTGGAGTCGAAAAAGGCAGATGTTGCGGGCGTTGCAGTATCGGTACCGCGGGGACGATATTTAAGCAGATAAACTGAAATCGCAAGACGCGAGATATAGCGCTTTAAGATTGTATCATACACCTCCGGGTTATCGTAGCCCACAACTACATGGCCGATAAATTGACCACCGAATGTCATGGGCAGAACATGAAGGTTCTGCGGATGCTGTTTGGGTAAAGCGGCGGGATATAACTTTTTACTTTCAAATGAAATGGGCACGTCGCTCCAGGCATGGTCTGTCATGTAAATACAACGGGAAGTCGTTTCGCTCTCTGTAATGTTAACGGAAAGGAAGGAAGCTGATTTAATCAGATATTCTGAGTGATAAATGATTGGATGCAGTTCCTTGTAAGTCGTACAGGTATATAACTTTTCTTCGAGCTCACTGTTGTGATAGTGGATTTCGGCAGTGCGCTTTTTATCATCCTGTTCAAGATGCCAGCGGACAGCAGAAGAGAGACAGTCTCCGCAACCGCAACTCATGCCGGTAATTACACTGCTTTTCGGAAGAAGAATGGGAAGTTCTTCGCTGTCTGTAATCAGAGCATGGAGTCTGGACATTGCCTTTCGTCCGCAATATTCAGCGTTGCTCGGATATGTTGTAATGGATAAAATATTGTTTCGGGAATCCGCGCGCGCACCAAGACCGGTAACGATAATGTCGTCGGGCACGCGAATGCCGTAGCGGTAAAGCTCTTTGATAAAGAAAAACGCAACGGTATCGTCTTGGCAGATAACTGCATCCGGTTTCTCAACCATATTGTAGGCAATGTCTTTGGCAAGGGATTCGCCGCATTCGCGCCAGTATCCTCCGTAAAGAAGATTGTCATTTGTGCAGGGAATATCATGCTCCTTGAGGGACTGTATGAAACCAAGATCATTCTTTAAGACCTGATTTGGTTCGCCACCTAAGAAATATAGTGTCTGGCAACCGTGTTTCTCTATTACGTGATCGGTAAGCATCTTTGCGCCGGCCGTATTATCCGGAAGAAAGGTTTCTTTATAAACGCGTGATTCACCGATGACAACCACCGGTGCGTTGCAATTCTTGGCAAGAAGGGTTTCTACCATGTTGCCGAGAGATTTATGCGCGGAGAAAGAATTCTCAAAAAAGATAAAGCCGTCATAGCCTGAGAAATCAATCATCTGATAAATTTCTTCTTCTCTTTTGGTATGAAGTTCGTCTAACAACGGTATGGAGAACGTAACCGTCTGATAGTCGAATTTATTGGCCTGCTTCTCAACTCCGATAATGTAGTTGTCGCGATAATCTCCTGTTACATCAAGCATAATGATACAGATTTTTTTATTTGTATTCATTCGATAATACCTCACTTTGGGATGAAATGCCTTTATGTATTTTATAGAGGATTTGATGCAGAATGTCAACCGGTTTTCTCATTTAAAGAGTGTATAAGATGTAAAAATGTACGCATGAAATGCCCAAATGGTAAAAATGGAATTTCGCGCATGTAAAAGAACATTTCATACGCAGAAACAAACCTCTTGCATCAAACGGCGCGCATCTTGTTTCAAAGCTATTGTGGTTTGGTGTATTTTTTTATATATTATAAAAAAAAGAATTTAATGTATTTATTTTTTTGATTCCGTAAGTTGTTTCATTCCCCTTCAACTTGCGGAATTGTTTTTTTGAATAAGGAGAAAGAAACAAATGAAGATGGGAACGTAAGAGTGCGCAGGTACTTTGGCCGGATGCCATGGGTGGCGGTATGGGCATTGAAAAAAGCACTGCGTTCGATGAGGATTATGGGGAAGACAGGATGCAGGAGCACGTCTTTAAAAACTTCGAGGGCGATAACAGAAATGCGTTCAGGGTTAAATAGGAGGAGAAAAAATAATGGGAGATATAATAAAAGATGAGGTTTTTGGAGAAGTAGAGTTTCGCAAAAACTATGTGTGGGTAAGAAGCTTAGAGAAACCGTTGTTCGGCTCTGATACGATAGTGAAAGTTTTGGTGCAGGACGAGAATCAGGAAGGTATTCTTGACGTACAAAGAAAGGCTTATCAGACCTACCTTGAGAACGAGGAGAAGTATATCAGGGAAGTTCCTAAATACATTCTCGATTATTACAAGTGGAATTATGAAGAAATAGACAGAGTTGTATATCTTGAAGCGGATAAGCAAAAAGATACAATTGCCGAGAATGCATTATTTAGAATGTGCAAAGTGTTTTTCCTTCAGATTGCCCGAGACGGTAGTTTCGGATGGGT
>JAZNLG010000151.1:0-1641 GCA_045578965.1 Lachnospiraceae bacterium | reverse complement strand
CTTTGGTTGTATTTTAATTCCATACCCCGTCAATGATTTCAATTTTCTTGTCACGAAGCATTAACTCTTTTACTGCCTGATCAGCAGGCTGTCCATCAAACAAAATAGCATTTACCTGCTCTACAATAGGCATATCCACTTCGTACTTCTTTGCAAGAGCCATAGCCGCCTTAGCAGAATGTACACCTTCCACAACCATTTTTACTTCCTTCATGGCTTCTTCCATGGTATAACCCTGACCGATTAACATACCGGCTTTACGGTTTCTTGAATGCATACTGGCACAGGTTACAATCAAATCACCAACACCTGACAAGCCATAAAAGGTTTCAAATTTGCCCCCCATCGTCATACCGAGTCTTGCAATTTCATTAATTCCTCGTGTAATCAATGCAGCTTTGGTGTTATCACCATATCCCAAACCATCCGCAATACCTGCCGCAAGAGCAACCACATTCTTTAATGCCGCACCGATTTCGATACCAAGCACATCAGGACTTGTATAAACACGGAACACTTCACTCATAAAAAGATTCTGAATAAACTCCGCAGTTTCCTTGCTTCTTGCTCCGACAACAATCGTGGTAGGAATCTGGCGACCAACTTCTTCCGCATGAGAAGGGCCGGATAAAACAGCCACATCCGCATAGGGCAATTCGCTTTCAATCACACCGGACAACGTAGTCAAGGTCTTCTCTTCGATACCTTTCGCTACATTTACCACAATCTGACCTTTCGGTAAGAATTCTTTCATTCTCGCCGCAGTACTTCTGACAAAAGGAGAAGGAACCGCCAAGACCAGCATATCCTTATCCTTCATTGCTTCTTCCAAATCAACCGTAAAAATCATATCTTCCGGAAGTGCCACACCGGGAAGTTTATCTTTATGCTCTCTTTCCGTCTGAAGCATTGTGATTTCATCTTCCAATGCGGACCATACCGTAACTTCATTTCCGTTATTATATAACAATTTAGCCAATGCAATCCCCCAACTGCCGGCTCCAATCATACCAACTTTAGCCATTTTAGTATCCTTTCTGTTCAGAAATCAAACCGAAAACATTTTATATCATTTAAAACTTTCTAATCTTCCTCATCAAATACCGCTTCTACATCCGAATCTTCATCATCATCTTCGTCCTCAGATTCCACCGGCAAGATTTCTACATACGCATCTTCGTCTTCAAAATCTTCATCATCGTCATCATCAACTTCATCATTTATAGAAGATTTTTCAGCAGAAACTGCATCTGTATCATCTGTTTTAGCGAGTTCACTCAAATATTCATCCGTTTCATCGGCATTTTTTTCATCATTTTTTACCAATTCGCCGATTTCACCGTCTTTTTTGGTCTTCTTTAAGATTGTCTTTCGTTCTTCGCCTTTAATCAAACGCTTAATATTTTCTCTATGCTGGAACAGTGCCAACGCAGTCAACAAAGCCGCAACTATATACATTTCTATTAACGCAGCCTGACTCATACCAAGCAAGCCGCCCTGGCCAAAAATTACTAATTGCGCCATAAATGCCAAATACATAAAAATAGATGCCAATGATACATAGTGCGTAAGGAAAAAGATACCAAAGAAAATCACTACTTCTGCAGGAATTATGCCCCAATAAAAGGACAAAATCATAGC
>JAZNLG010000150.1:0-5039 GCA_045578965.1 Lachnospiraceae bacterium | reverse complement strand
GAAGAAACTCTGGATGCGGTTTTGGCAATGAAAGACCGTGTACATCATCACGTAACGGTAAATGATTTGTTCTTCTTAAAACGTGGCGGTCGTATCAGTGCAGCCTCAGCGGTAGCAGGTACCGTATTACAGTTTAAGCCCATTATCATCGTGGATGAGAACGGTAAACTGTCTAATATCGGGAAGGTGCGCGGGCGTAAGACTTCTATCAACGAATTGTTTAGTATGTTAAAGAAAACACAGAAGTTTGAAGAACTTCCCTATGTGTTTATTTCTCACAGTGATTGCGAGAATGATGTGAATCATCTTGCGAATATGATTAAGGCAGAGTATCCCAATACCGAAATTGTTATCAGCGATATCGGTCCCGTAATCGGTGCACATACCGGTCCCGGAGCAATAGCACTCTGTCATGTGGGCAAGACCACGAAGGGTGTGTTGGAATAAGTGATTTAGGTAATGAAGAAGCGAATAGGACAAAATGAAAGTCTCGGAAGATATTCCGAGACTTTTTTGATTTTTATGATATTTACGATGCTTTCTTTTTCTTAAAAGATGCCCGAAGACCTAACTCCTCTTTTTTAATCATTCTCTTAATGTTTTCAAAATGTTTCACGATAATGACCAATGAAGCAATGATGGGAATCAGGAAGGCCCATTTGATGGAATTCATAAAAAATAACCAGATGGGGAACGTAATCACAGTGGTAAAAGTTCCGAGCGCCAGATAATCCGTAATCAGGGTAATCAGAATTACGCCGATACCGATGATGATAAAAAAGCGCCAATCCAATCCTAAGATAATGCCCATATACGTAGCAAATCCTTTGCCGCCCTTGCCCTTAAGATAAAAGGGAAAGATATGGCCCAGCACTGCCGCGGTTGCCACGCAGAAGGGAAGGTAAGGGTAGTCGGGGAAGATCCATTTGGCAAGAAGTACCACCAGAGTACCTTTTAAAATGTCACAGACACCAACCAGTACGCCGTATTTCCACCCCATTAAAAGGGTAGTATTGGAAGCTCCCAAGTTCTTAGAACCGCCGGCACGCAAGTCTTTCTTTTTGGATTTGGATACGATTAAGGATGTGCTGATACTTCCAACCATATAGGCAATCAAAATCGATGCAATATAAACAATATAAATTTTCATTAGTCCTCCGTAAAAGTCATTTTCGATTTTTATATAATATCTTAAAAAAACATAAAATAGCCGAAAAAGTTTCTTTTTTCTCTCTTTTATGGTACTCTTTTTTATAGAAAAACGCAACGTTTTTCGTCGCGTTGTTTCAGGAGGTAAAATATGAAACTGAATTACAGAAGAACACTTTTAGCGGGTCTTGCTTTTATGGCAATTTATTCTTTCTGGCAGACCTACGATAATATAGTACCGCTTATTCTTAAGAACAGTTTTGGTATGAATGAAATCATCACCGGTGCGGTTATGGCTGCGGATAATGTACTGGCATTGTTTTTGCTTCCTTTGTTTGGAACGCTTTCGGATAAGGTGGATACGAAATGGGGTAAGAGAAAGCCGTTTATTGTGGTAGGTACGGCACTGACGGTGGTAGCGATTGCATTTATGCCCATAGGAGATAATACAAGAAATCTTCCGTTATTCTTAGTTGCTACAGGTCTTGTGTTACTTTTTATGGCGTTCTTCCGTTCGCCTTCCGTGGCATTGATGCCGGATGTAACGCCGAGACCTTTGCGCAGTAAGGGGAATGCCATTATTAACCTTATGGGTACCGTAGGCGCTATTTACGCTCTGGTAATGACCGGACTTGTGGTAGGTGACGGTAAAACGCCGGATTACACGGCATTGTTTTGGTCGGTGATTATTTTTATGGTGATTAGTATTCTTGTCATGATGTTTACGGTGAATGAGAAGAAGTGGGGCGAAGAGGCCCGTGGGCTTGAGAAGGCGCATCCGGAACTGATGGAAGAGGATGAGGAGGAGAATGTCACAGACGGCGGCAGACGTAAGTTAAGCAGACCGAAGAAAAAGAGTCTGATATTTCTTCTTTTGTCCGTAGCATTCTGGTATATGGCATACAATGCGGTAACCAGTGCTTTTTCCCGCTATGCAACGGAAGTTTGGGAATTAGAGAACGGTGGGTACGCGGACTGCCTGATGGTGGCAACCGTGGCAGCGATTATCAGTTATATTCCCTTAGGATTCCTGGCAAGTAAAATAGGACGTAAAAAAAGCATTCTCATGGGCGTGGTAGGTTTGTTTATCGGCTTTTTATATGTAGGATTTTTTGTGCAGTATCATTTTATGATTAATCTTGGATTTATTATGATTGGTGTGTCTTGGGGCGCAATTAATGTAAATTCCTTCCCGATGGTTGTGGAAATTGCCAACGACGGTGATGTGGGAAAATATACCGGCTATTACTATGTATTCTCTATGGCAGCGCAGATTCTGACGCCTGTTTTATCCGGTGTGTTATTACAATTGGTAAGTTATACAACATTGTTCCCCTATGCCTGCGGATTTTCGGTTCTGGCATTTTTAACCATGCTTATGGTAAAACACGGTGATACCCGACCGATTGCCAAGAAGTCGGTTTTGGAAAATTTTGATATCGATGATTAAAGTCTGCTTGTGGGAAATTGCGGCTTGTGGTAGACTTGTGTTTGGAAACAACCCTATTGTAAAAATAAGCAATTGGAAGAATGTTGCTTTGATTTATGTTTTGATATAGGAATTACAGAGGATTAAGAATGAAAAAGTCAGTAAAATTATGGATTGTATCGTTGATGGCAGTGCTTATGTTAGCGTTGATTGCATGCAGAGGTGCAAATAGCATTGCACAGATTATTTCCGGAGATGATGCCAATTCATCGGAGGTAGTAAGTGAAGAGTTAAGCGGTTCCGGTGAACAAGAATCGGAAGCGGGCGATGGCAAGGAGACGGGTACCACTTCCGAAAATGGTAAACTGGATGGCGAGACTGCGGAAACTTCCAAACCGGAAGAATCAGAGTCTGCTTCCGCAGACAACAAGCCGGAAGAAAATACATCCGAGTCTTCCAAACCGGAAGGAAATACATCAGAGAGCGCAAAGCCTGATAATTCCGCACAGGGAAATACAAAGCCCGAAGGGAATACCTCCGGTTCAAATAAACCGGCAGCACAGGGAACTCCTTATGCAATACACGGGGCTTTGAAAGTGGACGGAACCAATATTGTGGATGCAAGCGGAAATCCGTTTCAGATTGCCGGTGTAAGTACGCACGGTCTTGCATGGTTTCCTGATTACGTAAATAAAGATGCATTTCAGTCTATTCGTGATGATTGGGGAGCAAATACCATTCGTCTTGCGATGTATACTGCTGAGAATGGCGGTTACTGTGAAGGCGGTAATAAGGACAATTTAAAATCCCTTGTCAAAAGCGGTGTAAATTATGCAACGGATTTAGGTATGTATGCCATTGTGGACTGGCATATTTTACATGATTTGGATCCCAATAAGTATAAAAGTGATTCCATTGCATTCTTTGATGAAATGTCCAAGGAATTTAAAGACCAGGACAATGTTATTTATGAAATATGCAATGAACCCAATGGCGGTACGAGTTGGAGTCAGGTAAAAAGTTATGCGTTGGAAGTAATTCCGGTCATTCGTGCCAATGACCCGAACGCCATTATTATTGTGGGAACACCCAACTGGTGTCAGTTTGTAGACGATGCAGCCAATGACCCGATTACGGAATATGACAATATTGTTTACGCGGTACATTTTTATGCGGAAACGCATCGCGATGACATTCGTAACCGTATGACAACAGCAATCAATAAGGGAATTCCGGTTATTATTTCGGAGTTCAGCATCTGCGATGCTTCCGGTAACGGATATAATAATATTGAGCAGGCAAATGTTTGGATTGATCTTTTAGATCAGTATAATGTAGGCTTTGTAGCATGGAACTTATCCAATAAGGCAGAATCCTCTTCGTTGATTTCCAGTGGATGTCACAAGAAGTCGGGATGGACTTATGATGAATTGTCAGAGTCCGGCAAGTGGCTGGTTGGAGTATTGAATGAACATTCCGACCAAGGCGCGGGATTATTAAACGGTAAGCCTCCTGTTACGCCGGGCAACAATTCCGGTAACGGCGGAAATTCCAATGCAACTACCGATAACAACGCCAATAATCAGAATAGCAATCAAAACAATAATGCCAATAACGGTGGAAATAACCAGCAGGCAGTGCTTCCTTCCGGCAACGGAAGCGGTAATAACATGAATGCTACCGTGACTGCAGCTAACTCCTGGGAGAGCGGCGGTAAGTATTGTACACAGTTAAATGTGAGTATCGAAAACAAAGGAACTTCTTCGATTACGGGCTGGACGGTAGAGATTGATTTGGCACAGAGTGCAAGCATTGACCAGATTTGGTGCGCGGTAGGTAAAGTAGAAGGTAACAAAATTATTATTACGCCGGAATCTTTTAACGGAACCATTGAAAGCGGTAAAACGGTGTCAGACATCGGATTGATTATTTCAACATCAAGTGCTTTAAGTTCAACCAATGTACAGGTACGTTAACGAGTTAAATAGAAGAGTTACCGTACAGATAGAAGTTTATGTATGGTAAAATGCAGAATGAAGCAATAAATAAAGGGCAATTCAGAATTCACTGAATTGCCCTTATATATTTAAATTAATTTGTTGCAAATAAAATATATGATTTCATACACAGCAATAGAAAACCCTATGCCTGGATAAACTTTTTGATTGCATCCATCGATTCGTCGCTGATAACATGTTCAATTTTGCAGGCATCATCCGCTGCAGTTGCATCGCTGACACCTAATTTTACAAAAAACTCAGAAAGTATGGTGTGGCGGTTATAGATTTTGGTTGCAATTTCCATCCCTTTGTCGGTTAAGGTAATGCGACCGTTGGTTTCCATTTCAATGTACCCGTCGGCTTTTAACAACTTCATGGCACGGCTTACGCTGGGTTTTGAGAACCCCATTTCTTCGCAAATATCGATTGAGCGTACAAAGTCGCTTCTTTGGGACAATGTA
>JAZNLG010000149.1:0-7089 GCA_045578965.1 Lachnospiraceae bacterium | reverse complement strand
AGACGGAGATTTAAAAAGTTTTATTATTAATCTCTATCATTTTTCTCAAAGTCACCCTTTTCCGGAAGAATTTTTACAGCAGTGTGCAGCTGAACTTTTAGAGGAAAACGGTGGTTTTCATGAGGGATATAAAAGCTTTTTGGATACTTATGAAGCGGATATGCTGGAAGAGTGTTGCAAGGCAACATCAGAGGCAATCGCATTGTGTAGATTGCCCGGCGGACCCGTCTATTACGAGGAGGCGTTTAAGGCCGATTTAGACTTTTATCATCGGTTAAAAGAAGCCGCAGGACATGAAGAAAAATGTACTTTGTATGCGGCCCATGAATTTATGGCTTTTTCCAGAAAAAAAGTGCAGGACTTGGATGAAGAAATAAAAAAGCGCGTGGCAGATGTCAGAAACAAGAAAACCAAAAAGATTATTGAAGAACTGAAAAAGAATTTTTACTATGCACCGTTTTCGGTAATTGCAGAAGACAACCGCAATGCAGGGAAAGGTGTTGCAACACTTTTGAATGCAGTAATAGAGTTTGCCCGCCGTTATGATGCAAGGAAGAGAGAAAAGAATATCATTGATTTTTCCGATATGGAGCATCTTGCACTTCGTATTCTTCTGAAAAAAGAAGGGGATATATATGTACCCGGAGAAGTTGCTTTGGGATACCGCGATTATTTTGAAGAAATCATGGTGGATGAGTACCAGGACAGCAATCAGGTGCAGGAGTGTCTGATTGAAAGCATTAGCCGCAGAACTGCAGAGAGCGGAAATCGTTTTATGGTAGGTGACGTAAAACAGAGTATTTATCGGTTTCGTCTGGCGCGTCCGGAGATTTTTATGGAAAAATATGATATGTTTGATCCGAATGAAGGCAGGGACAGACTCGTAAATCTATCTAAGAATTTTAGAAGCCGTAAAGAAGTGTTGGACAGTGTAAATACGGTTTTTGAGAATCTTATGATTCCGGAAGTGGGCAAGGTAACCTACGATGAGGCTGCCAGACTGTATCCGGGTGCTGAGTATCCGGAAGGTACGGATGACTACAAAGCAGAGGTGCTTTTATATAATAAAAAAGAGTTTGCGCAGGAAAATTTGACGGATACAGAGGCAGAAGCGTATATTCTGGCAAGTCATATTAAGAAGATGTGCGGCACCTTTCAGGTAATGGATAAAAAGACCAAAACATTACGCCCGGCTCAATACAAAGATATGGTCATCTTATTGCGAAAGGCCAGCGGTGTGGATGATGTTATCAAAAGAATCTTGGAGAAGGAAGGAATTAGTACTTACGTAACTTCCGGAAAAGGATATTTTGCTGCTACGGAAATTAATGAAATATTGAATTTTCTGGCAGTGTTGGATAATCCAAGACAGGACATTCCGCTACTGGGAGTGTTGCATTCCGTATTCGGTAAATTTACGGAGGAGGAAATTGCCCGTATACGTGTGGTAAATCACAAAAAAGGAAGATTGTACGACAGTCTGACCGAATATGCAGTTACGGGAAATGATGCAGCATTACGACAAAAAGTTGATGGATTTATAAAAGAGATAGAAGGTTGGCGTGAAGAGAGCATATATCATTCGGTGTATGAATTGCTGGAACTTATTTTTGAACAAACCGGTTTCTTACACCATTGTATGGCTTTGCCGGGCGGGGAACAACGCAGGGCAAATCTAATGGTATTTTTGCAGAAGGCTAAAACATTTGAAAACGGAGGATATGCCGGACTTTTTGATTTTATCCGTTATATGGAAATGATTCGGGAAAAAGAAGTGGATTTCGGGGAGGCTAATATTCTGGATGAGAATGCAAATGTTGTGCGTATTATGACTATTCATAAAAGTAAAGGTCTCGAGTTCCCGATTTGTTTTGTGGCCGGAATGGGTTCGCAATTTAATTTAAAAGAATTCAGTGATACGGTGGTGCTGGATGCAGAGTACGGTGTTGGCGGGGACAACATCGACCAGACCTTACGCTATCGCAGAAAAACCATGCTTAAAAATGCAATTGCCGTCAAAAAGAAGAGCGACAGTCGCGGTGAAGACTTACGTGTGCTTTATGTAGCTATGACACGTGCAAAGGAGAAACTGATTTTGCTGGGACATGGTGAACTGCCGGATGAAATTCGCGAAGAAATAACCGCTTACGATATTTTAAAAGCAAAATCTTTTATGGATTTGGTGCTTCCCGTTGCAGTGAAAGAAGCGGCGGTTTTTAACATAGAAACATATACGCCGATGGATACCGGACTGGGACAAAGCACACGCGGAGTGGAAACTGCACTTTTAAAAGAAAGTTTAAAAGAATTATCTACAGAGCGTGTATGGACAGCTTATCAGTATCCGCACAAATCCTTGGAAGGATTATATACCAAAACTACGGTATCTGAGTTAAAAAAAGCAGCTTATTTGGAAGAAGCGGAACCTTGTCAGGAATTGTATAAAGAAGAGGAATTTACCCGGTATGTCCCTGCTTTTATGGCGGAGAAAGAGGAAGAAATTACCGGCGGCAGACGTGGTAGTGCGTATCATCGTATTATGGAATTAATGGATTTTACAATTGCATTAAAAACGGGTAATATAGATGAGGATATGCAGGCAATCAGGAAGAAAGCCATAGAAGAATTACGTATATCAAAAGAGGATGCAGACTTAGTCAGTGAAAAAAAGGTGAATACTTTTATGAAAACAGAACTGGCAAGGCGTATGGGTACAGCGCAGGATGCAGGGAAATTCTATGCGGAGCAGCCTTTTATGATGCGTGTGAAGGCGAATTCGGTAAAAGAAGAATTTCCGGAAGAAGAAGATATTCTGGTGCAGGGTGTCATTGACGTATATTTTGAAGAGGGCGATGAACTGGTGCTGATGGATTATAAAACCGACAGGGTCGCAGAGGCGGAAGAATTGATCAAACGTTATCGGACTCAGTTGGATTATTATGCACAGGCATTGGAGCGTCTGACTCATAAAAAAGTAAAGGAAAAATTAATCTATTCATTTGCTTTGGAAGAAGTGATTACGATAGATTAGAAGGGTGATGTATGTATAAAGTAGCATTGTTTGATTTGGATGGTACACTTACGGATTCCAGAGAAGGGATCTGTAAGTCGGTACAGAATGCTTTTGTGAAATTAGGCAGACCGGCGCCTACATTAAAGGAACTGGAGTGTTTTATCGGTCCGCCGTTAAAAACAAGTTTTCGTGAGTTTTACGGTATTGTAGGTGAAGAAGCAGACAGGGCGGTAGCGTATTACAGAGAACGATACTCCGTAGTCGGCAAGTATGAAAATATGCCATACGAAGGAATTGCCGAATTATTGAGAACCTTACGGGAGGCAGGCTATATTCTTTCTGTCGCTTCCAGTAAGCCGGAAGTTTATGTGGAAGATATTCTGAAGCATTTCGATTTGTATGATTACTTCCATTATGTGGTAGGAAGTGACATGGAAGGAAAACGTGGTGAGAAAGAGGATGTCATTGAAGAAGCTTTTCGCCGTATGGGACTGGATGAAAAGAGTCGCAAAGAGCAGGCAATTATGGTAGGCGACAGACATTTTGACATTAACGGAGCCAAGTTTTTCGGAATAGACAGTGTAGGTGTGACCTATGGCTTTGCGAAAGACAATGAACTGGTAGAGGCCGGTGCTACCTATGTTGTAGATACGGTAGATGAGTTGCAGGAATTATTGTTAAGTAAGTTGGATGTATAAAAGTATGGATAAAAAGATACAAATATTTCGTGTGCTTTTTACAATTTGCGGAAGTGTGGGAGTTTATCTGTTCGGATATCTGTTGGCGATATCGTTGTTATCGATGATTCCGGGGATGAGACAATTACACACTATGTATTTAAATGCCATTGCAATGATTGTGGCGGCGGGGTTAACCTGTTTTACAATCAAGAAACAGGAAGTGGGGATTCGAATTGAAAAAAAGCCTGCATTAAAGATGGCCGGCGTTTTTATCATGGGGTACAGTGCTTCCGTATTGTTTAATTTTTTGTTGGGCATGATTCCGTGGAATACTATGTTTGAGCAGGCAGTGACTCCTTCTGAAGCAGTTTTTTTCGGGATTCCTTTGTGGGCAAGAATGTTGTGTTATGAGGTGGTAGCACCGTTGGCAGAGGAAATTCTGTTTCGACAGGTGATTTATAGAAGATTACGCAGCATTTCACCGGTGTGGTTGGCGGTGATTGTATCGGCACTTTTATTTGGGCTGTATCATGGCAATTTGGTACAGGGGATTTATGCTTTTATTATGGGTTGCCTGTTGGCCTTAATGTACGAATGGACCGGAAGTCTGGCAGCATCCGTTGTCTTTCATATGGCGGCGAATCATGTATCGGATATAGCCTATGAATTTGAAAGTATGAGTAAGGTAGTGTATTCTCCTTATGGAGCCGTAATTGCCGGCATTGTATTTGTAATTATGTTGACAATTTTTATAAAAGAGAACAAATGTTCTAAAAAGCGTTGCAATCTGAAGAAAGATGTGGTATGATAAGTTTATCCAAAAGAGAGTTCATTAGAGTGTAACAAGAGTCGGTGTGTTGCAAGGTTATGATTTGTGATACACCGGCAAGATACCCCCTTATGGGAGAAGGATTGGAGGACTTGTAACGTGGAAATCCATATTTCAGTCCGTAATCTTGTAGAATTTATTATGCGTTCCGGTGATATTGATAATCGTCATTCCGGGAAGGCTTCTGAGCAGGCAATGCAAGAAGGAAGCAGAATCCATCGTAAAATTCAAAAAAGATCAGGTAGTGCTTATGAGGCGGAAGTTCCCATGAAGTATTGCTATGTTACAGAGAAGTATACGATTATTATTGAGGGGCGTGCCGATGGCATAATTACAACTTCTACAGGTATTGTGATTGATGAAATCAAAGGTACATATCGGGATATTGACAAATTAGAGGCACCGCAGCCTGTGCATCTTGCTCAGGCAATGTGTTATGCCTTTTTTTATTGCGTGCAAAATGAACTGGAAGCAATTTCCGTACGAATGACGTATTGTAATCTGGAAACAGAGGAAATTCGCTATTTTCAGGAAGAATTCTCAAGGGACTATATCACGAAATGGTTTAATGACTTGATGAGTCAATACAGGAAATGGGCAGATTTTGAGGTGGAATGGAGAGAAATTCGTCAGGATTCCATTAAAAGTATGGAGTTTCCGTTCATCTACAGAGACGGTCAGAAAGAATTGATTACGCATGTTTATCATACAATTTGTCATAAGAAAAAGTTATTTATTGAGGCCCCTACCGGCGTGGGCAAAACCATTTCGACATTATTTCCTGCTGTAAAGGCAGTGGGAGAAGGCAAGGCACAACGTATATTTTATTTAACGGCCAAAACCATTACAAGAACAGTAGCAGCAGACACATATGATATTATGCGGCATAGCGGGTTGCGTGTGAAAACCGTTGTCATTACAGCAAAAGAAAAGATATGCCCTATGGAGAAAACGGAATGTAATCCAAAAGAATGTCCTTATGCCAAAGGACATTTTGATCGTATCAATGATGCTATGTATGAACTCTTAACCACAGAGGATGCTTTTACCAGGGAGAAGATTGAGGAATATTCGGAAAAGTATATGGTCTGTCCTTTTGAGTTGTGTCTGGATATGAGTTTGTATTCTGACGGAATTATTTGTGACTACAATTATCTGTTTGATCCGCATGTATACCTGAAGCGATTTTTTGCAGACGGAAGCAAAGGGGAGCATTTATTTTTGATTGATGAAGCACATAATTTATTGGAACGCGGAAGAGAGATGTATTCTGCACAGATTGTAAAAGAAGATTTATTGGAATTAAGAAGTGCCATCAAAGAGTTTACGGATAATAAAACAAAACTGTATCCGGAACTTGAGGCCATTGTAAGACAGTTAAACAGCAGTAATAAAGAAATGTTATCTTTAAAACGATGTTGTGAAGAAGAATACTTGGTGTTAGAGAGTCCGGAGCAATTATCTGCGTTGATTTTGCGTTTGAATAATTTGCACAGTAAAATAGAAAAGTACCTCGAAGATGAAGAAAAAGATACTGACTTACGTAGTCAAATTTTGGATTTTTACTTTGAATTGTCCCATTTTCTGCTGATTTGGGAAGGTTTGGATGAACATTACAGGATTTATTTAAAGCATGAAGGCTATGATCGTTTTATCTGTAAGTTATTTTGTGTAAATCCTTCTTATCATCTTAGACTTTGCATGGACCGCGGTGTGAGTTCGGCACTTTTTTCGGCAACACTTTTACCGATTCAATATTATAAAAATCTTTTGGGTGGCACCAAAGAAGATTATGAAGTATATGCACACTCTGTATTCGACCCGGCCAAAAGAGGTCTTTTTATTGCAAGGGATGTAACCAGCAGATATCGGAATCGCGGAAGAATTATGTATGAACGGATTGCAACCTATATTCGAGACATTACAAGATGTAAAAAAGGAAATTATCTTGTGTTCTTTCCTTCTTATGCATTTGCCAATGAAGTATACAGTTGTTTTTCGCCGGAAGAAAAGGAAGAAATACTCATACAGGGCGACAATATGCGGGAGGCGGAGCGCGAAGCCTTTTTACACTGCTTTGAAGAGAATGAGTCCGGAGAGCGGAATTTGATTGCGTTCTGTGTTATGGGTGGCATTTTTTCGGAGGGCATTGATTTAAAGGGAGAGCGTTTGATTGGTGCTGTCATTGTGGGGAACGGTATGCCTCAGATTGGTCCGGAACGGGACATTTTATGCAAACACTTTGATGAAACGGATGGAAAGGGTTTTGATTATGCGTACACGTATCCCGGAATGAATAAGGTATTGCAGGCAGCGGGGCGAGTGATTCGTACGGCGGAAGATGTGGGAATTGTGGCAGTGTTGGAGGAACGATTTTTGGAGCCTTCATATCAACGTCTTTTTCCCAGGGAATGGGCCGCTTATGCAATTGTAGATGTGAATACGGTTTCGGATAAGGTACAAGCATTTTGGGATGCAGGAGCGAATTGCGGAATGTAGTCAATGCACAATAATGTGGATATTGTATTTGAAACAATCGAGATGTTATGTAACTGCATTTCGACAAA
>JAZNLG010000148.1:0-2774 GCA_045578965.1 Lachnospiraceae bacterium | reverse complement strand
ACCGACAGACCTGTCCAAATATTTTTCAACGTTATAGATTGGCATAATAACGGAAATCAATTCCTGCATAAATGAATACTCCTTTAAAACACATTTCCACGCGCTCTTACTTACGATTTATCAAATACCGATACATTTTACGTTGTTTAATCATGGGCGCCTCACTCAAAGGTCCCTGCTTACGAAAATGTACCGTTCCCTTTACTGCATCTTCACACAATGTAATCAGGGCATTGCCGGCATTCTCCGGATTCCATTCCGTCTCGATGGTGTGGTAGGCCTCTTCGCCCATACGCACTCTTTCCTCCGGATGTTTTAACAAATACTCCACCCGCTCTGCCAACTCCGATACGTTACGACTTTTGTATATCAAACCGTTATGCATATGCTCAATCAGAAACGGAGCCGCACCTACCGCATGGCTGACAACCATGGCGCAACCGCTGTTCATTGCCTCGTTTACCACAGCCCCCCATCCTTCGCCAAAATCACTGGTAAAAAGATAAATGTGGGCACGCTTCATATATTCCCTGACTTCATCCGGCGAACAAAAGCCTTTAAATTCTACATAGTTTTGCAAATTATTTTCTTCTGCATAACATTTTAAATCATTCTCCAACTCACCGCCGCCAATGAAATCCAAATGAAAGGCATAGCCTTTTTCCTTCAAAATCTTGACTGCTTTTAACGCGTCCTTTGCCTGCTTGCAATCAATAAATCTTCCGACCCAGGCAATTCTTATTTCCTCGCCTTTTTTCCACCCGGCACGCTGTTCTTTTGTACTTTTTTCAAAACGGGTAAAATAGCCCCAGCGAAAACGTTTTCCGCGATAGGCTTTCACAATTTCAAAATCATGTGCCACATAACCGCCCGTACACAACAGGTAAACCGGGTCATTTTGGTGTCTTGTATGGTCATGATATTTCTTTTTTAATCCTCGGGGCGAGATAGCCTTCCACTGCCCCTCTCTGTATAAACGCTCCGAATATCGGATTACAACCTTTTTTTGCTCCAGACGTTCTGCGATATACGCCTCTTCCTCCGTACCGCCAAAAATAACCACATCGCTGTCCAAAATTATTTTTTTACAATACTCGGGCTCTTTTTCATACTGTAAAAGATAAGGCAGCGCCTCCGTATCCGGATTCCATCCCTGTCGGATTCTCTCTTCCTCCATAGGCTCCGTCTGGATAAAATGATAGCCTTCGCCCCATTTTTCATATAACACCGTAGAAATCGGGATTTGATGATGGTTAATGTAATTTGATACAAAGGTTACTCGCATTTACAAATGTCCTCATAGATTTCCAATAATCTGCAATAATTTGTATCCGGATTATGCGTACGCAGTGCATGTTCCCTTGCTCTGACCGGATATAATCTTATTTCATCAATTTCTTCTTCTTTTACACGAATGGGACGCATTCTGGCGGAGTCCTCGTACTCATACGCATCAAATACCTTAATAACGGCATTTGACAAAGCCTGCACGTTAACCGCCTCATACAGAATTCCTTCCACTCTGTCTTCCAGCAAATTGTGCACGCCGCCTACCCGGCTGGAAATAACCGGCACACCGAGAATCATTGCTTCTCCCACGGAATTAGGAGAATTCTCCATCGTGGACGGTGAAACAAACACGTTACTGTCCAAATATCTTTGCTTCATCTGCTCCGCATTTAAATTACCAAGGAACACGATATGTTCCTCCAAATGATACTGTTCGATTAACTCTCTCAGATACTTACCGTAAGAAGCCATTTTAATCTTTTTCTTAAAACCGTCATCTCCGGTAATACAGTTTCCTGCCACATACACTTTTGTCTCCGGATATTCTTCCAAAACATCCTTCATTGCACGAAGCAGAAAATGTAAGCCTTTGATGGGATAATCTCCCTGGCTGACAAAAATGGAGTACTTTTCGCACTTTTTATAATCCCAAACGCCCTCGTAAAAATTCGAGCGTAATGTCTCATTCATAAAATAATACTTCACATTTGCATTACATTCTTTGGTATAATACCGATCCCAGTCCGTTCTTCCGGTTACGTTTCCGGTCAGGGCCAATGCCTTCTGCTCATAAGCACCCCTGCGATAGAATTTCTTCTGCTGGTCAAGAATGCTGTCTTTTTTCAAAACATCCCGCAACGTAGAACGCTTAATCACTTCTTCCGGCAATCCTTCCAAATATGCATCCGCATAAACAAAGCACAGTCCCTGTATACCGATTAAAGTCTTGGAAGGTTTATTGAATGCCCTTACCATTGCAAGCGTATGCGGAAATTCCGTTCCAAAGATATGTACCATATCCGGCTTGAAATCATTTACGATTTCTTTCATGCGCACTTCCAGTTTCTCGTTATATTCCTCGGGACGATTCGTATCTTCATAAAATCCATAGGCAGTAACCTCGTATTCGCCCTTCCAGTCCGCCAAATCCTTCCCGGCAGGAAAGCATACTCCCAACGTAAGTTCTTCGTTTTTTTCGGCCAGAATACGTTCAGACAGACCGGCAAGCCAGCCTTCCTTATTTCCTGCATCCATATTCAAATGTGCCGCCACAACCGGCAAGCACCTGTTACACACCCATAAAACTCTCATGGCAGAAACTCCTCTCTGCTTAGACTTTATTTTCCGGTTCCGTATATCTTAGTTTTGATACGTTCGTATCCCCCGGCCAACGGCCTCTCCTGTGCAATCCAAAAGCGCAAAGGCTGCAACGTAATCAACATAATAAACCGATACAAAAACAATTTTCCCTTCGGCATATATTT
>JAZNLG010000147.1:0-4777 GCA_045578965.1 Lachnospiraceae bacterium | reverse complement strand
TGGTAAGCTTTTGGTGGATTTGAAGGTTCCAGGCAGAAATGAGTTGGAGAACTGCCCCACCCCATTTGAAAACAATGAGAACTACCGTAAAATCCTTATGCTTGGCAATGAGGAAATGATTCTTTTTGTAAACGATGCGTTAGAGCGTTCCAAAGAAGTTGCTAAGGCGGCGCTTTATGAGCAGACTATTCGAATTTATGAGAACACTCTTTTTGAAGATGCGCTTTTAAAATGTGCGGAGAAGTTTGAAAGTCTCGGGGATTACAAGGATTCCAAGGAGATGGCAGAGAAATGCCGTCAGAGAGCGGTAGAGGTTGTAGATCAGAGGGAATATGAGAAGTATCAGTATTATTGCAGCCTTACCTATGAGGACGATTTTGAGAAATTGGAAGAGGCCCTTAGATATTTTAAAAGTGTGCCCGGATATCGGGATGCGGATGAAAAGGTAAATGAATTAAGGGAATGGGTAGATAAGAAGTATGTAAGAGAGGGCGGAGCATTCCGTGAGGCACGGAAAAGGAATGTTGCCCGAAACCGTAATATGAAAGCATCCGGAGCGTCTTCTATGGAAGATATGATGGATTCCTTTGAAAAGAAGGCTTCGATGATGCCGTATATAGTAATGGGAACGGTTGTTTTAATCGTTGTAGTGATGCTGATTGTTATGGTGATATCAGCTTATGTTTAAGGTATAAGTGTATATTGCAAAAGGACATAAGAAGTGTAACTGTAGCAATAAATCGGTAAGGGGACAGGTTATGGTTTTTAAATGTAAAATGTGTGATGCCACACTGAAATTTAATCCGGGAGACAGTGTTACAGAGTGTGAATATTGCGGCACGATGCAGTCGTTGCCAAAGTATGATGATGAGCGCATCGGTAATCTGTACAACCGCGCGGAGCACTATCGTAAAAACAATGAATTTGATAAGGCCCAGGCTTTGTATGAGGAAATCGTAAATGAGCACCCGCAGGACGCGGATGCTTATTGGTCCGTTGTGCTTTGTAAGTACGGCGTGGAGTACGTGGAGGAACCCGGTACCAATAAGCGTGTGCCTACGGTAAACCGTACCCAGTATACCTCTGTTTTTGATGATAAAAATTATAAGCAGGCGTTGAAATATGCGGACGAGAAGCAACGTGGCGTCTATGAAGAAGAGGCGAAAAAACTAAATGAAATCCAGAAGGGTATTCTTGAAATTTCCAAGAAAGAAGAGCCTTTTGATATTTTTATCTGCTATAAAGAAACCGACGAAAACGGCAGAAGAACCTTGGATAGTGTGCTGGCAGCAGACCTTTATGAAGTTTTGCAGAAAGAAGGTTATAAGGTATTCTATGCCCGTGTAACTTTGGATGATAAGTTTGGCACTGCCTACGAACCATACATATTCGCTGCATTACAGTCTTCTAAGGTAATGATTGCGGTAGGTACCAAGCCTGAGCATTTCGAGGCGGTTTGGGTAAAGAACGAGTGGAGCCGTTATCTTGCCTTGATTAAAAACGGCGCGAAGAAGACTCTAATTCCTGCCTATAAGGATATGGACCCTTACAATATGCCTATGGAATTTGCCCATCTTCAGGCAATCAATATGGGCGAGCTTGGCTTCCAGCAGGATATGATTTCCGGTATCCGCAAACTTTTGGCTTCTCAGGATGACAAGAGTGATGCGGTGACAGCAGCGGTATCAATCAATACGGCAGCGGTACTGGAACGCGGATTTTTATATGCAGAGGATCAGGACTGGGAAGGGGCAAATGAATGCTTTGAAAAAGTGCTGAATGTGGCTCCCCAGAATGCACAGGCTTATCTGGGCAAGTTGTTAGTGGACTTAAAAGTAAGTACCAAAGAAGGTTTGCTTACCTGCGGACAGTTGTTTGACCAAAATAATAATTATAAAAAAATCCTTCGCTTCGGTGATTCGGAACTCAAAACGTTTATTCAAAGGGCATCCGAAGAAGGCGGTGCGGATGCCAGAGAACAACTCTACAAGGATGCGGTTTGGAAGATGGAGAATTCCATTATGCCAGAGCCTCTCCGGGAGTGTCAGAAGATTTTTGAAAGCCTGGGCGATTATATGGATTCCAAGGATAAACTGGAAGAATGTAAGCAGAGAGTAAAGGATGCCGAAGAGAAGAAACTGGAGGATTTATACAATTTCAATCGGGATTTAATGAATCGCGACGACATTGATATGTGTAAAAGAGCCCTAAAATTCTTTGAAGGGCATCGGGGTTACAGGGATTGCTCTGAATGGGCGGTTCAATGTAAAACCAAAATAGAGAGACTCGAAAGTGAAAAGCAGAAGACGGAGGATACCGTTTTCCGAAATGCTTCTTACCGAATGAATATGGCCGAAAATTACAGTAAGAAAACAAGAAGAAACGATTCTTCCGCAGCAGTCAAGGGAATTGGTGCTTTGGTCGGCGTGATTATGGCTATTTTTCTTTGGTTACTGGAGAGTTGTTCTTAAAGGCGGAAAAGAGCGGATGATTCCTTATTCCGATGGGAATCATGTGAGCGTTTAACCAAAGATAGATTTAAAGTATTTTTCTTAAGGGTTATACTGGATGATAAGACGATATTGCTTTTAAGAATTGAGATAATAGAAACAACAAAGGAGTAACAGCCATGGCATTTACACATTTGCATGTGCATACGGAATTCAGTCTTCTGGACGGTTCCAACAAGATAAAAGAATATGTCAAGCGGGTAAAAGAACTGGGGATGACCAGCGCTGCCATTACCGACCATGGCGTAATGTACGGCTGTATAGACTTTTATAAAGAGGCGAAGGCCCAGGGCATTAAGCCGATTATGGGGTGTGAGGTGTACGTGGCGCCCAATTCCCGTTTCGATAAAGAGTTAACCGGTGGTGAGGACAGATATTACCACCTTGTTTTGCTTGCCGAAAATGATTTGGGTTATCAGAATCTGATGAAGATTGTGTCCAAAGGTTTTACGGAAGGATATTATTATAAGCCTCGTGTGGATATGGAAGTGTTGCGTGAGTACCACGAAGGCATTATTGCATTGTCGGCCTGTCTTGCGGGAGAAGTGCAGCGTTATATCATTAAGGGACTGTATGAGGAGGCCAAGAAGCAAGCGTTGAAGTACCTGGATTGTTTTGGTGAGGGCAACTATTTCCTGGAGTTACAGGACCATGGAATGGCGGACCAGGCTACCGTAAATACGGCACTTATGAAGATGAGCAAGGAATTAAACATTCCTTTGGTTGCCACCAACGATGTGCATTATACCTACGAAGATGATGTGGAGGCCCATGATCTTTTATTATGTATTCAGACCGGTAAAAAAGTTACTGACGAGGATCGTATGCGTTACGATGGCGGTCAGTATTATGTGAAGTCCGAAGAAGAGATGCGGGCTCTGTTCCCGTATGCTTTGGAAGCCATTGATAATACGGCTAAAATTGCGGAGCGTTGCAACGTAGAAATCCGCTTCCACGAGACTAAGTTGCCCCATTATGAGGTGCCGGAAGGCTATACTTCCGTTTCATACCTTCATAAATTGTGTGAGGACGGTTTTGCGAAACATTATCCCAATGATGACGGTACTTTAATGGCCCGTATGAAGTATGAACTTCAGGTCATTGAGCAGATGGGCTATGTGGATTACTTTTTGATTGTGTGGGATTTTATTAACTATGCCAAGTCCAATGACATTATGGTTGGCCCCGGGCGAGGCAGCGCGGCGGGTAGTATTGTTTCCTACTGTTTGCATATTACCAATATTGATCCCATCCGATATCAGTTGCTGTTTGAGCGTTTCTTAAATCCGGAACGTATCTCCATGCCCGATATTGATATTGACTTCTGCGTGGAACGACGTCAGGAAGTCATTGATTATGTTGGACAAAAATATGGCGCGGAGAAGGTAGTGCAGATTGTTACTTTCGGTACTATGGCGGCAAGGAATGCCATCCGTGATGTGGTCCGTGTTATGGATTTGCCCTATGCCTTGGCGGATACCATCGCCAAAATGATTCCTCAGGAATTGAATATAACCATTCAAAAAGCCCTTGAGATGAATCCGGAGTTAAAAGAAAAATACGAGAATGACTTACAGATTCAGCATCTCATCGATATGAGTATGCGCTTGGAAGGCCTTCCCCGAAATACGTCCATGCACGCGGCGGGCGTGTTGATTTGTCCCCGTTCGGCGGATGATTTTGTACCCTTAAGCCGTGGCGGTGACGGTGCCATCACAACCCAGTACACCATGACAACTTTGGAAGAACTGGGGCTTCTTAAGATGGATTTCCTGGGCCTTCGTAACTTAACGGTGATTCAGAATGCCATCCGTACCATCGAGAGAACCAAGGGTGTTCAGTTGGTGATGGAAGACATTGATTATAATGATAAAAAAGTTTTGGACTATATCGGTACCGGTAAATGTGACGGTGTGTTCCAGTTAGAAAGCGGCGGCATGAAGAGCTTTATGAAGGAGCTTAAGCCCCAGAGTTTGGAGGACATTATTGCGGGTATTTCGTTGTACCGTCCGGGCCCCATGGATTTTATTCCCCAGTACATCGGCGGTAAAAATAATCCCGAGGCGATTACCTATCTCTGTCCGGAATTGGAGCCTATCTTAGCGCCTACCTACGGCTGTATTGTATACCAGGAGCAGGTTATGCAGATCGTTCGTGACTTAGGTGGCTATACCCTTGGCCGAAGCGACGAAGTACGCCGTGCCATGAGTAAAAAGAAAACCGCGGTGATGGAGAAAGAGCGTGAATATTTCGTATACGGTAATGAA
>JAZNLG010000146.1:0-15550 GCA_045578965.1 Lachnospiraceae bacterium | reverse complement strand
GCATGGTATATGAAGGCTGACTTTAAAAAGTTATTCTCATTAAAAGTGCCCAAAATCAAGCATGTTATTGCCGGAATTTGTGTATGGTTCGGTATCTGGTTATTAGAGCAGGTCGTGCTTGTAAGTTTGTCGCAATGGTTTTCGGGACTTATGGAGACGTCGGAATCGCTTAATTCCGTTATTATTGATGCGGGGTTTGTATCTGCGTTTATTGTGGTTGGAATCTGTCCTGCAATTGCAGAAGAGTTTGCGTTCAGAGGATTTCTGTTCGGCACATTAAAAGATAAGTGGAAGCCTTGGATGGCGATTGTAGTATCGGCTGTATTGTTTGGTGCATACCATATGAACCTGTTACAGTTTGTAGGCGGTACTATGATGGGTATCGGACTTGCGTATGCGGCATATATGTCCGGCAGCATCTGGATTGGTGCACTTATGCATTTTATCAATAACGGATTATCTGTAATTCTGCAGTATCATCCGGAATGGATTACGAAGATACCTATACTTGGCAAAGAGACTTATGCGGCAGGTGATATGGTGATTCTGCTGGTGGTTGGTGTGGTGTTTACGGCACTTGGTGTAGTGTTATTACAGAGAAAAAAGAGTGCGAAATAACGAAAACAATTACTTGTAGAAAAAACACTTGCATTCCTAACCATTTTATGTTAGATTATATCTGTTGCGAAGTAAAGAGATGGTCCGCTGCTACCAATTTCGGTATCAAGAACGTCCGATGAAAAGAAGGAGGCTTATACAATGAGCGAAATTATTAAAGAGATCGAGCAGGCACAGTTAAAGGCTGAAGTTCCTGCATTCAACGTTGGTGATACCGTAAGAGTACACGGTAAAATCAAGGAAGGTAACCGCGAAAGAATTCAGGTTTTCGAAGGTACCGTATTAAAGATTCAGGGCGGTAGCAACCGTCAGACTTTCACAGTTAGAAAGTTCTCTAACGGTGTTGGTGTAGAAAAGACATGGCCTATGCACTCACCTAACGTAGAAAAGGTAGAAGTAGTACGCGAAGGTAAAGTAAGAAGAGCAAAACTTAACTACTTAAGAGATCGCGTTGGTAAGAAGGCTAAAGTTAAAGAAAAAATCAGATAATTTGACTTTTATGGGCAGTTCCGTTTGGGACTGCTCTTTTTTTATAACATATGAGAAAAGTGAACGGAACTAAAATGTATTTGTCTTTTCATTCTCTTATCTTGTGAATTGTTTGTTTTTGAGATATAATATATTTGTATTATTATGTTTAAATGGCGGAGTTATGTGATGGCATCGAGACGCAGAAGAAAAGGTCTATCCTTTTATGAACGAAAAGAAAAAATGAAGCCCGGAACTTGGAAGGAAATATTCAGTTATATTTTCTTGATTTTTTTGGCGTCTTTTTTGGCTTTTGTTCTTGTTCTGGCATTTGGAATGCGGACCAGTGTCATTGGTGTATCCATGGAGCCGACACTGTACAATAGCCAGGAGATTTTTATCAATAAAATCGCGTATTTGATTCTTTCACCGGGGCGTGGAGATGTAGTTGTATTCCAGCCAAACGGCAATGAAAATGCCCATTATTATGTGAAAAGAGTCATTGGCCTTCCGGGAGAAACCGTACAGATTCGCGGTGGTCAGATTTATATTGATGGTGAAAAGTTAGAAGATTATACTTTTGATAAAATCGAAACCGCAGGTTTGGCAGAAACACCTTATTTGCTTGGAGAAGATGAGTATTTTGTGCTGGGCGATAATCGTAATAACAGTGAAGACAGTCGCTCCGGTAATATAGGTGCGGTACATCGCGATCATATAGTGGGACAAGCATGGTTCTGTCTTGCCAAAGAAGATGTAGGTATCGGATTTATCAAATAAATATTGAAAGGCTGCAAATAGAGAAAGAGGAATATTTATGGTAGTACAATGGTATCCCGGTCATATGACGAAAGCAAAACGTATGATGCAGGAGAATATTAAGTTAATTGATTTGATTATTGAACTGGTGGATGCAAGAACACCGCTTGCCAGTCGTAACCCGGACATTGATGAATTGGGTAAAAATAAATTTCGTTTGATTCTTTTAAACAAATCGGACTTGGCGGATCCTAAGTGCAATGCAGAATGGATGGAATATTTTAAGGAAAAAGGATTCTTTGTTGTAGAAGTAAACTCTCAGCGCGGCAACGGTATTAAACAGATTGAAAAGACGGTGCAGGAGGTTTGTAAAGAAAAGATTGAACGAGACCGTAAGAGAGGTATTTTAAATCGTCCTGTTCGCGCTATGGTAGTGGGAATTCCGAATGTGGGAAAGTCTACTTTTATCAATTCTTTTGCAGGGAAGGCCTGTACCAAAACCGGAAATAAACCCGGTGTGACAAAGGGAAAACAGTGGATTCGTATGAATAAGACCTTGGAACTTCTGGATACGCCCGGAATTCTTTGGCCCAAATTTGAAGACCAGCAAATCGGCTTGTATTTAGCCCTTATCGGCTCTATCAATGATGAAGTCTTACAGATGGATGAATTGGCAATCTATTTGATTGAATTAGTGAAAAAATATTATCCGGGGCTTCTTGCAAAACGTTATGAAATTGAAGAGTCCGAGGATCATGTAAAAGATTTACATGAAATTGCCAAGACACGTAAGTGCTTTTTAAAGGGCGAGGAATTGGATATTCGTAAGGCTGCAAATCTTGTAATGGACGATTTTCGTGCCGGAAGACTTGGTAAAATTACATTGGAGAGACCGTAAAAATGAAGAAATTTTTAAAAGAGGCACTGCAAACGAGTTTGGTTTTGCTGATTGCATTAATTATATCACTTTTAATTGTAACCTTTGTAGGACAGAGAACCGTTGTGGATGGTGAAAGTATGGAAGATACCTTATACCACGGTGATAATCTGATTGTGGACAAAATTACTTATCGTTTTCGCGAGCCGGAGCGCTTTGAAGTGGTTGTTTTTCCTGCGCATTATGATCAGCATACATATCTGGTAAAAAGAATTATCGGATTGCCCGGAGAGACCATTTACATTGATGAAGACGGTGATATTTATATCAATGATGAGTTATTGGAAGAAGACTTTGGAAAAGAAGTTATTTTAAGCGCAGGAACTGCCAAAGAGCCTTTAATATTGGGAGACGACGAGTATTTTGTTATGGGGGATAACCGAAATCATTCCTTGGACAGCCGTGATTATATGGTAGGCAATATAAAAAGAGAAGAACTGATCGGAAGGGCGTGGGTACGTATCTATCCTTTTGACAGTATGTGTGTGATTGATCACGAATAGTTTATTTGGTGCGGAAGAGGAATTTTATGGAAGTTAAAATAAGCGAAATAAAAGATGCCTTCGGTAAGGCGACTACGAAAGCTGAATTAAAAGAGTTTATTTATACTTATGAATGTGATGCAAGAAACAGTGTTACGGCACTGGTGGAGCGTGCGAAAAAAGCCATTGCGGCGATTGATAAAGAAATCGCACGTACCGAAGAAATGAAGAAATATGAGTATGAAAATGAGAAGTTTGGTTATGTATGCGGCATTGATGAGGTAGGAAGAGGGCCTTTTGCCGGACCGGTGGTGGCATGTGCAGTAATTTTACCCGCAAATTCCCAAATTTTATATCTAAATGATTCCAAGAAACTCTCCGAAAAAAAGAGAGAGGAATTGTATGATGTGATTATGAAAGAGGCGGTGGCAGTCGGTATCGGTATGCGTGATGCCGGACGTATTGATGAAATCAATATTTTGCAGGCAACCTACGAAGCAATGCGTGATGCAATTGAACAATTGTCGGTAAAACCCGATGTTTTATTGAATGATGCGGTAACGATTCCGGGAGTGGATATTAAGCAGGTTCCCATTATCAAGGGTGATGCCAAAAGTGTGTCCATTGCTGCGGCAAGTATTGTTGCCAAGGTGACAAGAGATCGAATGATGGTAGAATATGAGAAGGAATATCCCGGTTTTGATTTTGCTTCAAATAAGGGGTATGGTACTCAGAAACATATAGAAGCATTGAAAGAGCAAGGTCCCACACCGATTCACAGAAGAAGTTTTATCGGGAATTTTATTTAATAAGCGATAAAAGAGTGCGTTGCAGACCGGAGACCGGTTCGAAACATTGATGCATTAGTATAAAAGAGGTACATATGGGTTTTAGTTTATCCAACCTAATTTCATATGGGACAAGTACTCCGTCGGTAAGTGATACTTCCGGCGTTACAAATACTGCCCAGACTGCGTTGGATAAAGGCATGGCCGCTTTGAAAAATATGTCACCCGGAGAAACGTTGCAGGGAGAAGTTGTAGCGGTGAACGGTAATGAAGTAGAACTGAAAATTGCCGATAATGCCGTGATTTCTGCAAAAGTTGAGCAGAATATGAATATATCCGTCGGTCAAAAGATGATGTTTGAAATCAGTAACAATCAGAACGGACAGGTGGCATTGAGGGCGTTATTTACCAATCTGGCTCAGGAGCAATTGGCACAGAATGCATTACAGGCTGCCGGAATTGAAGCAAACGGTCAGACTGCGCAAATGATTTCCGGACTTATGAAAGAAGGGATGCCCATTGATATGCAGACCCTTCAGAGTATGCATCAGGATATTTTAAGATTTCCCGGGACGGAGCAGTCGCTTTTGATACATATGCACAAAATCGGTATGGAAACCACTCCGCAAAACGTAGAGCAGTTCCAAGCCCTTGTGAATTATGAGGAACGTGTGGCAAGTACCATACAAGAATTGATTCATGAATTACCTGCGGAATTGAAAAATATGACCGCCAACGGTGAAGTGAATCAAGTGATGAATGTAACGCAGGAATTGGTATCGTTAATTGCGGAACATGAAGTGCAGTTAACAGCCAATCAACCCCAGGCAGCACTTTTATCCGGCGAGCAGATGCTTATGGATGGTTTGGCGAATCAAATTGGAGAAGACGGGCAGGTGCTGTCGGAGGTTTCGTCAAACGGAGTTTTGGACGAGGAATCTGTTTTGTTGAACGGACAAGGAAAAGCGGAAGCCGGCAATGAAGTTGCACAGCAATCTGCTATGGATAAGGCCCTGGCGGCCCTGGAAGAAGCTATGAATCCACAGAATAACGTTCATACATTGGTGGATGGTAAAGAGGGAATTCAAAGCACGGAAAATGTTCTTGGAGGGGATGATAAAATTCTTTCCGGTGTATTGACGAAAGCCGAGTATGCAGATTTGGCAAAGATTTTGGAACAAAACGGTTTTTCCAAAGAAATGATTTCCAAAGTGCAAAACGGCAATTTAAATCTGAATGAACTTTTTCATATGTTAAAAGGCGAACTGGCAGGGAAGGATGCTTCCGTAGCAGGCAAATTATGGGAGAATCCGGCATTTGCCAAAATGATGAGCAAACAATTACAGTCTGCCTGGTTATTGAATCCTTTGGAAGTAGAGAACGGAAAAAATGTGTCGGATTTTTATAATCGAATCAATACGCAGGTGGATTCCATTATTCATTCCATGTCCCAATCATTATCAGAAAGTTCCGTATTATCTCAAAATTTGCAGCAATTTAAGGAAAATGTGGATTTTTTGAATAACTTAAATCAGTTTATGCCTTATGTTCAATTGCCTTTGAAAATGAACGGACATTCTGCCACCGGTGATTTATATGTGTATGCGGATAAGAAGAGCCTGGCGGCAGGCAAAGAAAGTGTCAGCGCAGCCTTACATTTGGATATGCAACATCTGGGGATGGTGGATGTATTTGTTAAAATGCAGGATAAAAATGTCACTACTGATTTTTGTTTGGAAAATGAAGAAACTTTAGATTTTATCGAAGCAAATATTGATATGTTGAGTGAAAGACTGGAGCGCAGAGGATATAATTTAAATGCGCAGATGAAGGTAAAAGATACTCAGATGTCTCTGAAAGAAGATATTTTGCCGCAGACATCCGGTAATGATTTATCGGTAGGAGGTTCTGCAGGAGATACAAAGACCGCAATTTATCGTTTTGATGTGAGAGCATAACCGGATATTACTTCCATTGAAGGAGCAAGCGATATACAGTAAAATGAAACAGACAGAACTGTTATGAGGAATGAGTATGCAGGATACGAAACCAAAAAGAAAACAGGCCATTGCGCTGGAATATAATCCAACCGAAGATGCACCGAAAGTCATTGCTTCCGGTCAGGGCGCATTGGCGGAACGAATCATAGAAAAAGCAAAAGAATCCAATGTGCCGCTACATCGTGATGATAAACTGGCGGATACCTTATCGCGTTTGGAAATCGGAGAAATGATTCCGCCGGAGTTGTATGAGGTCGTGGCAGAAATTCTTGTATTTGTGGATGCAATGGACAAGATTCGTCAAAAGGAATTGGATCAGAGGAGGAAGTAGTATAAATAAAAGGCAGACCGGAACGGAGTATGAAAGTTTAGCGGTATGTTTTCTGGAAAAACAGGGTGTTCAAATTGTTGAACGTAATTTTCGCAATCGCTTTGGCGAAATTGATATTATAGGATATGATGGCGAATATCTGGTTTTCTTTGAAGTGAAATATCGCAGGGATTTAAGAAAAGGCAGCCCAACGGAGGCTGTATCACCAAAGAAATGCCATACCATATGCAGGGTGGCAGACTTTTACAGGATGAAAAAAGGAATCGATGATTTTACACCTATGCGTTTTGATGTAATTTCAATTTGCGGTGATAAAACGGAATGGTTTCGGAATGCATTTGAATATTGTTAAATTCTCTGATATTTTATGAAAAATATACGAGAAAAGAGATGATTGTAATTGACACAGGGGAATAAAAAGAAGAAAAAAATAAAAACAGGAAAAGTAGTTTTGTCACTTTTGATATCGGCAATTCTTTTTACGGCATGTTTCCTGTTTGGATTTTACCGGAATCATGAAGATTCGGATTTTTTCACTGATATAAAAACAGTATTGCAAGTAGATGAAACAACGGAAACGATAGCAGAGGAATATTCAGAGATTGAGAGTGCAGTAACAGAGAATAACTCCGAGGGTTCGGAGAGTGACAATATGAATACAATCCCGGCTCTTCCAAATGATACAGAGGAATTAAAAACGTACCTTGCTTCTCAGACTACGAATGAAGGTCGTATGTTGGCAGTGGCCAAAGAAGCGCCGCCTGCGGTAAAGGGCATTTATGTTACCGGGCCTGTTGCAGGACATGCCCGTATGGAAGAAATTATTCAATTGGTGGAAGAGACAGAGTTAAATGCTGTGGTAATTGATGTTAAAAATGATGATGGTTATGTGACCTATGCAATGAGCAGTGAAACCGTGGAAGCCTTGGGTGTCAGAGTAAAATATGTTAAAGATATGCCCGGACTTGTGCAGGAATTGCATGACAGGGGAATTTATGTAATTGCGCGTATTGTAGCGTTTCGTGACCCGTATTTAGCAGAGGCTAAACCTGAGTGGAGTGTGCATCGTGCAAACGGAAGTATTTATTATGACAGCAGCGGACTTGCCTGGGTAAATCCGTATAAAAGAGAGGTCTGGGATTATTTAATTGAGGTGGCACAATGTGCGGTGGAAGACGGATTTGATGAAATTCAGTTTGATTATGTGCGTTTTTCTACAGAGATTAAAGCCGATGAAGTGTCTTACGGTGAAGATTCCGCAACGGTATCCAAGACGGAGATTTTTACGGAGTTTACGCAATATGCACATGAGAAATTGTCTCCGCTGGGAGTATATGTTTCAGCGGATGTTTTCGGTACCATTATTGACAATGCCTACGACAGTGGCATTGTAGGACAGGATTATGCCGCAATCAGTAGTAATTTAGATGTGATTTGTCCGATGATTTATCCGTCTCATTACGCTTCGGGTGTCTATAATCAGAAATATCCGAATAGTGAGCCTTATGAAATGATTATAGGGGCTATGAATGCTTCGGATAATGCTCTTGCCGGGTTAGCAGAGGAAGATAAGCCTATTGTCCGACCGTGGCTTCAGGATTTTACGGCAAGTTGGATCAAACCCTATCATCCTTACGGAGCAAATGAAGTCAGAGAACAGATTCAGGCGGTTTATGATGCAGGCTATACGGAATGGATTCTCTGGAATGCATCCAATCGTTATACTAAAGATGCGTTGCTTCCGGCAGAAGAAACGGGACAGACTTCCGATGCGGAAGATGAACCTGTGGAATCCATACCCGAATAAAAAAGTTGAATCAGGATAATGCGTTTGGGTTGTATCATAAATATGTGGTATGGCAATTGACAAATATTACATGGGATTTTATAATATGGAGCAGTGCGTGGCGGTCTTTTATTGGAAAATATTGCTGCCAAAACCGAATTTATTATATAAGGTTAGTGTATTTATTTTTTAATAAAAAATACAAACAGAACAAAAAGAAACGGAGAAGACGAAAATGACAATTTATGACGAGTTGCAGGCAAGAGGTTTACTTGCCCAGTTAACAGATGAAGAAGAAATCAAAGAATTAATCAATAACGGAAAAGCAACTTTTTATATTGGTTTTGATCCTACTGCTGACAGTTTGCATGTAGGTCATTTTATGGCACTTTGCTTAATGAAGAGATTGCAGATGGCAGGAAATAAGCCTATCGCATTAATTGGTGGCGGTACCGGTATGATTGGTGACCCTTCCGGAAAGTCTGATATGCGTAAAATGATGACCAAGGAAACGATCCAGCACAACTGCGACTGCTTCAAGGAGCAGATGAGCAAGTTTATTGATTTTAGCGATGGTAAGGCTATGATGGTAAACAATGCGGACTGGTTGCTTGACTTAAACTATGTTGAATTTTTAAGAGAAGTAGGTCCTCATTTCTCCGTAAACAGAATGCTTACCGCAGAATGTTACAAGCAGAGAATGGAAAAAGGCTTAAGTTTCTTAGAGTTTAACTATATGATTATGCAAAGTTACGACTTCCTTATGTTGTATGAGAAATATGGCTGTAACATGCAGTTCGGCGGTGATGACCAGTGGAGTAACATGCTCGGCGGTACCGAACTGATTCGCCGTAAATTAGGTAAGGATGCATATGCGATGACAATTACCTTGCTTCTGAACTCAGAGGGTAAGAAAATGGGTAAAACAGAGAAGGGGGCTGTTTGGTTAGACGCAAACAAGACTTCACCTTTTGAATTCTATCAGTACTGGAGAAATATCGGCGATGCGGATGTTTTAAAATGTATCCGTATGCTTACCTTCCTTCCTTTGGAAGAAATTGATAAAATGAATGACTGCGGCGGCAGCCAGTTGAATACTGCGAAAGAAATCCTTGCATTTGAACTTACCAAGATGATTCATGGTGAGGAAGAAGCACAGAAGGCGCAGGAAGCGTCTAAGGCATTATTCGGCGGTGGCGGAAACAATGCCAATATGCCTACCTACACTTTACAGGAAGAAGATTACAGAGACGGAAGCATCGACTTAATCGGTATTCTTGCAAGCGCAAAACTTGTTCCTACCAGAAGTGAAGGCCGACGTGCCATTGAGCAGGGTGGTGTAGCCGTTAATGATGAGAAGATTACCGACATTAAGAAGGTTTATACCAAGGAAGAAATCGGTGCCGGCGAATTTATCGTAAGAAGAGGTAAGAAGAATTTCTGTAAGATTCTTGTTTAATTATGCCGTTTGTTGCATTAGTGTGACCGTGTGTCGTATTTTACAAGTAAATAATAAAAAGTGATGGAATGCAGAAGTATGAGTGTACTTCTGCATTTTTTACGTATAAAAACAGAATGACAACTTTTTTTGTCATTTTTTACAAAAAAGGATTGACAACTTTCTTTGTCAATGCTATATTGTATTTGACAAGGAAAGTTGTCAAGTTGCAAATAAAAGACGTCAAACTGCAAATGATAACTGTCATTACGGATTTTTATAAGGAGAATGTGTAAGCATATCTTAAACCGTAATATTTTAAATGATTAAGAGAATCTGATTTACTGATAAACAGTAATTAAGATATAAAAGTGTGAGAGGAGACACAAAATGGAAGAGAATTTAAGTTTGAATCAAGGAATGACAGAAGAGATGCAGGGAAATGTTCCCGATCAAAAATCATGGCTGAATGAAATGAAAAAAGCAGCAACGAAAATTGGCTGGAAATATTTTGTTTTTGCCGTGGTTGTGATTGTTGCACAGTTAGTATACGGAATGTTGTTACCTGCAAAATGGGCGAATGAGTCATGGGCTGCTTTTATGCAGATTATTATTCCTACGTATTGTATAGGTTTTCCTGTTTTATACTTATTAGTACGTAAAATGCCCAAAGTTGAAATTGAAAAGAAAAATATGAGTTTCTGGAAGATTGTTCTGACCGTTATCATCGGTAGCGGAATCTGTGGTGTGGGTATGATTGTTGGTACTGTTGTCAGTGAAATGATTACAATGCCTTTTGGCGTAAGCGCATCCGATAATAATGCATTAAGTAATATGATGATGCAGTCCAGTGCATTTTGGAGAATTCTTACCGTAGGTATTTTGGCTCCGATTGTGGAAGAATTATTATTCAGAAAACTTTTAATTGACCGTATGATTAAGTATGGTGAGTTTGCAGTAGTCATGATGTCGGGTATTATGTTTGGATTATTCCACGGCAACTTTGCTCAGTTTTTCTTTGCAACAGGTTTAGGTATGTTATTTGCTTTTATCTATGCAAGAACCGGCAAAGTATGGTATACCATTATTCTTCATATGGTTGTAAATCTGTCTACTTCAGTAGTTACAACTCCTTTGGCGATGAAAGTCTTGGAACATATGGATGTTATCAATAAGATTTCCGAACTTTCTACAAAACCTTATGAACTGATGGCGTATCTTGAACAGCCGGAAATAATGGAAGTGTACGGAGTTATGATGATTTATGCATGTTGGATGCTTTTCCTTGGAGTATGTGCGTTGGCAGGTGTTATTCTGTTCTTCGTATTCCTCAAGAAATTTAAGTTAAAAGCAAATCCTATGGGAGTCAAAAACGGTACAACATACGGAAAATGCTTCTTTAACTGGGGAATGATTTTGTTTGTATTATGTTGTGTATTTTTGTTCGCAATGTATTATATCGGTATGATTGCAACAGGTTTAATGTCATAAATAGGGGGTGGCGATATGCCATTGTATAACAGATTAAAAGAATTGCGGGCCCGTAAAAATATCAACCAACAGGAACTTGGGAAGTTGGTGGGTGCCAGCCGTCAAACCATAAGCCTTATTGAGAGAGGGGATTATTCTCCCTCTGTCACACTGGCAATTAAAATTGCCAAAGTCTTTGATGTGACGGTGGAAGAAGCATTTCAGTATGAAGAAGATTAGCAAAGTATAAATGCAAGATTATGATGTTTTTAGTAAATCAATTTGATTACAACTTGTGAAAGGGTTTTGTTAAGATGGATAACAAGAAAATAAATGCGGAAATGTCGAATGATTTGTTTTTCGCACAAAATAATATATCAGATAATACAGAATGTAATAATGTAAATGAATCAGAATCTGAAATGAAAGATGAAGTACAGGCGCGTAAAGAAGAAATAAAACAAGAAGACAGTAAAAAAGTAGGTTTGTTTATTTTGATTTTGATTCTTTCCGGTGTACTGGGCGGTTTTCTTGGCGCCGGAGGCGTTGCTATGGTGATTAGCTTGAGAGAATCCGGCTTGTCATTTGTAGAATTTTGGAATCAGTTGCAGAAAGATTTTGCGGTCCCGGCATCATTTCTTTTGGTGATTTTGGATGCGATTTTCCTTATGATTTCCTTTTCCTTTTATAACAAGGCTAAGAAACTGTGGAAGAGTAATATGGATGAAGATGAAAAGTACGAAGCCGTAGATAAAAAACTTTCATTAGGACTTTTGTTTACCAATGTTACTTATTTTATCAATTTTGCTTTCTTTGGTTTTGCATTTTATGCCGGTATGTCCTTTGAGGAAGGGGTATCGGAAAGTTGGATTCTGATTTATATGAGAATGGTGGATCTTGTGGTATTTATGGCAACTCTGTTTCTTGGTCTGGCAATTCAGAAAGGGTGCATTAACCAGAGTAAACTTATGAATCCCGAGAAAAAGGGAAGTGTATACGATATGAAATTTGATAAGGTCTGGTATGAAAGTTGTGATGAAGCAGAGCGTATGCAGATTGGTATTGCTGCTTATAAGACCGTAAAAGCGACCAATATGGCGTTGTTGGTACTTTTGGTAGTGTTTGTATTAGCCGGTATGTTTTTTGAAATCGGTATTTTGCCTCTTGTTGTAATTACGGTGATTGCGCTTGTGGTAAATATTACATATAGTGTGACGGCAATGAAAACAAATTCTGGTTGTGTAAATGGTGGATTTAAAATATAGTGCGAGTAGGTTATTCGTTCTCCAATGTGTGAGTGACACGTAAAAAAGCCCTTGATTGCAGAATCAAGGGCTTTTTGATACTTAGGAAATGCGTTTTTATTCGTTTACTTTATTTACAAGATAAATTCCTGCGCATACTAAGGCCAACGCAAGGATTAATTCCAAACCATTCATAACCAATCTTGATAGCAGGAGTAGCGCTTCCCCAAAGAAGACAGCAAAGGCAGGCCAGCAGACCGATGCCTAAGGGTTTTGTAATAAAAAGTTTCTTTTCGTTCATAAGATAAACCTCTTTGTAATTCTTTTATAATGCATATATTTTTTCATAAGAATTCCCCCTTGCGTTATGCATAAGGGGGAATCAAAAGTCTTCTAAAAGTCAATATCAGTTTTGCGTGCGTTATATAACTTCACGATTTCGTGAATTTTATCTGTCGGGGTTAAGGTATGAGTCAGTGATGTATCATGATTCATAAAATCAATGATGGAAGCGGTAAACTTACTCATATCTGCCTGTAAGTAGTAAGGACGCTGTAAAAGTTCGGGAAGCGTATAGGTAAGGTTTGTGGTGATTACCTTATCAAAGTGTCCTTTTTCGTATGCTTTGTCAAAGGCTTCCAAACCGTTGGTAAACAAACCGAAAGAACAGCAGATAAATACGCGTCTTGCATTCATTTCCTTTAACTGACGGGAAGTATCAATCATACTGTCACCGGATGAAATCATATCGTCAATGATAATTACATCTTTGCCGTCAATGTTGTCTCCCAGGAATTCATGGGCAACAATAGGATTCTTGCCGTTTACGATTCTTGTATAGTCACGACGTTTGTAGAACATACCGGTATCTACACCGAGGACGGTGGCGAGATAAATTGCTCTGTCAAGTGCGCCTTCATCGGGGCTGATGACAATGGTGTGGTCTTTGTCAATAATCAAATCATCTTCGTTGCTTAATAAAGTTCTTGCAAACTGATAGTTAGGTGAGAAGTTATCAAAACCGCAAAGAGGAGTTGCATTCTGGACTCTGGGATCGTGAGCATCAAAAGTAATAAAATTACTAACACCCATTCCGCTTAATTCTTCCAATGCGTAAGCACAATCCAACGATTCGCGGCCGCTTCGTTTGTGCTGTCTGCCTTCATACATAAAAGGCATAATAACATTGATTCTGTGTGCTTTACCGGTTGCAGCAGCAATAATACGTTTCAAATCCTGGTAATGGTCATCCGGAGACATATGATTCACATAGCCGTGCATTCTGTAAGTAAGGCTGTGGTTACATACATCTACAAGAAGATAAAGGTCTTTACCGCGGATGGATTCCAATAGTTCGCCTTTTCCTTCACCGCTGCCAAAGCGGGGAGTCTGATATTTTACAAGGTAATTGTCTTCGATATAACCCTGAAAAGCAGGATCGTTTTTATGTACATTATTGATTTCTTTACGAAATGCTACAAGATATTCGTTGATTCTTTCGCCGAGTTGTTTTGCACCTGGAAGGGCGATGATTTTAAGAGGAGCTACCGGCATGGCATTTTCAAGTTCCAATAAGTTAGGCATAGAATTATGCCTCCTTTCATATGTATTTCATTTCACTATTGTTTTATATTTGAAGTTCATAATGAATCGCATTACTTAAAAAAGCGTTACTTCTTTTATATCATTGATAAGAATTTGCGTCAAGATAGGGTTGGAATTTCGTCGCGTAAGGTTGACACTTTTCCTTGGTTAAAATATAATTTTATTTTGGAGTAGTTTGTTAAAAGATATAATGATTGACAGAGAAAAGAAAGTTAAAACAACACTGTTTTTAGTGTTCAAATGGGAGGGCTTATGAATTCATTTCGTTATCATGTAGAAACAGATATCCGTTTTGGAAAGGATAAGATTGATTGTCTGCCGGAATTGATTGCACCTTACGGAAAACGTGTTTTGATGGTGTATGGCGGCGGTAGTATTAAAAGAAACGGCATATACGATAAAATAAAAGAATTACTTTCCGATTGTGAAGTGTTTGAATTGAATGGGGTGGAACCCAATCCTCGTATCAGCACGGTACGTAAGGGTGCTGAAATCTGTAAAAAGGAAAGTGTAGATGTTGTGCTTGCCGTAGGCGGCGGAAGTACCATTGATGCATCCAAAGTAATAGCGGCTGCAGCCAATTATGACAAAGATGCATGGGATTTGGTTACCAATCCTGAAAAAATAGAGAAAGTGCTTCCGATTGTTGTGGTTTTAACTTTGGCAGCTACCGGTTCCGAGATGAATAAGAATGCCGTGATTTCCAATTTGGAGACCAAAGAGAAACTCGGTACCTCATCTCACAATTTTATTCCGAAGGCTGCGGTATGCGACCCTCAATATCTGTATACATTGCCGGCAATTCAGACGGCTGCGGGAACAGCAGATATTATGTCTCATGTATTTGAACAGTATTTCCGCAAGAATACAGGTGCATATCTTACGGATTGTATTGCGGTATCTGTGCTGAAAACCTGTATTCGTTATTGCCCCATTGCATTGAAAGACCCCGAGAATTATGAAGCCAGAGCTAATCTTATGTGGGCAAGTACAGTGGCGTTAAACGGTCTTGTTTCCTGTGGTAAAATCGGTGCTTGGACCTGCCATGCCATTGAACATGAATTAAGTGCATATTATGATATTACTCACGGTGTAGGCCTTGCTATTATTACACCCAGATGGATGCGCTATGTGTTAAGTGATGCCACCGTAGAAAAGTTTGCGGAATACGGACGTAATGTATGGGGCATCGATGAGGCGGATGATTATAAGTGTGCCAATCAGGCAATTGATGCTACGGAGATGTTTTTTATGGATTGCGGTTTGCCCATGAAATTGCAGGATGTCGGCATTGATGAGAGTAAAATATCACAGATGGCGGAAGATGCTGTTAATCATAATAATTTCAGTACGGCATTTGTACCGTTGAATGTACAGGATGTTGCAAAAATTTTGAAGGATAGTTTATAAAATGAAAAAACACATTCATGTAATCAAAGAAGTGTTGCCCGGAAGCATCGCGGAAGAATGCGGTATGGAGCCGGGAGATGCCATTTTAAAAATTAATGACCGGGAGATTCAGGATATTCTTGACTATCGTTATCTGGTGCAGGATGAAGAACTCCTGATTACAGTACTTTCCAAGCAGGGAGAAGAAGTAGAAGTTGAAATAGAGAAGGATTTT
>JAZNLG010000145.1:0-12370 GCA_045578965.1 Lachnospiraceae bacterium | reverse complement strand
AAAAAACCTCTTACCGCACAAGTAAGAGGTTTTACGTACACCAAAATAAAAGTCTTAAGGACTAAAATGGAATCTCGTACCGCCAATTACTCGTGGCTTAAGAGCATTTGCTCTTCGTACCGGACACCGGGCAGGTCTCCTGACTTAAGAATCATCGTGCATTCCGCCTTCCCGGTCCCCCAGTGGCTCTTTGGAATACACTCCTCTCTTACAGTGACGAGTTCGTGCAGGATTTACACCTGCTTCCCTTTTCAATGCGGCCCGACTTACAGAAATCCCCGCATCACCCGTTCCGTTATGTAATTTTATTCTGTCGGTTCTTCTTTTGTCTCTTCAAGTCCGGCATCCGCAGTTTCTGTATTCTCTGTCATCTGCTCTGTTGCCTCGGACTCTTCTTTTTCAGTTTCGGCCTTTTCTGTTTCGTACTTGTCTACCTTACGTTTAAAAAGCCTTTTGTAAAACATCCAGTCCAATTTGGAACCAAAAGTAACCTTCTTCTTTTTATTAACCGCGCGCTCGTATAATAACGCAATCCAAACGTTTGCATTAATCATACGACGATTCTCGCAAATTATTTCCTGTTGCACCTCATTGGGTAATTGGGAAATAATCACGTCCGGTGAAACATCATTCAATTCATTGACCAAATCTGCCGCCGACTGTTCTTTCTCCCAAATATATCTGCCGATAATTTGTACACTGGAATGCAGTTCCTTAAGATACTCCTCCAGTTTATCAGCTTTACTTTCCGAATCGGAAACCAAATATACTTTTTGTTTTCCTCTGGCAATCTTTTTTACAAACTCGCGTAAAAACTCATCCTGCTTAATTTCGTTTTTACGCTCTCTGCTTTTTTCTCCCAGAACATCCAGAACCGTAGGTTCTCCGTAAAGAATCAAATCCATGGATTGAAGACGCTCACGCTGCCCGGGATTGTCCCCCGCATCCAACAACACCTGAGAAGAAACATAAAAGATTGTATTCATTGCACCGCTACTGACAAATTTCAAAGAAAGTTTAATGGCTTCTTTCAACGGATAGTCAGTAATATGCATCCCCAAAACATCAATTACTTTCATATGTTTTATCCTCTGCAAAATGCCTCTATTTAATCTTACGAATACATTTCTCCGTAATTTCAATACGACCCGCTTTTAAAAGATTTCCCACCGCGCGCTTGAATTCGTTTTTACTCATACCCATCTCACGCTTAATGGTTTCCGGCAATGCCTTATCATTAAATGGTAATACACCGTCATAACTCTCAATTACGCTCATAATTTCTTCCGCGTCTTTACTGATTTGAAGATAGGCTTTATCCTTCAAACTTAAATTGATTTTGCCATCTTCGAGAATGCCGGTTACACGAGCCTCCACCTTGCTTCCGCAAGGCACGTTTTTCTGGAATTCCTTGGCCGGAACCAGTCCTGAATATTTATCGTCCACCGCTATAAAAGCGCCGAAATTTTCGCTGATTTCGTACAACGTACCGGTTACCCATTCATCCTTCTTATACTCGCCACCTTTTTCAAGGTAGTGGTATAATTTCATCGTTGCACACAAGCGCTCACTTTTATCAATGTAGAGAGCCACTAAAATCTCATCGCCTTCGCGGACGCGATAGGTCTGCTCACGGAAAGGCAACAACAAATCCTTCTCCAGCCCCCAATCAAGGAAAGCTCCGATTTTGGTAGTGCCTGCAACTTTTAATCTTGCAACCTGTCCCAAAGTCACCATAGGCGTTCTTGTGGTAGCAATCAATCGGTCCGAAGAATCCTTATAAAGGAACAACTCCGCCTGCTCGCCGATTGCCATGCCTTTCGGCACCTGTTTTGCCGGAAGAAGCACACGCTCTTCTCCCCTTTTATCATCCAAAGCGGCAAAATACATACCGAATTCAACTTTTTTGACCGCCTGTAGTGTTTGTATTTTTCCTAATTCTAACATAATTGTCCTCCGTTCTGTAGGTGTAGGTATTTCCTCATACCTTTCTGTAATTTACTGTAGGAACGCAGATTTTACAACGCGCCTCTTTACAGTATACAATATTTTACCACATTTATCTACTATGCATTTGTGTGAAATAACAATACCGCGAACGCCGCATCCTCGCCGTTATTGATTGCTACTTTGTACGCACCGTCTTCACAGGATACCCAGGGAACGATTTCATCGCCAAGCATTGCCTGCTTACGATACTCCACACGCAATTTATTTACCACAAAATCCTCCGGCAGATACTGCTGCGCCATGGCTACATACTGGCCGTTGTTCACATGATGATTGGTGTCAAGATGATGCACGCCCACGTGGAAATGCTCCTGCTCTTCTTTATTATCACCCAACACAATTTTAGTGCGGGAATACTCCATAGGATATCTTTCTTCCAACTCATAGGCATTGAGAATTTCATCCGCCGGCCGTACCGGTTTCATTGCATTAAAATCCATCAACATCCAGGTACTGTCTGCCACCGCAAGAAGCTCTCCCTCTTCATCCCTCATAAAAAAGTTACGGTATCCGAATGTTCCGCGGAATCCGTGAGGTGCAGTGGAAATCACTACAGTCTCGCCCATTTTAGGATATCGGTTCACCTCAATCTGCCAGGTCAAAAGAATCCAGCCAAGACCCTTTTTACTCAGTTCCCAGTATCCCACCTTACGGTCATCGGAATCCAAATTCACGCAATCCTGAAAATAATCAATCAGGGAGCACATGGTCAAAAGACCGTCAGTGCCCACTTCACTGTATCGTATACGGGTTTTCCATTCGTACATAAAAGTTCCCCTTATCATCTCTTCAATTTAAATACACAAATCAAACTCTAGTAAAACCAAACAACATTTTCATCCATTTGAACCATAATCCAAAACATATCAAAGCCGTCCTGATGTTCTACATATAAATCCGCATAACGATACACTTCAGATTCCAATGTCAACGTTCCATCCGCTTCACAATACCATATAAATTCAAAATACTCATCTTCCGACTCGTAATATCCGTTTCCGTTCTCTTCCAAATGCAACGTAATACTAGGATAATACGCAATATCGCCGGATTGCTGATTTACTACCATATACGCATAATAAGTATCCGCAACTTCCACTTCGTTGCTGTCCATAGGAATCAAACGGTCATAATCAAATACATCCTCTCCCTCCGGTTCTACATCAGGATATTCTGTAATTTCTTCCCAGTAACAATTCGTAAATACGGCATCTTCATTAAAATACCAGTAATTTGTCTCATATGTTCCAAAATTACATTCTGCAAAAGAGAGTTTCGCTTCACTGGACGGCTCGTAATAGCCGCCTCCAAAGGACCCGCATAACCAGCAATTTCCAAATTCATACTTTCCTACCGGCTCTGTAATATAAAATGGACCTGCTTCACAATCTCTGATGGTACAACTCTGCACACATATATTACCGCTTCCGTCCTTTGCAGTAAACCCGTACATACCACATCCATAAAGATCCAGTGCCGACAAATAAATATCCCTACTATCGGAAAATGTAATAACACTCTCATCGCAGGCACCCGCTTGTGTATGTCCCATTGTAAGACCGTTCAAAGATACATTATTACAACCCTCAAAATTAAGAACTGCTCCGTATCTTGTCTCCACCACAAGTTCTGTTACGATGTTACTTTCTATATCACCCGCAATGAAAATATCGTCTACATTCCGAACCACAACTTCTATACCACCGTCGAAACATTCTCTCAATTGCACATATGGATGGGTTTGATTCCATTCCTCTCCCTCTGTATTCCATATCTCCTCTGTATATTCGCTCAGATTATAATAACCGGGAGATATTATAATGGTTGCTCCGGGTACGATTGCTTCCAACAACTCTTTCGCATTGCTTACCTGCACAACTGCGTCTGTCGACTGCGTATTATCCGCTTCCTCCTCTTTATCGGACGTTTCTACTGTACTCACCTTTTCCTCTGTTACGTTAATATCATCATTAACAGACTCTGTAACATCTATTTGAGCACAACCCGATAAGACGCACAATGAAATTACCAACATGCACATCTTTATAATATATTTCTTTTTAATTTTTGTCATCTATCCACTCCATTTAACCGAACCCGATAAATCCTTATCTGACAAAGTTTATCCTTTGTTCGTCATACAACTGCCTGTATATTTTTATTTTTTTACAGGCATACCATCATCACCAACCATATATACTTCAGAATCCTGCGCAAGGCTGTCACAATTATCCATAAGCATATTATTGGGATCAAGCGGTAACACAAACATATCCGAAGGAATATATGCAGGTGCAATATTCATATCTCCAACCCTCGAAAAACTACCACCATTTACATCATACACTACCAGCATCATTTGACGATTTCCGCCTTCGCTTTCCTCGCAGAATACATAAATATAATGGTTGCCGTCCTCCGTTTTTACATAGTACGGCTGGAAGTCATACGCAAAGAGTTCTTCATAATGATAATAACCGTCTGTATCCGTATAAACTCCAAACTTCGAATAAAATCTGTCTGTTTGATTATAAAAGCCTGTACAATTCAATTCTTCCAATGTTCCGTCACTATTCAAATCCGTAAAATATGATTGATCCAATGGTAATCTGACTATGTATGCTTCCGGTACTTTCATATACTTTTCATCAAATAGTTCAGGATATTCCGCAAAGGAAACAGTTGCGGTCTGTCTTCCGTTCCCGGGTTCTGAAATTTCACCATCTCCAAAATAGAACGTTACTCCGTTATAGTCCAAAGTCCAACTGATATTATCCTCGGATGTATTTCTAAAATAATCTTCTATAACTGTTTCCGAATAAAAATCTCCTGCCCAGATATGATTATTTAACTCCTTGAGTACAATTCCGGGAATTGGCTCCATATCAAGAATCACATCCGAAAGAAGTAATTGCTCACCGGTCTGTGTATCATAGTTGCTTCCCCACATTCCTCTAAAGTCCTCAATAAATCCATAATCCGCATAAGAATCCGCCAAAAGACTTACCGCCACGCTATCCGCTCTTCGAACCTGTACATCAAGTGTTGACACCTGAGTTTCAAAATCCGACGCATTTACATCCATAATCTCCTGCGCAAAACTAAGAATATTATCTGCCTCATCATCCATTGTATGCGTCTGCAAGCCTGCTATTTCTGATAAAACACGGTCTATTTCAGGATATTGTTCAGAATTTTCCCACATCTCTATGTAAGAATGTTCGCTGTACAGTAACCAAATATCATCCTGCCATTCATATTGTGTCACATAGGTCTGACTCATAGACAATATCTCCGGTAACTCAGACACCTCTTTTCCTTCATCCGAAACATCCTCTTGTATTACTTCCGTTTCTTTTTCCGATGTATGTTCTTCTACGGTTTCTATTGTCTGCATCTGCTCCGCTTCCAAATTCGGATTTCCGCCCCTGCAAGCCGTAAAAGTAACGAATGCACACACCAGTAATGTATATAACAATATTTTTTTCACTGATACAATACCTCTTCTCTCCTATGCCCACGGATCCTGTTCTGTGGGAATTCTAATGTCTGCAAGACACTGAATGTCATTAATAAACCACTGATTCGTAGAGGGCTTTCTGCGTAATTTAACGGGTCTGGGTGAATCTGCACCGCCGCTTGTTACATAAAGAGTTGCCCAATTCTCTTCCGCAAAAGAATACGGATTTTCACTTACTGTAATTGTATAAGGTATAGCGGGAGCATATCCGTTATCCGGTGTTGCACCTTTAAAAAATGATAATGTCTTATACTGTTTTCCGTACAAACGATCCTTAATAAATTGCTTTTCTCTTTCACTCACGTTCTCCGGTCCTTTTAAAAAGTCCAGCATTTCCCATGTGGCATTGGCATCCTTTTCCCAATTACATAATGCAGCAATACAGAGTGCTGTTGTTTTAAACGCAGAGTCCAGAGAAGCCTCCGGCAACACCTGTAATTCTGCCACGTTCACAGGCAAAGAATTAAAAGTAAAACTTTCTGTGTGGTTTCTTCCGTTCTCAATAGTTTGTGATGTCATTTCTTATCCTCCTTTTACTGTTATCTCTCACTGGTTTCATCATCCGCAGTTCCATAAGAATGAATTTTCCATTTTCCTACAGAAATTATATTTTACATCCCCTATGCCTGTTATTATATCACTCCTGTTTCGCATCTACAATCTTTTTTAAACTATTAAAATAGTCCATTTACCTAATCTTTATTTCCAATTGACGGCACTTCGTTGATTATATGCAACATTTCAGGATACAAATACAAAAACCTACACAGCCGACGGAAACAGTAGATTTTTTTATCAAGTCATGCTATGCTAAACAACAATAAAGGTATATCCTGCTGAATCATCCGCAGACCTTATCTCTTTTATTAAACTGAATCAATCTACTGGTAGGAAGAGTATCGAAAAATATGGCAAAAAAAGGATTAAAAAATATGGATAAGAAGTTGAACCTCTGCGCCTTTGCGTTGGCGCTTTTACTGCTCATGTCACTTTCCGGGTGTGTTGGTGCTTCCGAAAAAGAAGAACCTGCCGTGACATCGGAACAGACATCCACCGTTCCCGCGCCGATTCTGCCGGAGTCTCCCACTCCGTCGGAAGAATCTGTGGCCGAGAACGAAGTGATCTATGTCAGCACAGCAGGCGAGTTCCTCGAGGTCATCGCACCGGGCGTAGTCATCGAACTTGCACCAGGCACCTATAACCTTACAGAGTATCTCCGTGAGGTCCCCGATAACGTCTCGAACTACGTTGTTCGCGGTTTCACTGACGGTTGGCAGGCAGAGATCCACGAGGTCGATAATCTGACGATTCGCGGGTCAAAGGACGGCAAGGTCGAGGTCGTGTCAGAACCCCGCTATTCCGATGTGCTCTACTTTAACGACTGTTCCAATATTTCCATTGAAAACATCACCTTCGGCCATACAATTGAGCAGGGAAACTGTCAAGGTGCGGTGCTGGCTTTTGATTACTGCCAAAAAATCAGCCTCAATGGTCTGGATCTCTACGGTTGTGGCACCTACGGCATTGTGGCAGACCAAACAGAAGGCATTACACTCAAGGACTGCATTATCCGCGATTGTAGTTACGGCATCGTTGACCTGCTATGCAGCGATACTTTCTTTGAGAGTTGCACTTTTAAGGACAACAGAGGCTTCGATATGCTGAGCCTCAGTGACTCTTTCTCCCACTTTGAAAACTGCTCCTTCACCGGAAACGAGGGTGACAATTTTCTTCCCGCTTACCACCACAGCGACAACGAAAGCGGAGCGCTCTTTGAACGTTGCACTTTCGGTTACTGGGAAAGCGCACGACTCACCGAGGAATTGCAGGACCGGGAAAACTTTGTAATCGGAAAACACTGTCAGTTTGCGGCCGAGGACTATAACTGGTCCGAAACCGACGTGTCCTCCGATTCTTCCGAGGAATCGGAAGAAAATGGTGCCTTCCCTGCCCTGGATACAACGTGTCTCAAAGTCACACCATTCGATGCACAGGTCCTGATGGCAAATGAGTATTATATTCTGTACGAGATAGTTGACACGACATCTGATAAAGTGAGTTTCGAAACGAGCGACGATGTGAGATTCCTGACATTTGAGGAGGATGGCCGTGGATGTTTCTGGACAGACAGCGAAAAGGGACGTCCTTTCAGTTATGAGATGGACAGCACATATTCCTGTACAATTTTCTTTGACGACGGAACACAAGCATCCTTCGGACTCTATGCTGACCGGGGCGGAGCCCTGCCGAACAGCGAAGAAGGCTCTATCTGGCTTGCGCTGTATTTAGAGAATGAAGTGCTTTGGTTCTACTAATCTGATACTTAAACGCATAAAATACAGATAAAAAAACCTCAACGATTTCTCGTTGAGGTTTCTTTTTAGCAGGGCTACAAGGATTCGAACCTTGAGATGACGGAGTCAGAGTCCGTTGCCTTACCGTTTGGCGATAGCCCTAAATATGTGCGTTTTCTCGCTCACGCTTACTTAATATACACTTTTTTTCTTGGTTTGGCAAGCCCTAATTTTTATTTTTTTCAAAAAAGTGTAAGAAATTGTTTTTTATGTCATATTTTCCCTGGTTCTGCGTATGCTGTCCAGGCGCATCTTAAGTTTTGTCTCCTCTTCTTGTAACTGTTCCATTTCCTTAGCAGTATTGCCGACAATCACCTTCTGTTCGTCAATCAGCACATAACGGTTCTGTACACCCATATTCTCTGCAAGTTTACGGATTTTATTCTTTTTACTGTTGCGAAGCATATTTAACCCCACCCACACCAGAAAAACAACTACTAAAATAATAAAAATCGGAATAAATACAAATGTCTGTATCAATGCCATAAACGTCGCAATAATATTCAAAATACGGGTAGCACCGGTATCCAATCCCAGTTCCATCACGGAAAGTACAATCCTATACCACGGCAGGGTTCCCGGTGCAACCAGTAACGCAGCCACCAACCAAAACTTTACCTTAAACCGATCATCCAGCATCTTATTACGCCACATTTTAATATCCTGCTGTGCCTCATTCTGCTCCAAAGCAAGACGGTCTAATTCCTTCCGAATCACCGCAAGACGGTTATATATGGTATCTTCTTCATCTGTTAAGGTATCAAATGTTCCGAAATCTTTCATACTTCTATCCGTCCTCAAACCCCTTATCTTACGGTTTCTTTCTCAAATCTCTAAAATTCACGGCATAAATTAATCCAAAGTTCACATTTCTAATTTAAACTGTACTTAAATCTCATATTCTTGTCAATAATTGCATAAAATATATTGACATATAATATCTGCTTGTTATAATGTATGTAGTATTTAATACTATGTGCAATTGTTTATTTTTCTATATATGGAGGTTCCTATGAGTTCTTTTGTTATAACATGTTGTTCAACCGTTGACTTGCCCAAAGAATATTTTGAAAAGAATAACATTCCTTACGCCTGCTATCACTACATAATAGATGGCGAGGAATATAATGATGATTTGGGTCAAAGCATTCCTTATCCCGAATTTTACCGGCGAATCGCTGCCGGCTCCATGCCCACTACTTCACAGATTAATATCAGTGAATTTATGGCATTCTTTGAGCCTTTTCTTCAGGAAGGAAAAGATATTTTACATATTTCCATGTCTTCCGGCATTTCCGGCACTTGCAATTCCGCAATGAATGCCAAAGAAGAATTACTGGCGAAATATCCCGAACGCACCATCAAAGTTGTAGACAGCCTTGCTGCAAGTTCAGGTTACGGCTTATTCCTGGATAAACTTGTTGAGATGAGAGATGAAGGTAAGAGCCTGGAAGAAATCTATCTGTTCGCAGAAGACAATAAATTAAAACTTCAGCACTGGTTTTTCTCTACGGATTTAACACATTTTAAAAGAGGCGGAAGAATTTCGGCTACTGCTGCCACCCTTGGCAACATCTTAAATCTCTGCCCCCTGATGAACGTGGACTATGTGGGCAAATTAATCGTACGTCAGAAAATCCGCGGCAAAAAGAAAGTCATTGCAGAAATCGTTGATAAAATGATCGAACTTGCAGACGGCGGCAAAGATTACAGCGGCAAATGTTTCATTTCCTGCTCCGCCTGCGAAGACGATGCAAGAAAAGTTGCCGACCTGGTTGAAGCCACCTTCCCCAACTTAAACGGCAAGGTAGAAATCAACAGTATCGGAGCCGTTATCGGTTCTCACACCGGTCCCGGAACCGTAGCATTATTCTTCTGGGGCGACAAACGCGTCAACTAAAACAACGAAAGCGCAGTCAGCAAAGACTGCGCTTATTTTTTTACTGTACACTCTGACCGGACGCATTTCCGTTTCCGGTGTTTCCCTGGGTTCCCATAGTGGTATTTCCACCGTTTCCACCATTGCCATTATTACTATTACCGTTGCTATTGCTATTATTGCCATCATTGTTACCGCCGGCACTTCCGCCGTTCATTCCTTCATTTAAGTTATCCAGAAGGAACATATCTTTTAAACGGTTTACAAGATCATTATAAAAGTTTTTTACATCCTCTGTTAAAGAACCGTCTGCATCACCGATAATGGTTGTATATTCTTTTACAAGATTTGCAGTCTGAGTATCCCCATAGTTATTTACAAATGTATCATACTCTGTTACTACATCTGCGCTGAATGTTTCGCCGTTCTCATCCAAGTAGAGATGATTTCCGCTTCCTTCACCTTCATAACCGCCTGTAATCGCTGCAGTCACTAATCTATTATAGTGTTCTACCGCTTCATCACGATACTGGCTTTCAGGATATTTTACAATAAATTCCTCGATTGTTACCGCACGTTCCAAAAGTTCACCTGCGCTGATATTAGCACCGGTTTCTCCGAAAGCAGGCTTGGACACTTCAATTTCTTTCCATGCCTGATAAGCACTTTCCTCATCATTCATATTTTCGCTTCCGTTTTCTGTTGTATTTTCCGATACGCTTTCTGAAGGAATTACTTCCGAAGTATCAGGCTCCACGGGTGTTTCACTACCGCAACCCATGCAGGCAACCATCATAAAACACATTGACATAACAACTGCCACAACAAGTAATCTTGCCATTTTTTTCATAATAAAAATCCTCCGTTTTGAATCTTTTATATTTCCTATGATTTCCGCGTTCCTTCTTTTTATACATATTATTTTTAAAAACATCCGTATTCTGCCAAAACAAATACCTTTTTCTATTTACCTGTTTTTTTTATTTGTTCTTTTAAAACGTTGCTGGGTTGTGCTTTCACTGTCGGGTATCGAAACAGCAAAGTTTTTAATGCACTCCAACGAAATGGTGCCAACGGCCAAAAATAACTTCTTCTATCAAAAACCGGCGTGGTAATGACGGATAAAAGCACTAATGCCAAGCCGACTCCAAATCCCCATTCGCCAAAGAAACCGGTGCACAGTACCAGAAAAATGCGATAGATTCGAATGCCTTCTGCCATTTCAAGACTTGCAACGGAAAGAGTAGCCAACATCGTTGCCGCACCGTAAAATAACACCTCCGGGCTGGCCCATTCCAATTTAATCGCCACATCACCGATAATCAGACCGCCCACGATAGACAACGCTCCGGCGAAGCGTTCCGAGGTATGAGAGGTAGAATAGCGAAACAAATCCAAGGCAACTTCAATAACCAGCACCATAATAAAAAGTTTCACCGGCGTCATACCTTCCGTACTAACCAAAGAGAATTCTTCCGGCAAGGGAATATGTGAACTAAACAACAAAAATAGCGGCAACAATAACAGACTTGCCAGCAACGAAAACAGTCGCATAAGACGAATGTAATTCCCCACCACAGGACTTTTGTAATAATCTTCCGGACTCTGGGTAAATTGAAAAATGTTACAGGGCAGAACCATTACCATAGGAGACCCGTCCGGCACCAGCAAGACATACCCTTCTTCTAAATAACTGCTTGCCACATCGGGACGCTCCGTGGTAAAAACACCGGGCAGCGGGTGGAAATAACTTCTCGGAATCATCAGTTCCTTTAAACTTTGCATACCCATGGTCAATGACGTCACTTGCAAGCCGTCCAGTTTTTGGCGTACCTTTTCAATCAGATTATTTTCTGCCTTTCCACGGATATAAGCAATGGCCACATCGGTTTTACTGTCTTGTCCCACCTGATGCAATTCAAATGTCAGTTTCGGGTCACGAATACGTCGTCGCATTAACGCCGTATTCATGATAATATTCTCTACAAATCCATCTTTGGCTCCTCTTGTCACCTTCTCGGTATCCGGCTCTGCAATGCTTCGGCCGGGATATGTTCTGGTGTCAATGGACACCGCCCGCGCAAATCCATCCACAATCAGGATTGTCTGTCCGCTCAGCAGATTCTTAATCAGCGCCTGCCAGTCTTCCACGTAGGAAACCTGTGCAAATCCCAGTTTGGAATCTATAAAATTCTCCAAATCCCTAATTTGTCCTTCTCCATCGGAAAGACTTTGCACATCCGCCACAATATGCTGTAACACTTCCGTCTGGGTAAAACCGTTGATTGCCAACATATAAACCCTGGTTTTTCCGAAAAACAGTTCTCTCTCGATATAATCAAAACTTTGCTTAATTGCCATAAGAGAACGTGCCTTTGTAATATTGTCCTGAAGATTTGGAGATAACATAGTTTCTGCCTTTCTTTTTATTTTATCATTTTCACAAGTCCCCATACGGGCATTTCACAATGTAAAAAGGACCTTGTTACAGGTCCTTTTTAGTATTTGAACATTATGCAATTTTATTCGTAAAATAAAAATCCCTTTATTCTAAGTGATATTACTCCTCTTTGGGCAGGATAAACGTATCGATTACCTTAACGATAC
>JAZNLG010000144.1:0-2069 GCA_045578965.1 Lachnospiraceae bacterium | reverse complement strand
AACGTATGGAATTTAACGTATATCAACTTCTGACAGATTGCCAAAGTTTTACGGAAGAGATTCCGCTAGAGAATATGGATACGTCTTATGATTTGAAAGCAGTGAGTCTAAACGGCCGCAGCGGAATGGGCCAGGAAAATCCGTTATTAAACAGGCTGTCATGGTCCGGAGATGAAACTGATCCAAGACCGGGGCACCTTGTAATGAATGTGCCGGTAGGAGAAATGGATCCTGAAAAAATGGAACTTACAGCAGTTTCCTATGAGGAGGGAATACTTAAAGTACAACTCTTCAGAGGTAACTTCAAGGCGGCAGACCGTCATATGAACATTTATTTGTTGGATGAAGCCGGAAATCAGGTTTATGCTAATTTGGCAGTGGGTTGGCAGGAAGAAGTGAAAGGAGAAACCGTCTCTTTGGAAGAATATTATTTTGTTGTACCGGAAGAGGAACTTGCAAGGTACACCCTTTGGGGCGAAGGAGAAGTCCGCGCCGGCAGTATCAAGGGCGAGTGGAGTATTGTCTTTGATGTTGAGTAAATAAAAAGCGCTCATTAGAGCGCTTTTTATTTACTCAACCACCGAATTCACTGTTCCGATGAATATGGGAAGACCGCTTTCCACGTCAACAATGGCATAGACAAAAGGTCTGTCAAGAATGACTTCCTTAATCTCTCTTGGTTCCGGTTCTGCACAGGATTCGCATTGCATTTCCACAGCAGTTACCGCAGCCGCTTTGGTGCCGCTTTCATCCAGTTCAATGTAAGTTTTATGGATGACATTACTGATAAATAAATTTACGGTAGGGTCTGTCACCATAGGTGAGAAATCTGCCGCCCCTTCCGTAAACGCAGTAGGCATACCCATATCTTTTAAGGCATCGTTCATGCTAAGTCCGTAGGAGTACGTGAAGCAGGGCAGTTTGGTGATTACATCATATTCGGTGGTATGGCTCTCATAAAAGGCCGTATAATCCTCGGCAGTCATGTCTGCCACAAAGTCTTCAATAGCTCCCTCTTCTTTGGGAAGCATTGCAAGGAAGGCGTATTCCCTGCCGTCATAGTATTTCATAAAACCGGTGGCACTGTCGTTTTCAAAGTAATCAATTCCGGTTTCATTTAGCATTCTAGCCTGTTCTTCCGTGCCTGCAGCGTTGGTAAAAATACCGTTTTCATCAATTTGATGTTCTTTATACTCATCTTCCCATTCCCCTTCAAAAGCAATGGCATTGATTAAGTACATAGCCACATCCGGAGAGATTTCATTCAGAAGTTCCTTAATCATACCGTTGGTATTGTCATCTACCCAGGCGTTGATTTCTTTTACGGCTTTATCGTTAAAAGGCAACATACGCGCTTCGGCGTTCATATCCTCTTTTAAAGTATCCGCAAAGGTTTCGTTTAAGCAGTCTCCGAGAATGGTTTCATTGTTCCACATGGAATTTGCAACATGAAAATCCGCCCCCTCGCTGTAAGTGAGCATGCTGTCTAAATCTTTTACAAAAGCATTGATTTCTTCTGTAGTGGCATTGGGGCATAATACGGTTAGCATTTCCGTTAAGGTATCGCCTTCGGCACCATTCAATGCCATTACAAGGGCAAATTCCACGGAGGCAGGAGAAATCATACTGTTTTCGCCCTCTGTAAGACTTCTTTTCAAAAGTTCCACGGAAAAATTTATGTAGGCGTCATTCAACTCTTCCGGGAGAACAGGACGCACGTAATCTGAAGGGATTTCCGTATCCGGAATTTCAGGCTCTTCAAATTCCGCCAATAATTCATTCATAATATTAAATTCGAAAGCAGAGTTGCCGCCGCATCCGGTGAGAAACATCACAGGAATTAAGGTTAATAGCGCGATATATTTTATACATCTTTTTTTCATAAAAAATCCTCCTTTTGTCGGGTATCTGATTAAGATACGTAAGTTGCCAATGTCTTTTATGGCTTTTTTATAAAAATTTTAGAATAAAAGTAACGTTCCCTTTGCGGTTTATGTTATACTCTAGGAAGATAAAAATCAAGCGTGGGAATTTGTATGAAATTAAAGACCAAACTTTGGATTACTTTT
>JAZNLG010000143.1:0-21696 GCA_045578965.1 Lachnospiraceae bacterium | reverse complement strand
ACTGATTCGTCAACTTCATATTCGTACCTATGCATATTTGGGCGAAATGCGTGCGTCAACCAATCCGTTGGCATATTGTGAAGGCGGTTTCCTTGGAGGACACTTACAGTTAACCGATAAAATCAAACCTCTGCTTAAATCTGCAACGGCATCTTTCGGTATTACTGCTTTGAATGAATTACAGCAGATTCACAACGGAAAGTCTCTTGTTGAAGACGGTAAATTCGCTGTGGAAGTTATGGAATATATCAATAAAAAGGTAACGGAGTTTAAGGAAGCGGACGGAAACCTTTATGCAATTTACGGTACTCCTGCAGAAAATCTTTGCGGTTTGCAGATCAAGCAGTTCCGCAAAAAGTATGGCATTATCGAGGGTGTTTCTGACCGTGAATATGTATCCAACAGTTTCCACTGTCATGTAGCGGAAGATATTACACCGATTCAGAAACAGGATTTGGAAGCACGTTTCTGGGATTTGTGCAACGGCGGTAAAATCCAGTATGTAAGATACCCGATTGATTACAATTTAGAGGCAATTAAAACATTGATTCGTCGTGCGATGGATATGGGATTTTATGAGGGATTAAATATGTCCCTGGCATATTGTGATGATTGCGGACATCAGGAACTGGAAATGGATGTGTGTCCGAAGTGCGGAAGCAGTAATTTGACAAAGATTGACCGTATGAACGGCTATTTGGCATATTCCAGAGTTCACGGGGATTCTCGTCTGAATGAAGCCAAAATGGTAGAAATCAAAGAACGTAAGTCAATGTAATATATGTTTATTAAGGTATGTCCCAAAATGGAAATACCATAGATAAGCATAAATGAAATTAAGAATAAAGGAATTAATATAAAATGAGATATCATAATATAACCAAGGATGACATGCTTAACGGCGATGGTCTGCGTGTGGTTCTCTGGGTGTCCGGTTGTAGTCATTGTTGTAAAGAGTGTCACAATCCGATTACCTGGGATCCGAATAGTGGTCTGCCCTTTGATGACGCTGCAAAACAAGAGATTTTTGAACAGTTGGACAAAGATTATATTTCAGGAATTACTTTTTCAGGCGGAGACCCTTTACATTTTGCCAATCGAATGGATGTGGTAAATTTAATGAAAGAAATCAAAGAAAAATATCCAAATAAGACAATCTGGCTGTATACAGGTTCATTGTGGGATGAAATCTATATGGAAGATTTCATGCAGTACGTAGATGTATGTGTGGACGGTGAATTCCGTATTGATAAAAGAGACACGAAACTGATGTGGAAAGGAAGTTCCAATCAACGTGTTATTGATGTGCAGGCTTCATTGGAAAAGGAAGCGCCTTATGTTCCGGTGCTTCATTGTGAGAATTATGCTAAGGATGCATTCGGAACCAATACAAGAATGTGTGAAGCATAATCATTCATTTCGATTAATTTTATAATTGTTAAAAGGTAAAGGATATTCAGAATGAAAGACATCATAAAAGAAATTAAAATTAAATATTTTGATGATGAGATTGAAAAACTCTGCTATATCGACGGCAAATCCGATTGGATTGATTTGCGTGCGGCAAAGGATGTGGAATTAAAAAAAGGTGATTTTGCACTGATTCCTCTTGGAGTTGCAATGCAATTACCGGAAGGATATGAGGCACATGTGGTTCCCAGAAGTTCCACATTCAAAAATTTTGGTGTGATTCAAACCAATCATCAGGGTGTGATTGACTGCTCTTATTGCGGCGACAATGATCAGTGGTTTATGCCTGTTTTGGCAGTAAGAGACACCGAAATACATAAAAATGACCGCATTTGCCAGTTTCGTATTATGGAAAACCAGCCTAAAATCCAGTTTACGGAAGTATCCGTATTGGAAGGAAAAGACCGTGGCGGTCATGGAAGTACCGGAACAAAATAAGTATATTGTGTGTTTTTGATTGCAGAATACAGTTCTGAGTGCTATAATCTGAAATGTAAAATTTATATACAATGATTAGGATAAAACACTGTATTTGTGCAAAGTACAGTGTTTTTCTCTGTAAAAGTGTTATATAATGTAAATTGTTTTTGTGTGTAAAAAGTTACATATATCTTTTTATACAATTGTGTAAGGAGGGACTAGGAATGATTCAGGTAAAGAATCTCACAAAGCTATACGGTACTCATGTGGCTGTGGATAATATTTCTTTTAAGGTAAAGAAAGGTCATATCTACGGATTGCTCGGACCGAACGGAGCCGGAAAGAGTACTACAATGAATATGATTACAGGTTACATATCACCTACTCTGGGAACAATCTCCATTAATGGACATGATCTTGGAACGGAAACCCTGGCGGCCAAAAAATGTATCGGCTATTTGCCGGAAAATCCGCCTTTATACCAGGATATGTGTGTGAAAGAATACCTTCAGTTTGTAGCAAAGTTAAAGAAGACTGATAAAAGTAAACGTGCGGAAGAAATTGAGACTATTATGTCTCAGACCGGTCTTACGGATGTGTCTTCGCGTTTGATTAAAAACTTGTCCAAAGGTTATAAACAACGTGTTGGTATTGCGCAGGCGCTTTTAGGAAGTCCTGAAATTGTAATTTTGGATGAACCCACCGTTGGTCTTGACCCGGAACAGATTATTGAAATCAGAACTTTGATTAAGAGTCTCAAAAAGAAACATACAGTGATTTTAAGTTCCCATATTTTATCTGAAATCAGCGCGGTATGTGATGATGTGCTTATGATAGCCAAGGGTAAGGTGGTAGCAATGGATACCACAGAAAACATCCTTAAGAAAAACAAGGGCGGACAGCAGATTACCATTACCGTAAAAGGGGATGCGGATAAGGCTGAAGCAGTATTAAAGAGTTTAAAATGTATTGAAGAATATCAAATCAAATCAAATGCGAACGGCCAGGCAACCTTTGATATTACGACAAAAGAGACCAAGAAAGATGTGCGTGAAGAAATCTCTTTTGCATTATCAGATGCCCGAATTTTAATTATTGAAATGAATGTTTCCAAAGCGTCTCTGGAAGATGTATACTTGGATATTTTACAGGAATGCCGTGAGGCGGAAGAAGCAAACGTTGATGTTGAGGAAGAAGAGGATGAAGATACTTCCGTTGAACCGGATGAAAAAGAAAATTCGCCGGAAACGTCAACTGCTGAAGGCGACATTGCTTCGGAAGGAGGAGAGGAATAATGGGTGCAATTTTTGAAAAAGAATTAAAAAGTTATACCAAATCCTTGTCCGGGTGGCTGTTTTGGGCAGCATTAACTTTCTTTGCGGGATTGTATTTTTCATTAAATAATTTATATTACGGAAGTCCGTATATTTCGGAAACATTGGCCAATATGTTAATTGTTCTTCTGTTTTTGATTCCGATTCTTACTATGCGTTCTTTTTCGGAAGAAAAGAAGTTTAAAACGGATCAATTACTTTTGACTGCTCCCGTGCGTGTTTCTTCCATTGTCTTAGGCAAGTTTTTTGCAATGATAACCATGATGGCTGCCGTAACGTTGGTGTTTGCGCTGGGTATTATTTTACTGGCAATTTATGGTAGTGTACCTGTGGGTGAAACCATTATGGCGATGATAGCCTTCTTCCTATACGGATGTATCTGTATTGCAGTCGGTATGTTTTTGTCTTCCGTAACGGAGCACCAGTTTGTTGCGGCAATTTTGACTTATGGTGTGTTTATTTTTATGATACTGGTGCCTTCTTTCTGTCTGATTCTGTTCGGAGAAGAAAGTTGGATTGTTAAAGTATTAAGTGTTGTTGATATTATTACACCGTTTAATATGTTATTCTCCGGCATTATTGTAGTTTCGGATGTGACATATATTTTCTCGGCAATTTTTGTGTTGCTGTTTTTAACATGGTTTATGGTGGGCAGAAACAGTTTCCAATTAACAAACAATGGTAAAAAGAATCTGTTTAAAACCGTGATTGGTGCCGTGATTGTGATCGCGTTAGTGATTGGTTTGAATATAGGGGTTAAATATCTTCCTTCCGAATATGCACAGTTTGATATGACCAAGGACCGGTGGTATTCCATTACGGATGAAACCAAGACCGTGCTTGATTCTTTGGAAGAAGATATTACAATTTATGTAATCGGCAGTGAAGAAAGCATTGATGACGGCGTAAGATTATATTTGGATGCTTATAAAAGATACAGCAACAGAATTAAAGTGGAATATAAACCCTTGGATCTTTATCCTACTTTTGCGGCGGAATATACGGGTACATATATGGATGAATCCGGTATGATTGTAACGAAAGGTGATGATTACAGGGCTGTGGCTTACGGTGATTGCTACGTGGTTGATTATGGATATGATTCTTATGGACAGTTGACTAATTATGTATCCGGCATTGATATTGAAGGTCAGGTTACGGCAGCCATCGGTTCTTTGTTATCGGATGAAACGTATACGGTATATTTCCTCGAGGGACATAATGAAGTTGCAATTTATGAGAGTCTTCTTTCCAGATTCCGCAAGGGCGGATACAATACCGCAAATTTATCCCTTTTAAAAGAAAAAGAAGTTCCTTCCGATGCAGTTGCTCTGGTAATTAACGGACCGGAAAATGATTTGACTGCAGCAGAAGTATCTGCGGTTAAAGAGTATATCAATACGGGCGGTAATGTAATTATGATGGCCTCTCTTGATATCAAAGAAACACCCAATTATGACGGCTTAATGGAATCTTATGGTGTAAATATTACAGACGGTTCTGTCTTGGAAAGTGATTTGTATTATGTATATGACAATATTCCGTTTGCGATTTTACCGGATAATGAGTATCACGATATCACAGCATCGGTTTATAACAGCAAGTATACGCTGATGATTCAGTCCAGAGGTTTTACGGTAAAAGATGATGTGAGCGGAATGGAAGTATATCCTTTGTTTACGACCCAGGATTCTTCATATGCCAAGGTTCTTACAACCGATTCGCTTATTGAATTTGAAGAAGGCAATGATTTAGGACCTTTTATGCTTGGTGTGTGTACAGAACTCTATACAGACAGTGGTGAGTTGGCAACCGTTACTATGATAGGAACACCGGCATTTCTTTATGAAGATATTGATACCATTGTGGCAAATGCCAATACGGATGTTTTCTTTGGTGCGATAAATTACGGCTCCGAGGTGGAAGTTACCACAACGATTCCGGCTAAAAGTATTGAACCGGAATATGTTATGGTAAATTCCGGTCTCAGACTGTTGTATACTTCGCTTATTGTATTACTTTTACCGGTTTGTATGGTGATTACAGGCATCGTAATTGTAGTTGCGCGACGAAAAAAATAAATTATACGGGAAATTCGGTTGATTTTGTGATTCTTTTATGTCAAAATAGGAAAAGGTTTCGACCGAATAGAATAAAGTGAGGCGTTAAAATGGCTAAAATCAGAACACGTTTTGCACCTTCCCCGACCGGAAGAATGCACGTAGGAAATTTAAGAACAGCGTTGTATGCGTATCTGGTATCCAAGCATGAGAAGGGGGATTTTATCCTTCGCATCGAAGATACCGATCAGGAAAGATATGTAGAAGGCGCAGTAGATATTATTTATCGTACTTTAGATAAAACCGGGCTTCATCATGATGAAGGTCCTGACAAGGACGGTGGCGTAGGTCCGTATGTTCAGAGTGAGCGTCAGGCCAGCGGTATTTATCTTGAGTATGCGAAACAGTTAATTGAAAAAGGTGAAGCATATTACTGTTTCTGTGATAAGGAAAGACTGGCTACTCTTGAGAGAGAAGAAGGCGGTAAGACAATCAATGTATATGATAAGCATTGTCTTCATTTATCCAAAGAGGAAGTGGAAGCCAAATTGGCGGCAGGTGTTCCTTATGTAATTCGTCAGAATAATCCTACCGAGGGAACCACAACTTTTCATGATGATATTTACGGAGACATTACTGTAAACAATGATGAATTGGATGATATGATTCTGATTAAATCAGACGGATTCCCTACTTATAACTTCGCGAATGTTGTGGATGACCACTTGATGGGCATTACACATGTGGTAAGAGGAAATGAATATCTTTCTTCTTCACCCAAGTATAATCGTTTGTATGAGGCATTTGGATGGGATGTTCCCGTTTATATTCATTGTCCTTTGATTACCGATGAAGACCACAATAAGTTGTCTAAGAGATGCGGACACAGTTCTTATGAAGACTTGATCGAACAGGGCTTTTTGACAGAGGCGGTTGTAAACTTTGTTGCATTACTTGGCTGGTCACCTTCTGAGAATAAAGAAATCTTTACACTGGAAGAACTGGTTGAGGCATTTGATTATACCCATATGTCCAAATCGCCGGCGGTATTTGACTATACCAAGTTAAAATGGATGAACAGCGAATACATTAAGGCTATGGATTTTGATGCGTTTTATGAGAAAGCAGAACCTTTCTTAAAAGAGGCACTGACAAGAGATGTGGATTTAAAGAAGATTGCGGCTATGGTAAAGACCAGAATTGAAGTGTTCCCTGACATTCCCGGTCTTGTAGACTTCTTTGAAAATGTTCTTGAATACGATATTGAAATGTATACACATAAGAAAATGAAGACTGATGCGGCATCTTCATTAACTGTTTTAAAAGAAATTCTTCCTGTTCTGGAAGGTGTGGATGACTATTCAAATGATAATCTGTACCAGACCTTGGTTGATTTTTCTCAGGAAAAGGGATACAAAAACGGTTATGTTTTATGGCCTGTACGTACTGCTTTATCCGGTAAACAGATGACACCGGCAGGCGCTACGGAAATCCTTGAGATTCTTGGAAAGGAAGAGTCGCTGAAGCGTATTAATGCAGCGATTGCCAAACTTGAAGCAGAGGCTTGATGAAACACAGCAGAGCGCTGTAACACACGGAGAGGGCCCGTTACTAATTACGGCGGGCCCGGGCTCCGGAAAAACAACAGTCATCACACATCATATCAAATACTTAATCGATAATCCGGGCGTTTCGCCCAAAGAAATTCTTGTTATTACTTTTACAAAAGCAGCAGCAACGGAAATGAAGGACCGTTTTCTTCTTTTGACCGGTCAGCGCAATACAGAGGTTATATTTGGCACTTTTCACGCCTTTTTTTATCAGATTTTAAGACAATCCGGGGGATTTGATCATAACAGCATCTTAAAAGAAAAAGATAAATTTACACTTCTTCGGGATATTTTAAAAGCACGTAAACTATATTTTTATGAAAATACGTTTCTGGAAGATTTGCTTGGTGAAATCAGTCAGGCGAAGAACAAAGAAAAACAGAGGGATTTTGAATCCGTTTTAGTGGAAAAAGAAGTGTTTTTTGAAATATGTAATGAATATGAAAGGAGAAAAAATAGTTTACATAAAATTGATTTTGATGATATGGTAATCAATTGTCAGAGATTGCTAATGGAAAACGAAAGTATATTGCGTAAATGGCAACAACGGTTTCGTTTTATTTTAATTGATGAGTTCCAGGATATTAATCCTATGCAATATGAAATTGTAAAAATGTTAGCTGAAAAACATCATAATATTTTTGCCGTAGGAGACGAGGACCAGTCAATATATTCGTTTCGTGGAGCAAATCCCAAAATATGTTTTCAGTTTTTAGAAGATTTTCCGGAGGCAAAACAGATATTTTTAACGACAAATTATCGATGTCATCCGGATATTGTAGAGGCATCCAAACAATTGATTTCTCATAATAAAGACAGATTTCAAAAAGAAATCAAAGCCGTGAAACCCAACTTGGCATATGATAAAAGAAATTCCAAAGGCGGTCGCGTTCGGCAGGAAGAAGCATTTATTTGCAAACAATTTCATTATGAGCAGGAATCTTATGAAGAAATGGCGAAACATTTAAAATTTTATAAAGAGAAGGGGAAATTATGTGAGTGTGCCGTTTTGGTACGTACCAATATGATTGCGCCTTTGATGATTCAGGAATTTAAGAAGCAAAATATTCCGTTCACGATTAAAAATAAGTGTAAAGAATGGCAGGAACATTCTGTAGTAAAAGATGTTTTGGCATATTTATCTCTTGCACGTGGCGATTTAAGCCGCAAGCACTTTTATCAGATTATGAATAAACCGGTGCGATATATATCAAGAGATATGATTTCGCAAGAAGTAATGACTTGGGCGAAACTTGATGATAATGTAAAAACACATTGGTCTGTGAGAGAGCAAGTCAGTAAACTTCATCATGATATAAAATATATTCGTAATTTGCCTGTTTTTGCGGCTTTGGGATATATCCGAAGAGGAATCGGTTATGAAAAATGGTTAAGAGAACAAGGAGATAAAACATATCAGGAAGGTATGGAAATTCTGGATACTTTACGAATAATGGCAAGAGATTGCGAAACAATAGAGGAATTTATGGAGAGTATTGAAATGTTGAATACCGCAGAGAAGAATGAAATCATAGAAGATGCAGTTCAAATAATGACCTATCATGGGGCAAAGGGTTTGGAATGGCCAATTGTTTTTCTTCCGGATGTAGTGGAAGGAATTGTGCCGTATAAAAGAGCGCATAGCAGGGAAGAGTTGGAGGAAGAACGCAGAATGTTTTATGTGGCATTTACCAGAGCAAAAGAATGTGTCTATGTTTACAGCATATTTGAGGATGAAAAACATAAAAAATCCCCTTCCATATTCTTAAAAGAATTGAAAGGGGATGGAGTAACAGATTAATTACGTTACAAATTATTCTTCTTCGTCTTCGGTAATCAGTTCATCGTATTCCTGCTTGTCCAAAAATTCATCAAAAGCATCTGCAACTGCTTCGTAAACACTGTCATCATCAATATATTTCAACTGAGGTTCGGTATCTTCGTCATCATCATCTTCTTCGTATTCATAGAACCATACATCGCCATAGTTTTCATCATCTTCATCTACCATGGGAAGAAGTGCAATATAATCCTTGCCGTCAACTTCAAGGATGGTAATGATGGCACAGTTTACAACGGTACCGTCCTCTAATTCAAGTTCCACTGTAATATCTTCTGCTTCCTCATCGGGAATGTTGTTTATCATATCTGCCATTTTTATTTCCTCCGTAAAACAAAATTCTTAGGTCTATTTTAGCAGTAAGATACATAAAATGCAAGTTATATTGTGAATTGCATAGAAGCGTGTTTTGTGATAAAATATAATGGCTTATGGAAGAAAAGAGGTATAGGAATGGCAGAATTAAAAATAACAAAAGGTACAACCTATCCTCTGGGCGCCACCATTACCAAAGAGGGCGTTCAGTTTGCGGCAGTTCTTCACAAAGAGGGAGACTGCGGTGTTGTTTTGATTGATAAAAAAACAGGTGAGAAAACAAGAATCTCTTTTGCACAGGGCAAACGAATTGGTAATATTGCTTCCGTCCTTGTCAAAGGTCTTGATATTGAATGTTTTGATTATAATTTTTATTGTAATGAAGAAGAATATGTGGATCCCCATGCAAAACGTATTATCGGCAATGAGACGTGGGGAATCAAAGAAAATGATGTGGTTTTGCGCTCCGGTTTTGGTTCAACCTATGACAACTGGGAAGGCGATGAGCCTTTATGCATTCCCTATGAGGACAGTGTGATTTATTGTCTTCATGTGAGAGGGTTTACAGTGCATCCTTCCTCTAAGGTAAAAGGAGCAGGAACCTATCAGGGAATTATTGCAAAGACGGACTATTTGAAGTCTCTGGGCGTTACGGCAGTTGAATTAATGCCTGCCTATGAATTTGAGGAATATAATCCGCCGAAGAGAGAAGAAAATGCGGATATTATGTCTTTCTTTGAAGAGAAGCCTGTGATGCCTTTGAATTACTGGGGGTACAAAGAAGGGTACTATTTTGCACCGAAGGCTTCCTACGCTTACAGTGATGATGCCTGCGGTGAATTCAAAGATATGGTAAAACATCTTCATAAGAACGGCATTGAAGTGATTATGCAGTTTTATTTTCCGGACAATGTGAAGCAGGGATTCATTTTTGATTCCATTCGTTATTGGGTAACGGAATATCACATTGACGGGGTGCATCTAAAGGGTGGTAAGGTCCCTATTTCTTTTATGGGTACGGAGCCTTTGTTTGCAAATACGAAGATCTTTTATCATTATATTCCTGAGCAGGAAATTTATGGAATCCATGAGGTACCTGCGTATAAGAATATGTGCATTTACGGAGATGATTTTATGTATCTTATGCGCAAATTCTTAAAAGGGGACGACGATATGCTTTCCGGTATGCTTGCCATGACGAAGCGTAAACCTGAGCGTGTCGGCAGTGTGAATTTTATTACCAATTATTATGGTTTTACATTGAATGATTTGGTTTCTTATGATAAGAAACACAATGAAGTAAACGGTGAAAATAATCATGACGGTGCAGATTATAATTATAGTTGGAACTGTGGAATAGAAGGTAAAAGCCGAAAAAATGCGGTGTTGGCGCTTCGTAAAAAAATGATGCGTAATGCATTGATGCTTGTAATGTTATCTCAGGGAACACCTGTATTACTGGCCGGAGATGAGTTTTGCAACAGTCAGAACGGAAATAACAATCCCTATTGCCAGGACAATGAGATTTCATGGCTGAATTGGAATATGACTAAGCCCGGGAAAGAAATGCTGGAGTTTACAAAAGCACTGATTGCCTATCGTAAGTCTGCGGATTTTTTGCATGTGAAGAAAGAGTTCACGATGTTGGATATGCAGCATTGCGGCTATCCGGATATGTCGTATCACGGAGAGGAAGCATGGAGAGCAGAACTTGCCAACTACAATCATCATGTTGGTATTATGTACAGTAGTGTGGAAACTTGTGCGGATTCCAAGTTGCAGAACTACGTTGCAGATTCGGCAGTGATAAATACAAGTGATAAAACACAGAAAAAGCAACCCAATGAAAAATATGCAAAATCAAAACAGCATGTAAAACTTTGGTATGTAGCATATAATATGCATTGGGAAAAGAAGCAGTTTTCTTTGCCGAAATTAGAGAAGGGTAAGGCGTGGAAGGTTGCTATGACAACTGGTGAAACGGTCAAAGAACTGGAAGAGGCAACCAAATCGGCAACTTTTGAATTGGCTGAACGCAGTATTACCGTGTTTGAAGCGTAGTATACAGCGCAACACAGAACTGTATGGTCTTTGATAGAATATTTTAGTAATTTTTATTATAAAAATGATACATTTTAAGAATATAACGTAACAGCGGAGGATAATACAATGATAGATGGAAAGAAAGTGCTTTTTAGCGGTATGCAGTCTACAGGGTCATTAACCTTGGGTAACTACCTCGGAGCATTAAAAAACTGGGTTACATTAAGTGATGATTATGAATGTTTTTACTCTGTAGTGGATATGCATTCCATTACAGTACGTCAGGACCCTGCAGAACTTCGTAAAAAGGCAAGAAATCTTTTAACCCTTTATATTGCAGCCGGTCTTGACCCGAAGAAGAATTGCATATATTATCAGTCCCACGTTTCGGGGCATGCGGAATTGGCATGGATTTTGAACTGTTTTACTTATATGGGTGAATTAAACAGAATGACACAGTTTAAGGATAAATCAGCAAAGCATGCAGACAATATTAATGCGGGTCTATTTACATATCCTGTATTGATGGCAGCGGACATTCTTTTGTATCAGGCAGATGTGGTTCCCGTGGGTAAAGACCAGTTACAGCATCTGGAATTAACAAGAGACCTTGCACAGCGCTTTAATTCGATTTACGGAGATGTTTTTGTGGTTCCCGAACCTTATTTGGGTAAGAGCGGTGCTAAGATTATGAGTTTACAGGATCCGACGAAGAAGATGTCCAAATCCGATGAAAACGTAAATGCAAGTATTTATTTGACAGATGATACGGATACCATTATTCGCAAGTTTAAACGTGCGGTTACGGATTCACAGGCCAGAATCAAATATTGCGAAGAGCAACCCGGTATCAGTAACTTAATTGAAATTTACAGTGCCTGCACAGGAAAGACTTTTGCGGAAGTAGAAGCGGAGTTTGATGGTAAGGGATACGGTGATTTTAAAAGTGCAGTAGGTGAAACGGTAGCAGATACCTTAAGACCTGTTCAGACCCGTTTTGATGAACTTTGTAAGGATAAGGCATACATTGACGGCATCATTAAAGAAAACGGTGAAAAAGCCAATTATTATGCGACCAAGACATTACGTAAGGTGCAGAAGAAGGTCGGATTCCCTGAAAGAGTGCGTTAGTTTATTGTGATTAGATGCATAGAGTAAAATAATAATTTATATGAGAATACCCCCGATTCGTTATGAACCGGGGGTATTTTTATATTGATTTATATTATTATTTGAATTCTCTGTTTATTCAGATTTGATTTCTTTCCAAAGATTATTGTACATTTCGTCACCTTCTTCACCAAGGTAAGAGAATGTTTCAAGGTTTTCGTACTGAGAAAGATCAGGGAATGCGATAGTAGAATTACGGATATCGTCATCTTCAATCAATTCTCTGGCCGCATCGTTGGGAGTAGAATATGTAATATATTCAAAGTTCATAAGCGCAATATCAGGTCTGCACATAAAGTCGATGAATTTTTCGGCATTTTCTACGTTTTCCGCATCTTTTAAAATGCACCAGGAATCAATCCATACATTAGTACCTTCTTTGGGAATTACATACTCAAGGTCAGGATTTTCACGCTGTGTATAAATTGCCTCACCGGAGTAAATTACACCGATTGCAGCTTCGCCACCAATCATTTTATCACGAACCTGATCAACTACATAGGCCTGAACCAAAGGTTTCTGTTCAATCAGAAGTTCTTTTGCAGCCTGAAGTTCTGCTTCGTCCATAGAGTTCATGGAATGGCCGTTTACTTTTAATGCTACCATGAAAGCATCTCTTACAGAATCCTGCATTAAAATGTTATTTTCATATTTTTCGTCCCAAAGAACTGTCCAGGAATCAATGGGTTCATCAACCATTGTCTTGTTGTAAAGAATGCCGACAGTTCCCCAGCAGTAGGGTACAGCATATTTATTACCGGGGTCAAATTCTTCAGACTGTACATAGTACTGTTCGCCGATATTGCTTGCGTTCGGAATGTTGTCCCAATTGATTTCCTGAAGTAAATCATTGTCAATCATCTTCTGAATCATGTAATCGGAAGGGCATACGATGTCGTAATTTACAGCACCGGCTTGTACCTTAGGATACATAATTTCATTGGTTTCGTATTCATCATATACCACTTTGATGCCTGTTTCTTCCTCAAACATTTCAATGGTTTCGGGATCAATATATTCTCCCCAGTTGTACACGTATACAACACCGTTTTCGCTGCCGGAATTGCCGCAGGCAGAGAAGATTGTCATGCCGAGTACGGAAATCAGCACAACAGAAAGGAATTTTTTTACAATTTTTTTCATTCGAATATCCTCCTTAAACTTTATTCTTAGACTTGTCTTTGGGGGTTCTGTTTACTAAAAGCAGTAAAATCAGAACACTGACAAATATAAGCGTTGATAATGCGTACATTTCAGGCTTGATACCCTTACGTACTTCGGAATAAATCTTGGTGGATAAGGTATCCACACCGGGGCCTTTGGTAAAGTGCGTAATAATAAAATCATCCAAAGACATGGTAAATGCCATTAGCAATCCGGAAAAAATGCCGGGAGCAAGATCCGGTAATACTACCTTAAAAAAGGCTTTTAAGGGTGGAGCCCCTAAATCAAGGGCCGCTTCGTAGGTAGAAGGATTTAACTGTTTTAATCTTGGCATTACACTTAAGATAACATATGGAATATTAAAAGTAATGTGAGAGAGTAAAATAGTCATAAATCCAAAACGCATTCCTATTGTAATAAACAGAAGCATCAGGGAAATACCCGTTACGATTTCTGCATTTAACATAGGAATATTGGTTACGCCCATCCAAAAGGTGCGTCCGGTACGGTTCATCTTGTTAATTGCGATGGCGGCAATGGTGCCGATAATGGTTGCAATCACAGAAGAGAGTATCGCAAGCAGAATGGTATTGCTCAATGCCTGCATAATGGCCTCGTTCTGGAATAATTCCACATACCATTTAAATGTAAAGCCACCCCATTTTGCCCTTGATTTACTTGCGTTAAAACTTAAGACAATCAGAGTAATGATTGGAGCATATAAAAATACAAAAATCAAGCCAACATAAATTTTACGGAGAATGTTTGTCATAATGCGGAGCCCTCCCCGTCTTTGTCAAAGATTGCGGTAATAATCATACTGATTACAATAAAAATCATCAATACCATAGACAAACCGCTGCCTAAGTGCCAATTGTTTGCCTGTAGAAATTCCTGCTCAATTACGTTACCGATTAAGAGGATTTTACTTCCGCCCAATAAATTACTGATAATAAAAGTAGTGAGAGCAGGTACGAAAACCATAGTAATACCGCTGATGATTCCGGGAACACTTAAGGGAAGCGTCACTTTTATGAATGTTTTAAAATTATTTGCGCCCAAATCTTTGGCCGCATTGATAACATTGGGATCAATTTTACAAAGTACATTATAAATCGGAAGAATCATAAAAGGCAGGAAGTTGTAAACCATACCAAGAATGATTGCATAAGGTGTATTGATGATTTCAAGTGCCGGTAAATGCAGGAATTCCAATACCTGATTTATGACACCGGATTTTTCCAATAAAGTCTGCCATGCCAAGGTGCGAAGCAGGAAATTCATCCACATGGGAAGAATGAAAATCAAAACAATCAATCGATCCTGATTTCCGTTCATATTTGCAAGAATCATAGCCAAAGGGTATGCAAGCAATAAGCAGATTAAGGTACTGATTAAAGATAAAAGTAATGCAATACTTAATGCTTTAATATGTTCGGGCGTTGTAATTGCCGTAATATTTTCAAGGGTAAATGCGCCGTCCTTGTCCGTAAGTCCATAGTAAAATACCATAATCAACGGAATAATGATAAATGCAATGGACCAGAAGATATAAGGGGACGCCATAAGAGAATTTAACTTTTTATTCTTCAATGGGTGCTGCCTCCTCATCTTCAGATTCCGGTTTGTTCATAATCTGGATATTAAAAGGATCCACTTTAATACCAACTTCGGTTCCTACAGGGAAAAGGGAAGTGGAGTGAACGAGCCATTCAAAACCATTTGCCATAACTTCCATTTCATAATGGACACCTTTGAAAATCAGGTGAGATACAACACCATTGATTGTACCTTCGCCGGGTTTTACCAGTTCCACATCTTCAGGACGGATTACAACGTCGACAGGTTTGTTATTACCGAACCCTTTATCTACGCAGGCAAATTTTGCACCGAGAATCTCAACCAATTCATCCTGTATCATAGTGGAAGCAATGATGTTACTGTCACCGATAAAGTCAGCAACAAAAGCATTTTCGGGTTCGTTGTAAATCATTTCGGGAGTACCGATCTGTTGAATATAACCCTGGTTCATAACAACGATGGTATCTGACATGGTCAGGGCTTCTTCCTGGTCATGTGTTACATAGATAAAAGTAATACCTAATTCGTTTTTGAGACGAATCAATTCATATTGCATATCCTGACGAAGTTTTAAATCCAAAGCGCCGAGCGGTTCATCAAGGAGAAGTACCTTGGGTTCATTTACGATAGCACGAGCAATGGCAATACGCTGTTGCTGACCGCCGCTTAAGGAATCCGGCATTCTTTTTTCATAACCGTCAAGGTTAACTAATTTTAAGGCATATTTAATCTTGTCATCAATGTAGGCCTTGCTTTTGCCTTTGATTTTAAGGCCGAAAGCAATGTTTTCGGCAATGTTCATATGAGTAAAAAGTGCATATTTCTGGAAAACGGTGTTCAACTGTCTCTTATGAGGCGGAATATTAGTGATGTCTGCGCCGTCAAAAATGACACGACCTTTGTCGGGTGTCTCAAAACCGCCGATGATACGCAGGGTAGTGGTTTTGCCGCAACCGCTGGGGCCTAAAAGTGTTAAAAATTCGTTTTCACGGATATATAAGTTCATATCATCCAGAACCATCTGGTTTCCGTATGACTTACTGATGTTCTCTAAATTAATTAATCTGTTGCTCATAAAGTATCTCCTTCGTATCACATATTAAAAAGTGGGAGGGGTACTTACCCAAAGGAAGGTTGCCCCGGTTTTGCCTGCCGCTTCTATATAATGTGCAGAAGAGGAGGTAAAGTAAAAAGATTCGCCTTTTGAGGCTTTGTAAGTCTTTTTGCCGATATGTATACGTATGCTTCCGGATAAAACATAGCCGAATTCATCTCCTTCATGAGGGTTGTCGGGATATGTGCTGCCACCGGGTTGCAGTGTGACACGTATGGGCTCCATCATATTTTTCTGGGCGTTGGGAATAATCCATTCAATTTTATTTCCCAGGCTGTCATCCACTTTTTCAAAGTAATCCTTATCGTGGAAAACAATCTGAGTATCTTCTTCGTCGCTGAAGAAGTCTTTTAAATCCGTTCCGAGACATTGCAAAATATCCATCAGGGATGCAATGGAGGGAGAGGTTAAATCTCGTTCCAACTGTGATATAAAACCTTTGGACAGTTCGCAACGGTCTGCAAGTTCTTCCTGGGTGAGTCCTTTCTGGACTCGTAATTCTTTGATTTTTAAACCGATATTCATAACGCGCCCCAATCTTAAAAAACAACAATTTTAAACTTTTTGTTTACTTTTACTAAACAAATCAAGATTCATTATACGCTGTAAGCGTCAAATGTCAATCAAAAATAGTATATATTTTTACAAAATTAATAAGTTTTTTTGAGAAAAAATATAAATAAGGAAAATTTAAGGGAATCTTACGTAAAATAAGAATATTTTTGGCAAGAATAGTAAAAAACATTTAACAAATTTTTATAGGTGTGGTATCATAATGCTATATGGCGTAAAAGCGGAGGTTGCAAAATGTCAGAGAAAAAATATGTGGCTTATGTATCAACGTATACAATGAAAAATAAAAACGGTATCACGATATTTGATGTGGATATTGAAAACGGTACATTACAGGAAAAAGGTGAAATTGAAATTACAAATTCATCTTATTTAACCTGTTCTCATAACGGTAAATACTTGTATTCCATTACGGATATGGGTGTAAAAGGCTATCGTATACTTGCCGACGGTATGTTGGAAGAAATAAACTATGCGTCTATTAATGGTATGCGAGGTTGTTATCTGTCCACAGACTATGACGATAAATTTTTGTTTGTGGCCGGTTATCACGATGGTAAAATTACCGTGTTGAGATTAGCGGAAGACGGCAGCATCGGCGAGATAACCGAAGAAATATATATGGTTGGCATGGGTGATGTTATGGAAAGAAGTTTCCAACCTCACGTAAATTGTGTCAAAATGTCCAGAGATAATCGATATTTACTGGCGGCAGACAGCGGTATGGACCACGTAAATGTATATGAATTAAATCAAGTTACAGGTAAATTAAAACAGATTGATATTATACGAAGCGATGTGGGAAGCGGTCCGAAGCATATGGTATTCTCTAAAGACGGACAGTTTCTGTATATTGTTCACGAAATTAAGAATTATATAGATGTATACCAGTATAAATTTGTAGAGAAGTATCCTGAATTTGAGAAGATTCAGACCATATCTTGCGTAAATGAATATCATGCAGGAAGAACCGTAACCAGTATGGTAAAATTAACTTTGGATGGCAAACACTTAATCAGTTCCAATGCCGGAGACAACAGCGTAGTTGTATTTGATTTGGATACTGCAACGGGACTTTTAACCAAGAATTTCTGCCTGCCGATTAGCGGTACTTATCCGAAAGATGCAGCAATGTTTCCGGATTTAAAACACTTGGTAAGCCTGAATCATGAGTCCAATACCATGACGTTCTTTATGGCAGATTTGGATAAACATATCATTGCCATGAGCAGTAAGGAAATCAAAATTGAGAAACCGAACTGTATCATTTTTTATGAGTTGTAGGAGTATTTTATAATGTATAAAGTATTAAAAACAGAAGGTAATGCAAAGCGTGCCGTTATGGAAACCGTGCATGGTACTATTCAGACGCCGGTTTTTATGAATGTAGGGACCGTAGCTGCAATTAAAGGAGCGGTTTCAACTGCGGATTTGGAAGAAATCGGTACGCAGGTACAGTTATCCAATACTTATCATTTGCACGTGAGACCCGGCGATGAAGTAGTTAAAGATCTTGGTGGTTTGCATAAATTTATGTCATGGAATAAGCCTATATTGACGGATTCCGGCGGATTTCAGGTTTTTTCGTTGTCGGGACTTCGTAAAATCAAAGAAGAAGGTGTTTATTTTCAATCGCATATAGACGGACATAAAATTTTTATGGGGCCGGAAGAAAGTATGCAGATTCAGTCTAATCTTGCTTCGACCATAGCTATGGCTTTTGATGAGTGTCCTTCCAGTCGCGCGGATCGGCATTACGTGCAGGCTTCCGTAGACAGAACCACAAGATGGTTGCAGCGTTGTAAAGATAAAATGGCGGAGTTAAACAGCCGCGAAGATACTATAAATAAGAACCAGTTGTTGTTTGGTATTAATCAAGGTGCGATTTTTAACGATATCCGTATTGAACATGCCAAAAGAATCAGTGAATTTGATTTGGACGGTTATGCCGTGGGTGGCTTGGCAGTCGGTGAAAGTCATGAGGAAATGTATGATGTATTGGATCATACCGTGCCGTATTTGCCGAAGAATAAGCCTACGTACCTAATGGGTGTCGGTACTCCGGCCAATATTTTGGAGGCTGTAGAGCGCGGAGTTGATTTCTTTGACTGCGTGTATCCTACCAGAAACGGGCGACATGCCCATTTGTATACCAATCATGGTAAAATTAATCTTTTGAATGCAAAATATGAGAGAGATTCAAGACCGATTGAGGAAGGATGTATGTGTCCTACCTGCCGTCGGTATTCCAGAGCATATGTACGTCATCTGTTAAAAGCAAAAGAAATGCTGGGAATGCGTATGTGTGTAATTCATAATCTTTACTTTTATAATAAGATGATGGAAGAAATCAGGGATGCATTGGATGCAGGGGAGTTTAAGGCATATAAGGCACGGAAACTATATAGTATGGAGCATCCGGAAGAATAAAATGCGTGAAAAATGTTTGAACTTGCAAAAAATGCTTGATTACACAAGGGAAATTGTGTATTCTAGTTAAGATTGCATTGTAAAATATTGGATATGCTATCATTATCAATAGATGAGCAATTGAATGAATATATTGGAGGTATATTATGAACTTATTTTTGACAGGCGAAGTTGCAGCAGATGCGGCAACAACCGGCGGTATGGGCAGTAGCATCTGGGTGACAGTGATTTACATTGTGATTATTGTTGCTTTTTTCTATTTTATGTTGTACAAACCTCAGCAGAAAGAAAAGAAAAAAATGACAGCAATGCTTGCTTCAATGGAAGTTGGTGATATTGTAGTAACCACAAGTGGTTTTTATGGTGTTTTGATTGATATCACGGAAGAAGATGTAATTGTTGAATTCGGTAATAACAAAAATTGCAGAATTCCTATGAAAAAGGCAGCGATTGCACAGATTGAAAAAGCAAATGCGGAAAATTAAAAGCAATTAGGGGGCGTTTTTACGTCCCTTTTGTTTTATTTTATACGGAGCACAAAAGAAAATGGCAAAAAAGAAAGGCTTGATAATTGGTATTATTCTGGCAATTACTTTGGCGGGTCTTGTTGGTGCATATTTCGGAATGGCAGGTTATTATGAAGAGCGTTTCTGTTACGGCACCTGGATAAACGGAGTCTATTGCACCGGTAAAACCGTGGAAGAAGTGAACCGTGAGTTGGTACAATTGGCTACTTACGATAAAATTATCGTTATTGACAGAAATAATAACAGTTATGAAATTGCTTTAAAAGAAATAGAATACGGTATGGATTATAGCGAAGCATTGAACGAATTGCAGAACGGTCAGGATTCTTTGAAATGGATTCAATATTACGGTTCAAATCATGAATATTCCCTGATGCCCAAAGTGACTTTTTCGGAAGAAAAAATGGGTGAACTGTTAAAAGAAGCCGATTTTATGAATACGGAAGTGCTTGCTGTAGGTAACCGGCCGGAAATTGTATTGGAAGAAGACGGATATCATTTGTATGACCATACGGTAAATCAAATTGTGCCGGAGCGTGTATGTAAGGCGGTATCGGAAGCGTTACATGGCTTGGAACGGGATGTATATATTGAAGATAAAAAAGGGTGTTATGTAACAATGCCTGCTACCCGGGAAAATCTTGACATATATAAATTATGGAATGATATTTATGCGTTTCAGAATTTTGAACTTACTTATCTTTTAGGCGATAGAAAAGAAAGAATCGACAGCAGTGTTGTTGCACATTGGATTGCTATTGATGAAAAATCCGGAGCGTTTTTACGAGATGCATCCGGAAATCTTGTTCTGGATGAAGAAAAGGTATTGGAATATGTAACTTGGCTGGGAGAACAGTACGATACAGTTGGGAAACCGCGTGAGTTTATGTCGACTCGCGGAGATTTGGTAAAAATCGAAAAAAGTACATATGGTAATGATATTGATGAAAAAAAAGAATGTGAACTTCTGATTGCAGATTTTAAAGAAGGCAGAAGCGGTTTGGAACGAGAGCCGGTATATGCATCCAAGGCATGGAGCCAGGGAGAAGATGATATCGGTGGGACATATATTGAAGTTGATATGACAGAGCAGATGTTATATTACTATGTGGATTATGAAATTGTTTTGGAAACGCCTGTTGTAACAGGAAACATGCGTCGCGGGTGGGATACGCCTGCTGTAGTGTGTTCTATTTACGGAAAGGCAAGGAACCGAATTCTTCGAGGCGCTACATATGCAACTTTTGTATATTATTGGATGCCTGTTTACGGCAATATCGGTTTACATGATGCTACCTGGCGAAGAAAGTTTGGCGAGGACATCTATATGACGGATGGATCCCATGGCTGTATTAATATGCCGAAAGATAAGGCAGGAGAACTATATGGTATGGTTGAAATGGATACGCCGGTGGTTTTATTCTATTAATTTTATTTAAAAGCAAATAGTTTGTTATTTATTTGTCATTTTATGATTTTTATGGTTGACGAATAATGTGCATAATTGTAAAATGAAAATCGTGGTGATTACCAACCTTAAGGAGGAAAGAAAATGGCTAGAGTATATAATTTCTCGGCAGGTCCGGCTGTGTTACCGGAAGAAGTATTAAAAGAAGCGGCAGAGGAGATGCTTGACTACAAAGGAACCGGTATGTCGGTTATGGAAATGAGTCATCGTTCCAAGGCTTACGATACAATTATTAAGGAAGCAGAAGCAGACTTAAGAGATTTAATGAATATTCCCGATAATTATAAGGTATTGTTTTTACAGGGCGGCGCACATCTTCAGTTCGCTATGATTCCCATGAACCTTATGAAGAATAAGGTTGCTGATTACATTGTAACCGGTATGTGGGCTAAGAAAGCACACAAGGAAGCGCAGAAGTTCGGTACAGCAAATAAGATTGCAACATCAGAAGATGATAACTTCTCATACATACCTGATTGCTCAGATCTTCCTATTTCAGAAGATGCTGACTATGTATATATTTGTGAAAACAACACAATTTACGGTACAAAGTTTAAAACATTACCGAATACAAAAG
>JAZNLG010000142.1:0-5459 GCA_045578965.1 Lachnospiraceae bacterium | reverse complement strand
AACACATCTCCCGACAAACGCAACGCAATTTGTTTTGCTTCATACAAACCGATACCGCTTCCTTCTTTCATTTCTGCATTAGAGCCTCTCCAAAAGCTGTTAAAAAGATAAGGAAGTTCACTCTCAGACACAATACCTCCTTTATTTCTTACCGTAAAATAATGTCCTTCTTCCTGCTTCTCAATCACAACAGAAATTCCGGTGCCGTCACCGTACTTAATCGCATTTTCAAGAAACTGCGATAAAATCCGCAGAATACCTATTTTATCCGAATCCACCAAAGTATTATTGACGCATTCCACTTCGCAGGGAATTTTAAGTACTTTTAATCGATTGGTGTACTCTTCTTCTATGTACTCCTCAATCTCCTTGGAATAAAAAGATTGCGGGTTGGGTTCAAAATCCACCAACCCTTCCATAGAGGTTTGAATCATCTCCTGTACAAGGATGGTGATATCATCTGCGTTTTTATTAATCTTGACTGCAATTTCCGCATCCTTTTCATTGGGCATGCCATCCGGCTGGTACAATCCCGTCTCCACTGCATTTGCGTACAGTTTAATATTCGACACCGGTGTTTTGATTCCGTGAGCTATGGTTGCAAGAAGCGTCTGACGTTCTTCAATCAGACGATTGATATGCTTTTTATCATAGGTCATTTTATCACCCAGCATATTAACACTCCATACGAACTTACCAAAATACCGGTTCTTCGTTTCCGGTAACTTATCCGTAAAAGAACCTTTGGACAAACGCTCCGGATACTGGGAAAGTGTTTGGAAAGGTTTTAAAATTTTAAAATGGATATATGCAATTATCCCTATCGTCAGTACAAAAGATGCAATGATACACGCATTCATAATCACTGCTTTTTGCCCATAAGATTCATCCCCAAAAGAAAAGACAAGAAAGCCCGCAAGCCGTTCCTCTCCATAGAGTACCCAGACACTTTGCGAACTTGTCAAATCCGTTACATTATTCACACTGCTTTGCTCCGTATCTGCCGGCAGATAAACAATGTCCAAGGGCAACATACATTCATTATACGCCTGCTGCCATTCATCTTTTTTATCATAAAAACACAACTGCACAATCTCCTCCGGATTCGCACCTGAGGCTTTCATCTCTGTTTCCACCAGGCCGGCAATACGGTTCATTACCACATTACGCCCCTGATTGGACTGCTCCTCCCGATTCTTCTGCAGTATATTAGCAATTACAAGCAGTAAAGCAAAAAGCAGAAACGTTCCCGCATACAAATACTTTAAGCGTTTCATTTATCGCTCCCTCCTCCGAATCGGTACCCCACCTTCCATACTGTCTGGATCAGCATGGGATTCTTAGGGTCTTCCTCCAATTTCTCACGAAGCCATCGTACATACACATTCAAGGTATTGATTTCACTAAAACAATCGCTCCCCCAAACCGCATTAAAAAGTGTTTCTTTATGAATCACCTGTTCAGGATGTTTCATAAAATAACATAAAATATCATATTCCTTGCCGGTTATGGAAATCTCTTTACCGGCTTTCGTTACCGTTCTTGATGCAACATCCACGGTAATATCCTTATATACAAGCAACTGCTTATCTTCCGCCATCCCTTAGGTTCTGCGGAGAATTGCCTTTACCTTGGAAGATAAAACAGGGAAAGAAAAGGGCTTATCCAAATAATCATCCGCCCCTACATCAAGGCCCAGTATTTTACTTTGATCATCGGTTCTGGCACTCATCATAAGGACCGGAACACTATGTTTCTGCCGGATAATCTGGAGCGTTTCATAACCATCCATTCCCGGAAGCATAACATCAAGAAGCAGCATTTTATATGCTGCCTTCTCAATGCACTCCAACCCCTCTTTGGCACTTTCTTTCCATTCCACGCTAAAACCGTCTTGCTTCAGAAAGTCACAAATTAAAGTTCCCAGTTCCTTATTATCTTCAATTACCAAAATGTCAATCATAATAATTCCCCACATCCAGAAACTCCGGCTTATCCGTCACACCTTCGTCCCCCGTAAATGCCACCTGAATATTGCCCGTAGCATAGTCAATCAACACAAGATGTACCACACCCTGCCTGTGTACATTTTCTACCTCATACTGGTCGGTCCGCTCCTGCGTTATCATCTCTTTCACTTCAGCTACCGTAAAGTTCTCCTCGGCAGCCACCCAATCATTGTACTTGGAAAAACGCACCAGGTTCGCCACTGAACCCGTAAAATCATCTTTATTACCTGCTGTCATATAAGAATTCAGCACGCAGAGACTGTCCTCACTCTCCCACTTAAGACCTTCCATAATGGGAGTATCTGCATCTCGCAGAACAGAAAATCCATCTCCCGCTTCCGTAACTTCCCGAACACAATTTTCTGCACAATAGGAATGCTCGGCATCTGTAATAATCAGGTTATGGCACCATGTATAATCACCGCTGTTTGCTACCATATAATTACCTAAATCCGTTGCATTGTCATATTCCTCCAATGCATACCGGATATCATAAGTATAGCACTTTTTCCCTTCTGATACAAAGGGATAATCCGATGCTCCCACATCCAGAATTGCCACGAAAACACCATCATCATTTATTGCGGAAATCGTAGTGTAAATTCCCAGCATTCCAATGGTTGTAACGCTTCTTTCTCCCTTTACCATATGAGTCACTGCATTTACCTTCCCCATTTGGTTTTCACTGCCCAGATTCCATTCCAGACTTCTCAACGTAATACCTGCACCGTTTTCTGTTTTACTTCCCCAAAGGGACAGTGCACTACAAGAAGTAGGACGCAGGGCATCCGGTATCATCTGTACAATCACTGCTTCTTCATAACTAATTTTACCATTCTCCGTAAAGCCTTTTTCTCCGCCGGAAATAATTGATGCAAAAGCCATAATCTCCGCTCTGTAATCCTCCGGTATAGATGACAGTAACACATTCATTCGCTCTTCCAAAACTGCATAATCGATGTTCTGTCCTGAAAACGCCAACCTGATATTCTCGTAAATATACGGCTCCATACTCTCCTCATACGCTGGAAAAGCTTTCAGCACCGTATCAGCATATGCCTCGCCTACTTCTTCCGGAGTTCCCCTCTCATAATCCAACGTCACGTCATAGTAATCCGGATAAACCAGAATAGTGCACAAACCATCCTCTGACGCAAAAGTCTCTTCAACGTCCTTCTTCACACCTTCGTTGGTATACGTACACTCTTCTTCCGTGTGATAATTTCCTACGGGTTGTAATCCATAATTTTCATTGTCGTTATCTTGATTTACGATCACCTCGCCCTGTGTGTTACAGGCAGTCAAAGTTATAAGCATTATGAAAAGCACACTAAGACTACGAGCTTTTTTTATCCATTTATTCATCACGAATCCTCCAGATTTGTATTCTGTTCACTGCCTGTAATACGGTCAGCATACAAAGTGCAATCAGCAGAATGACACTAACCGGCACAATCACATAATTAGCCCAAAACAGGGTAATCATCTCAAATTCACATACGTGGATAATATGATTTACAATATTACCTATCACATAATTTCCGATTGTTTTACTAAAAATAATTGCCACAACATAAGATGCCGCCACCAACAAAAGCATTCTGAACAGATGCCAACATTTTATTACTCCATTTTGAAAGCCTATGCTTTTCAGTACTGCCACATCTCCTGTTTCTTCTTCCATAAAAATATTCTCATACAATATGGTAATGAGACTGAGCACCACAGCCACTACTACGGATACTACCAGAATCAACAGATTAAACATGGAACTAAAACCTGCAAAGAATTCATCATAAGCGTCTTTAGAGCCCTTAAACTTTATTTCGTCATCCGTAAACAATGCATCCATTCTGTCATAGTATTCCTGATATTCTGATTCCGGACAATCTAGTTTATATTGATACAGCGCATTCCCTGTAGATACAGCACCCTCAAATGCTTCGCTCATAATAATGGGAGCAACACCCCAGCTCTGTCCGTCAAAAAATGCGGTTACCACAAACTCTTCCTGCACCTTTTCATAGGATATATGGTCGTCAGTATACTTCTCGTATTCGATGATAATAATATCTCCTAATTCAATTCCCGCCTGCTTGGCAGTATAATACGCCATTGCCACCTCATTATGCAGCATAGGAGCTGTTCCGCCTTTCACATAGATAAGATCTTTGGCATAATCAAAATCACCAAATTGCATGGTAGCTAACACTTCCTGCTCCTCAAAGAAAATTGTGACAGACTGAGTAGAAAAGAAATCGATTCTCGCAGGAATATCATTTGCCGCCAACTTTTCATTTAGTGACTCATATACTGCTTCAGCACTTCCTCCTTTGTTATAGAGTCTTGTATAATAAGACTCATTGATTTCCATATGAAAATCCAGTGCATTGACCTGTAAATATTTTTGATAATACTCCATACTGCAAATTGAATCTTTTATTTGGATAATAAGAAGCACTATAAAAATACCGCAGACATAGGCAAGAATCAGATAGCTGTATCTTTTTACTCTTCCCAAAATATCACTTAACGCAAGGAACAAAGGTATATTGCACTCTTTCTTTTTATGCAAAAACAAGCCCGGCATTTTTCGGAACCGTTCTCCTCTATTATCTCCGTGAATGGCATCCATTACACTGATTTTATTCATAGAGCGAAGGGAGAGAAATGTAAAAAGCACCATAACAAGAATCATGCAAACAACGGCGATAATTGCCATGACGATTCTCATAGTCTGTGTCGGTAAAATAATATGTATCATAAACTGATTCATCAAAAGTTTACCCAAAGGCATTGCAATGGGAATTCCAATGATACCTCCCACAATGGCAAAAGCAATATATTTGACAGCAAACAAAGTCCGATAAGAAAAGGAATATACTCCAATGGCTTTCATAATACCAATTTCTTTTTCTTCTCTTTTAATCGCAGACTTCAGGCTAAAATGAATGGTCATAAAAATCATGCAAACCATAAAAATACCAACTACTGTTAATGCCAAAGCAACTACCAAACCAATCACACCATCATTGGTCGCAAATCGACCTTTATTTGTCCAGCATTCCGGCCTTACATCCTCCAGTTCAACAAGTATATCGTTTCCTACCGCCATCAGCGTACTTACATAATCACCTTCCACATCCGACAGAAAAATTTCATACACATCCCTTTTTACCGGAGATTCCTCAAATAAAACCGCATAATCTGCCTCCGAAAAAAGCATTCTGTCGTATATGTACGCAGAAGGATCTTTGTAGAAGTCTGAAATGATAAACTCATACACATTTCCCATCTGGGTCGTTATGTGAACAATATCACCTTCTCTTGCTTCGGTATTGCTTAGGAGATTTTGAGGGAGCGCTACATAGCCACTTGGCACTTCCAATTTCTCATCCTCTGAATTATAGGGAATGTTTTGTTCTGTTTGTACCGTTGCAAACATCAGCG
>JAZNLG010000141.1:0-3751 GCA_045578965.1 Lachnospiraceae bacterium | reverse complement strand
GAAACGAATTTTATCCCTTGATTTATCTGCAATGGTGGCAGGAAGTAAATATCGCGGTGAATTTGAGGAACGTATCAAAACCGTTATGAGAGAAGTAACGGAAGATGGTAATATTATCCTTTTTATGGATGAAATTCATACTATGATAGGTGCAGGCGGTGCGGAAGGTTCCATTGATGCAGCCAGTATCTTGAAACCTGCCTTATCCCGTGGAGAAGTGCAGTTAATCGGTGCTACTACCATTGCGGAATATCGCAAATATATTGAGAAAGATGCGGCGCTGGAGCGACGTTTTCAAACCGTGGCAGTGGAAGAACCTACTGTGGAAGAGGCAATTGATATTTTAAAGGGTATTGTGCATAAATACGAACAGTATCACAAGGTACAGATTACGGAGGCAGCCATTGAAACTGCCGTAAGACTTGCGGACCGTTATATTCCGGACCGTAACCTGCCTGACAAAGCCATTGACGTGATTGACGAGGCTGCTGCCAGTGTTCGTCTTTCTGATAAAAATGTATCGAAAACCTGTTTAAAACTTCAGGAAGAAATCAGTAAGGCAGATGCGGCTATTGAGAAAGCAATTCAGGAACTAAATTTTGAGGAAGCAGGTAAAATCAAAGCAGAACAGGACGTTTTATTCAAAAAACTGCATCGCGCGGAAGCGGCTTATGAGAAGAAACTTGTGAATGATGGTGTAAAATTAAGTGAAGAAGACATCGAGCGAATGGTATCTGTTTGGACGAAGATACCGGTGACGAAACTGGCAGAGAAGGAATCGGAACGTCTTTTGAAATTGGAAAAAGTATTGCATAAGCGTGTGATTGGCCAGCAGGAGGCGGTTACTGCCGTATCCAAATCCATCCGTCGCGGCAGGGTCGGATTGCAGGATCCGAACCGTCCTATCGGAAGTTTCCTGTTTTTGGGACCAACCGGTGTTGGTAAAACCGAATTAAGTAAGGCACTGGCAGAGGCTATGTTCGGTTCGGAAAGTTCCCTGATTCGTGTAGATATGTCAGAGTATATGGAGCAACACTCCGTATCCAAAATGATTGGTTCACCGCCAGGATATGTGGGTTTTGATGATGGCGGACAGTTAAGTGAGAAGGTGCGACGTAATCCTTATTCCGTAGTGCTGTTTGATGAAATTGAGAAGGCACATCCGGATGTATTTAATGTGCTTTTACAAGTACTGGATGACGGACATATTACAGATGCGAAGGGACGTAAGGTAAGTTTTAAGAATACGGTATTGATTATGACTTCCAATGCCGGAGCACAGCGGATTGTTGATCCGAAAAATTTAGGATTCGCAGGTGTAACCACGGAGAAGCAGAATTATGAGAAGATGAAATCCGGCGTTATGGAAGAAGTAAAACGTATTTTTAAACCGGAATTTATCAATCGTATTGATGATATCATTGTCTTCCATCAGTTGACGGATGATAATATGAAAGAGATTATCCAATTGCTTACCGGCAAATTGTGTGCGCGATGTAAGGAACAGATGGATATTACACTTACCATATCACCAGCCTTGAAGGAGCATTTGATAAAAGAATACAGCAATGTTAAAATGGGTGCCCGTCCTTTGAAGCGTGCTGTACAGTCGGTAATCGAAGATGCACTGGCAGAGGAATTATTAGCCGGCAGAATTCAGGCAGGAGATAAGGTTCTTGCCGGAATCAAAAATAAAAAGGTTACATTTCAGAAAAAGTAAAATATTGAAGAATTTGAATGATATTTTAGGGTAAAAAACCATCCATAAAAGGTAACAATGCATGGGCGTGAAAAAGATAAAAAATATTTTATGAAACTTGTCTGAAACAGTAGAAAAAAGAAGAAAAATTTAGTATACTGAAAGAGTGGAAATAAGGAATTCATTTTATTTCTCAACGGGCATTTATGATAAATTGGGAGGATACACAAATGGCTGTAGTGGAAGAATTACTCCGTGAAGAAGCGGATGGTACAATCAGTTTTGGAAACCATACTTTGGAAGACAAGGCAAAAGTAGAAGATTTTCCCCATGACGGAGATCTTTACAAAGTAAAAACATTCCGGACAATGACCAAATTAGAGAAGAACGGTATGTTTTTATATGAATCCGTTCCCGGAACCAGTGTTACTCATTTTGATGAGAAGGAAGATGGCGTATCATTTATCGTGGATGGTGATAATGATGCACAACTTACCATTGGTCTTGCTGAGAATACCGAATATCAGGTATGGATTGGTGATGAGAGTGTTGGTACGCTTAAGAGTAATATCAGCGGCAAAATGAATATCAGTGTAGAACTGGCAGATGCATCAGAGTTAAAGGTGCAGATTAAAAAGTAATAAAAGATAACCAAAGAGAAACAGCATGCCGGCGTGGCATGTTGTTTTTTCTTACGGATTGTAAGTGTTAAAAGCAGCATGGAATTATGCTGTTGTTTGGAGAAGGTTTTATGGCAAAGGGCAAAGAAAAATCGGTTTTTTATTGTAAAGAATGCGGATATGAGTCGGCAAAATGGATGGGGCAGTGTCCCGGTTGCAGACAGTGGAATACGATGTCAGAGGAACGTATTACGGTAAGCAGTAAAAGCAGTATTTCCAAGTTGGATCGTAAGGAGGCTGTTTTAAGTAAAATGTCTGAAATTTCCACGGCAAAAGAAGAACGCATTGCGACGGGAATGAAGGAGTTGGACCGGGTGATGGGCGGTGGCATTGTTCCGGGCTCACTGACTTTGGTGGGAGGTGATCCGGGAATCGGTAAATCCACGATTCTTTTGCAAACCTGCAGATTTTTGGGTGTGGCCGGACATTCGGTTCTTTACATATCAGGCGAAGAATCCTTAAAACAGATCAAATTTCGTGCGGAACGAATTGGTACTTTTACGGATGAGGTACAGTTATTATGTGAGACGAATTTGAACATAGTTGAAGAAGTGATTCGTAAAGTAAAACCGGAGATTGTCATTATAGACTCTATTCAGACTATGTATTCCGAAGATGTGGGTTCTGCCCCTGGAAGTGTTTCTCAGGTAAGAGAGGCTACCTCTGTCCTGATGCAGATTGCCAAAGGCCTGGAAATTTCCATTTTTATTGTGGGACACGTAACAAAGGAAGGTACTGTGGCAGGTCCGAGAGTGTTGGAGCATATGGTAGATACGGTATTGTATTTTGAGGGTGACAGGCATGCGTCCTATCGTATTTTACGCGGGGTAAAAAATCGATTTGGTTCCACCAACGAAATCGGTGTTTTTGAAATGCGTGAACAGGGATTGATTGAAGTTGAGAATCCTTCAGAGTTTATGTTGAGCGGAAGACCGGAAGGGGCAAGCGGTTGCATCGTGACCTGTTCCGTGGAAGGAACCAGACCTATATTAATAGAGATTCAGGCACTGGTATGCAGAACCAATTTCGGTATCCCCAGACGTCAGGCAAACGGTATGGATTTAAACCGTTTAAATCTTTTGATGGCTGTGCTTGAAAAACGTCTCGGAATGTCTATGGGAGATTGTGATGCCTATGTGAATATTGCAGGCGGTATGCGCATTACAGAGCCGGCTACAGATTTGGGAATTGTGCTTGCTTTGGTATCCAGCTTTAGAAACCGCGCAATCGGTGAAGATGTAATGGCATTTGGTGAAGTCGGTTTGTCAGGTGAAGTAAGAGCGGTAAGTCAAATGCAGACCAGGGTCAGTGAGGCGAAGAAACTCGGGTTTAAGACCTGTATTGTTCCCGCGAGTTGCAAAGACACCCTGCA
>JAZNLG010000140.1:0-69408 GCA_045578965.1 Lachnospiraceae bacterium | reverse complement strand
TTCCAGGTGTCGGGATTATGACAATATGCACAACGCATAGGGCAACCTTGGAAGAATATTACAAATCGAACCCCCGGGCCGTCAACGGCGCCGAAGGTTTCGATTGAATGAATATATCCTTTATTCATTTACTTTTACAGTGACTCGTGGAATGTTCTGGAGATAACATCCATCTGCTGTTCGCGAGTAAGTTTAATGAAGTTTACTGCGTAACCGGATACACGGATTGTAAGCTGAGGATATTTCTCGGGATGATCCATAGCATCCAATAAAGTTTCGCGGTTAAATACGTTAACGTTTAAGTGGTGTCCGCCCTTCTGTACGTAACCGTCCAAGAGAGAAACTAAGTTGTCTACCTGGAATGAGTCGGAACCGTCAACACAAATGCTGTCTCCACAACCGCAATCGCCACAGATTTCTGCGTCGATGTTGTCATTAAAGAGATCGTTGTTCTTACCAAGTGCGTTAGGAATGATACTGAAGGTATTTGAGATACCATCCTGTGCATCAAGGAAAGGTAATTTAGCAACAGAAGCAAGGGAAGCAACTGCACCGCTTGTATCTCTTCCGTGCATAGGGTTAGCACCGGGAGCGAAAGGAACACCAGCCTTACGTCCGTCAGGTGTAGCACCTGTATTCTTACCGTATACTACGTTAGAAGTAATAGTTAATACGGAAGTTGTAGGGAAACCATCACGATATGTGTGGTGGCTACGTACATAGTTCATAAATGTAGTAACGATTTCTGTTGCGATAGAGTCTACGCGGTCATCATCATTACCATATTTAGGGAAGTCGCCTTCTACGTTGTAATCAACGATAATACCGTTTTCATCACGAACTGCTGTAACCTTAGCATACTTAATAGCGGAAAGTGAGTCAGCAACTACAGAAAGTCCGGCAATACCTGTTGCAAAGTAACGTCTTACATCTCTGTCATGAAGAGCCATCTGTGCACGTTCGTAGCAGTACTTGTCATGCATATAGTGAATACAGTTCAAAGTATCTACATAAACGCCTGCTAACCAAGACATCATTTCTTTGTAAAGTTCCATTACCTTATCATATTCTAAAACGTCGCCTTCGTATGCCTTAAAGGTCTTGGGAGCAACCTGTTTCTTAGTGTTTTCATCAATGCCGCCGTTTAATGAGTAAAGGAGACACTTAGCAAGGTTTGCTCTTGCGCCGAAGAACTGCATTTCCTTACCAACACGCATTGAAGATACACAACATGCAATTGCGTAGTCATCACCATGTGTTTTACGCATCATATCGTCGTTTTCATACTGGATAGCAGAAGTAATGATAGAAATTTTTGCACAGTACTTCTTGAAGCCTTCCGGTAATAATTCAGACCAGAGAACTGTTAAGTTGGGCTCGGGAGCGGGTCCTAAGTTCTCTAAAGTATGGAGATAACGGAATGACATCTTAGTTGCCATATGTCTTCCGTCAAGGCCTGCACCACCTAATGATTCGGTAGCCCATACGGGGTCACCTGAGAATAAACTGTTGTATTCAGGTGTTCTTGCAAACTTAACAAGACGTAACTTCATAATGAAGTGATCAACGAATTCCTGAATCTGTTCTTCTGTAAATGTTCCGTTTGCTAAGTCTCTCTGTGCATAAATATCAAGGAATGTAGATGTACGTCCGATACTCATAGCAGCACCGTTCTGTTCCTTAATTGCAGCAAGATAACCAAAGTAAACACCCTGAATAGCTTCCTGTACGTTTGTTGCAGGATTTGCAATGTCACATCCGTAAGATGCAGCCATCTTCTTCATATCTTCCAAAGCACGGATCTGCTCTGAAATTTCTTCACGAAGACGAATTACGTCGTCAGTCATGGGACGAACTAAAGAAGCCTTCTGAGCCTGCTTGTCTTCGATCAAACGGTCAATACCGTAAAGAGCAATTCTTCTGTAGTCACCGATGATACGTCCGCGTCCGTAAGCATCAGGAAGACCTGTAATAATGTGGTTAGAACGGCAAGCACGCATTTCCGGTGTATAAGCATCGAATACACCTGCGTTATGTGTCTTTCTGTATGTTGTGTAGAAGTCCTGTACTTCAGGATCTAATGTATAACCGTTGTCAGCACAAGCTTTTTCAGCCATACGAACACCGCCGAATACGTGTAAACCACGTTTGAAAGGCTTGTCTGTCTGGAAACCTACGATAGTTTCTTTGTCCTTATTTAAATATCCGGGGCCATGGGAAACGATTGTAGAAACAACCTTAGTGTCCATATCAAGAACACCGCCTGCTTCACGTTCCTGCTTAGAGAGTTCTAATACCTGATCCCATAAGTCCTTTGTGTTCTGTGTTGCGTCTGCGAGGAATGATTCATCTCCGTCGTAGGGTTCATAGTTGGCCTGTATGAAGTCCCTGACATTGATTTCGTTCTGCCATAACTCGCCTTTAAAACCTGTCCATTCTTCTCTCAATGTTTTATCCTCCTAATATATATTTTTGAAAAATTGTTTATTAAAGACTATCAATAATTGTACTCCTCTAAACCGGTATAGTCAAGTCAAAAGCCTTGATAAAATTGATAAAAAAGATTGGAAGATTAAGGTTTTTTTGATAACTTTATCTTGCGCATTCGGACAATCTGTTTTAGAATGAAAAAGTAACAAAGAGAAAGAAAGTGAGGAGTGTAAAATGGCTGAATTTAATAAAGATATGACAATCGGTGAAATGTTAAGAGCAAACCCCGGTGTTGCACCTGTACTTATGAGCGCAGGAATGCACTGCATCGGCTGCCCTTCCGCACAGGGAGAGACTCTTGAAGAGGCTGCTATGGTTCACGGAATGGACGTTGATGCATTGCTTGAAGCATTGAATCAGTTATAAAATAAAAGTGAATAATTCAAAAAATCGCTTAGACCACATTGTAGGGTTTAAGCGATTTTTTTATGAAAATATAATAATAACTACAGATAAACAGACGTACTTTTTCATATCAAAAAAATGATATTAAATACCGGCGAGTGATTCAACGGCATTCTCGGGAATCAGTATCTCGCAATGTTCGTTGGCATAGAACTTGAAATAACCGTTGTCGTAAACCGTATCGGCATACTCTGAAAGGATGCTGCAAATTCTGGCAAAATTTTCCTCGGAAGTTTCAATGTTATGAAGATGCAGAATAAAAGTATTCTTTAAACTGTTCTTATAAAAAACACTGTTTCCGCAGAATGCAGGAGTCAAAGCACGGCATGCACGAAGTGCCTCATTCATAGAAGCAAATTCATAAAAGATGCTGTGGCGTTCCTTAGGCTCTTTGGCGTCGTCTTCTTCAGAAGTTTCGGCCAGGGCAGGAGCTTCCTTATCGTTGTGCTGCTGCATTTTCTTAAATAATTCTGCGATTTCTTCGCCATTTCCGGCCAAACTCTGTACAACATCGCCGATTAATCCGGACAAAGTGGGCTCGCCGTCATGCACGGAAGGTGCAAAACGGGAAAATCTGGTATCCAGTTCGTCGGGGTCTTCTACTTTGGTAATAATTACGACGGCACACTCCGTAAAAGGAATGACTTCAATCATAAGCGGTGTATCCTCGGCTTCAAAGTCGCACTCGTAAGCAGCCTTTTGCATCATATCCTGAAAAAGTTGTTTCACTTTTTCGTTCCCGTAAGACATTTCGCTGAGTTTCAAGTCGCGCTTCTCTAATTCTTTTTTGGTAAGTGTGCATCTTATTTGATGATCATTTACTCGCTCTATCTTCATTCAATACTCCAATCTATGTTAAAAGGGTTTATGCTGTGTAAGTAACTATTCAGAGCATACATTCGCAAAAACGCTACTACGTAGCTTTCCTTTTGCTCATATATGGCTTCTCGCCATATAGCTTTATAAAACCATCCTTATGCAAGCAAACTTGCAAAGACTGTTTTTATAAAGCTGCATGGCTCTGAATAGTTACATAATATATTTCGACATAAAAACGCAAAGTTTTTACAGTATCTTAATATTTTCGCGTATTTTAGTCAATAGTTATGGACTTTTGTTCACTAAATTTTAAAGAGAAAATTCTGCCAATGAAAAACTTCTTTTTATGATAATTTATTCCGGACCCTAAGCTAAAATTGTTGCGATTATAAAAGCGCGAAATTTGTCGACGTCTTTTTCTTGAAAAAGGCTTGCGTCGGTTTTATACTGTAAATGAAAGGTGCCTCGACGGAAAAATGTACCGGTTAGGAGGCAGTGGTTTTTTATCTTTTTTCATATATAGATTTCCTTATAAAGATCTGCTTTCGGAGTGTCTCGCTCCGATATGTCTTATAAGCTGGTGTGCGTTCGCACACTTGTAAATCCAACTAATTTTCAAAGCGTAATAATTCAAGAATTGTATTTGTTATATGGGTACTTCCCGGGCATCTTTCGTTTTAGTAGTATCGTCACATTTAAGATATTTTATGATGGAAATTTCGTTTTGATACAAATACATCACGGTTCCTTTTGGAAAACGAAATGAAGCATATTGTCTTCTGTCTGAAATCATATCCGTTTTGCATAAGTTTAAACATCGTAAGTCCCTCAAAAAACGCTACTTTTGTGAAAACGGACAAAAACAACAAAATTATAATGACGATGCTGAAATATTCTGCTATAATAAGGGCGGTCAAAAACCGAAACGGAGGAAACGCCATGGAACCGAGACGCGAGGATAAGCGAAAGAAAAAGAGAAAAAAGCAGAGACAAGCCATGATAGCCAGAGCAATTCCGGTTGTGATTGCGATTGTCCTTATTATAGCCCTTGTGGGAATTTTTTATGGGGAAACACTGATTGAAAGTGTTTATTATACTTCGGAAAGAGAGGATTTGTATCAGTATTTTGAACTGGTGGAATCTGATGATGTAGCCATTATACTTCAGGATGCACATATTCCTGAGAAGGCTAAACTGATTGACGGAAATTGTTATTTTGATTTGGCAACGGTTGAGAGGTATTTTACGGACCGTTTCTATATAAATAAGGAAGAGGGCATTGTTCTCTATACGACAGAGAAGGATATTTATAAGACGTTTATCGGAGAAGAATATTCTTACTATACAGTGTCGGGGGCTGAGAATTCTTTATCTGTTCCGGCGGTAGTTGTAATGGATGAAGAAATTTATTTGTCTGCGGAATATGTGAAACTGTTTGCGAATTTTTCTTACGAATTTTTTGCAGAGCCCAATCGTATGCTGCTTTATACCGAATGGGGAACAAGGCAGAGTGCAAGTATCGTGAAAGATACCAAACTTCGTTATCAGGGTGGAGTGAAGAGCCCGATTTTAAAAGATTTGGCAGAAGGTGATACGGTAGTCGTTTTGGAAGAAATGGAAAAGTGGACGAAGGTTATTACTGACGACGGATTTATCGGATATATAGAGAATAAAAGAATGGAAATGGGTGATATGGTTGCCCAAACACCGGTGACGGATGCTGTGGTTTTGAATTATCAGAGCATCAGCCGTGAAGGTAAGATTAATATGGCTTTTCATCAGGTATTTTCTAAGGGAGCCAATAGTACGTATGACTCTTATATGGCAGATACCAAGGCGGTAAATGTCATTGCGCCCACCTGGTTCCGTGTTACGGATGAAGAAGGTACGCTTGAATGTATTCCCAGCAGTGATTATGTTACCAAGGCACACAATCAGGGCATTGAAGTGTGGGCTGTAGTAACGGATGTGGATTATCAGGTGCCTATCGGTGAAATTCTTTCCTCATCCGAGAAAAGGGAAGCAATGATTAATACCTTGATTTCCAATGCTTTGCAGTATGATTTGGATGGTATCAATGTTGACTTTGAAACCGTAGGTTCGGATTACGGTGATGATTTTGTACAGTTTTTGAGAGAGTTGTCTATTCAGACCCATGCAAATAATCTGGTATTATCGGTAGATAACTATGCTCCTACGGCTTCGACTATGTATTATAATCGTGCTGAGCAGGGCTTGGTGGCCGACTATGTGGTTGTTATGGGATATGATGAACACTGGGCAAGTTCCACGGTGGCAGGTTCCGTGGCGTCTATTAATTTTGTGGAAACCGGTATTCAGAAGACAATGGAGGAAGTTCCTGCGGAGAAGATTATTAATGCGATTCCTTTTTATACCAGGCTCTGGAAGACCAGCGGTGGAGAAGTAAACTGTGAAACCATCGGAATGGATCTTGCGCAAAATTGGGTGGATACCAATGGTGTTGAACTGTATTGGGATAATGAGACATGCCAGTATTACGGTGAACTCCAGAAAGATGGCGTTTTATACCAGATTTGGATGGAAGAGAATGAATCCATTCAGGTAAAGTTAAACGTAATGGAGGCCAACAACATAGCAGGTGTGGCAGAGTGGAAATTAGACTTTGAGAATCCTTCCGTTTGGGATATTATTGAAGCGTATGTAAATTCATAGAAACTTGTTGTACCCCGTCACATAAAGTGGCGGGGTTTTTGTATGCTATAAAAAGTCTTGCGGAGGGGCGATATTCCAATATCCGTACAGACGCTGTTAATATTAGCGGAACCGTTTATTGTCGAATTGTGCGATGACTTTTTCTTGTCGAAATCTGACGAAAATGGTAAAATCATTTCGGGTGGCAGAATTCTGCTGTCACAATCTACTACAGAAAGAAACTGTATTCACAGTCGAATCGACCAAATTTTCAACAAAGGAATGAAATAACTACAGTAAGATCGTTGTTTTATGGCATCACCTAAATTCGTCATTTTGCACATAGGCAGATTATAAAACTGTTGATAAAATATAAGCAGTTTACTTGTCTTTGCAGACCTATCTGTTTCTTATCTACAGACATATAATGGCGGTCTTAAACACGCAGAGTGCGTATCGGACGAACGAAGCAAAATCAGTTATAAAAAAGAACAGGAGTAGTATGTTATGAATGGGAAATTTGCGGATTTGACTATCTGTGATGCTTTTTTGTTGTCCAAAGTAATGCGAAACGAAAGGGTGGCAAAGAAGTTTCTGGAGAAAGTTACAAACACTAAAATATATAAAGTTACAAGCGAAAAAAATAACATTGTGGAATACACGGAAAGCGTCAGGGGGATTAAATTAACCGTACATATTGCAAATATTTTAAAGAGTACCTGGAAGGTAGAACTGTATATTCTCAAGGAGGATATTTTCGGCCAAGGAAAAGGTATTTACCATTTTGCGGAGCAGTGCCGCGGTGTGCCGGCGTTAGAGCTACAGGAGGGGACACATCGGATTTTTGTCTGCGTGACGCAGGAAACGATAGGGAATACAAAGGATGCAGAATGGCAGGCGCTTGCGGCCTATATTCTTAATATCGAAGACAAAAGAAGCAATTTAACGAAGATGATTAACGATGAAGTACGCCGTGTAAAACATAATTCCGTATATGCCAAAGAGTATCAGCGTATACAACAGAACGATATGGAAGCCAGCCAGAGAGAATATGCAAGAAGCAGGCGGGGGAAATCCACATACATCAATAGGTAGTGAAAAGAGAGGGACAACAACCAATACATTAATGCATCAAAATACAAAAGATAAGGAGGGATGTTATGACCGTTCTGAGAGAAGCGAAACTTGACAGAAAGGGGGTAAAAACCTACAATATCCCTAATGAGGGGGTGTAGGGAATGGAAGAAACGGGAATGACTAACGAACAGTACAAAGGCTTCTTGCTTGACGAACTGGAAGACTGGGAAGAGGTTTTGGAACTGGCAAAAGAAGAAAAGAATGAAAAAACGATTGCTAAAGCAGAAAAGCAAATTAAGAAAATTAATGAAAAATTGAAGTTTTAAAACAATGAAAGGGTGCATCAGCACCCTTTTTTCTTAAATATAATCATTCTGCGAATATGACAACCGCTGTCGCAAATACATTTTATAAAAAACAAGGGTGCAGTATGCCCGAGAGGACTTTTTATGATGAGTTATTTGTGGGGCGGTATGATTGTCATAGGGATTATTTATGCCGCTTTTACGGGGAATTTGGAGTCGGTCACCGATGCAGCAATTCAATCCGCCCAGGATGCGGTCACCTTATGCATTACCATGATGGGCGTGATGTCTATGTGGGTAGGATTAATGGAGATTGCCAAGGAAGCAGGGATTGTAGAGCGGCTGTCCAAGTGGATTGGTCCGGCATTGCGCTTCCTGTTTCCCAACGTACCCAAAGGAAGTAAGGCGGAAGAATTTATTTCTCTGAATGTGATTGCCAATGTTCTGGGACTGGGATGGGCAGCGACGCCGGCAGGTTTAAATGCAATGAAGGAACTGGACGGATTGCGGGAGCAACGGGGTTTAGTGCCGGGAATTGCCACCAATGACATGTGTAACTTTTTGATTTTAAATATATCTTCTTTGCAGTTAATTCCTGTGAATTTGATTGCATATCGAAGCAGTTACGGTTCCGAGAATCCGGCGGGAATCATTGCGCCGGCCATCCTCGCGACGTTGTTTTCCACGATAGTGGCAATCGTGTTTATCTGCATTGTGAACCGTTGTGCAAAAGAGCAGAGGAGGGTGGTAAAATGAGCACTCTCGTTATGATTTCCAATATGATTCTTCCGGTTGTTATTTTGCTGATTGTAACTATCGGATTAGGGCGCAAACTGGATGTGTATGCTCTTTTTATCAAAGGTGCGGAAAATGGTTTTCAAACCGTAATTAAAATTATGCCGACGTTAATCGGTTTGATGGTGGCGGTAGGCGTGCTACGTGCATCCGGTTTTTTTGATTTTTTATCATGGATTCTGACGCCGGTTGTAAAATATCTTGCATTGCCGGCTGAGGTGGTTCCTTTTATATTGATTAAAATGTTTTCGTCTTCAGCGGCTACGGGTCTTGCATTGGATTTGTTTAAAACCTACGGCACGGACTCGTACATAGGCACTTTGGTGTCCCTGTCTATGTCTTCCACGGAGACGGTTTTTTATACGATGAGCGTGTATTTTATGGTGGTTAAAATCACCAAGACCCGTTATACGTTGACAGGGGCATTGATTGCCACGGCGTCCGGTGTGGCAGCAAGTGTAGCTATCGCATTGTGGATGTGCGGGTAAAAAGGCGGCAAAATTCATGGCATAAGAATCCGGAAGGATAGCCTTGAAAAAATAACAATGATATTTTATTATGATTTTAATCCGGTTGCGACCAAAAGTACCTAAAATCAGGCATTTGCAACTACCTGTTGACAAATTTACAAGTCGGCTTGATGGAATGCAACCGACCGAAAAGATAAGATTGGGGTAACAACAAACGAGGTGCGAAAACGAAAATGCAGGAAATGAATTTGCAGCATTCGAGAAAAACAGCATCTCATAATTTACAACCCCAAGGAGGAAGAAAAATGATTTTAGCAGACAAAATTATCTATTTGAGAAAGAAGTGCGGATGGTCACAGGAAGAACTGGCAGAGAAGATGAATGTATCCAGACAGTCCATTTCAAAGTGGGAGGGCGCACAGTCGGTTCCCGATTTGGATAAAATATTGAAACTGTGCCAGGTGTTCGGAGTGTCCACTGATTACTTATTAAAAGAAGAAATTGAAGAACCTGAATTAAAACAGGATGTATATGAACCTTTAAATGTAAAACATATTTCAGCAGAATTTGCCAACGAATTTATGGATGCAAAATGTAAGTCGGCACTTAAGGTGGCAATCGGCGCAAGCATCTGTGTGTTATCGCCCATTGTACTTATTCTTATGAGTGGTTTGGAAGAATTTGGTTTTATAAAAGGAAACGTAGCCGCAGCGATCGGTTTGGGAGTGCTGCTTTGCATGGTCATCGTAGCGGTAGTATTGTTTATCTTTAACGGCAGTATGATGTCTGACTATGAGTGGCTTCAGAAGGAAAGTTTTGTGTTGGATTACGGCGTTGCGGGAATTGTTGAGAGCAGAATGAAGAAACAGCGTCCCATGCTTACACTTACAAGAGCAATCGGCGTTGGTTTGTGTATTCTCGGTGCAGCAGTGCTTGTGGTGACAGCGACGCTTACCGGAGAAGCACTTGCTACGATTATTGCAGTGGATGTTTTGCTGGCATTGGTAGCAATTGCGGTATTTTTGTTCACAAGATGGGGGAATGAAGCGGACGCTTATGCACAGTTGCTTCAGACCGGTGATTATGATCCGAACCATAAAAGAAATTTCGAGAAGCATGAATTAATTGGAGGCATCTATTGGTGTACCGTTACTGCAATTTACCTGGCAATCAGTTTTATCACCGGCGCATGGGGCTATACCTGGATTATCTGGCCCGTGACAGGTGTGTTTTATGGTGTGATCGCATGTATCATTAATTATACGGAGCGCAAGAAGGGTGAGTAAGGATCATTAAATATAATATACAGTAAAGAAAGTAAAAACCGGGCTTCTAAAAGTCCGGTTTTTTTCATAAAATAATAGTGAGTGTTAAAACATATTTATAAAATACATAAAGAAAACACGAAAATATCACATTTTCAGTATAAAAAAGAATTGAAAAAACCACATATTTCCGCTATGTTATTTTATAAAATAATGTAGTAGAGATAACTGTGCAAAAAGAAGTATAAAATAAAAATGATAAGCAAAGGTATCAAACCATTGAAAGCAGAAAAACAACAATTGGAAACCAAAGAAAAAAAGGCGTGGTCTCCCGTCACAATCATCAAAAACTTCATCTGCGGTGCCGCTATCGGCGGCGGAGCCATTTTACCCGGCATCAGCGGCGGTGTTCTTTGTGTGGTATTCGGCGTTTACCGCTCTATTATGGAATTGTTTTCGCATCCGATTCGCGCAATCAAAAAAAATTGGAGAATGTTTCTTTTTGTAGGCCTTGGTTGGGTATTTGGCTTCTGGATTTTTGCCAAGGTGATTGAATTTTTGTTTGCGAAGTCAGAGATGATGGCCACCTGGCTTTTTATCGGATTAATCATCGGAACCATTCCGGCATTGTACAAAGAGGCCGGCAAGCATGGCAGAAGTAAAGGTTCCTTCGTATCCATGTTTGTGGCATTTGCGGCGTTAACCACATTGCTTACTTACGTTCAATACGGTGAATTTATTCAGGTAACGCCTAATTTTGGCTGGTACATTTTTAGCGGTGTACTCTGGGGCTTGAGTATCGTGGTGCCCGGTATGACATCGTCATCCATTCTGATGTCGCTGGGAATTTATCAGGACTTAAATTCCGGCATTGCTGCTTTTGATATGGGAGTGATTGTTCCCTGGGTACTTGGTATGTTTGGTACGGCAGTCCTTTTGGCGCGTTTGGTTACGTATTTGTTTGATAAGTTTTATTCACTGTCATTCCATGCAGTAGTCGGCATCGTGCTGGCTTCTACCATTGTAATCATTCCGCTGGAATACAATAATATTTTACAATTGTTGGCAGGAATTTTATTTGGCGCGGCAGGCTTTATTATTGCGTATCTTTCTGATAAAATGGATTTAAAAGTAAAATCAGAGGAGTAGTTTTATGAACATTCAGGAAATTTTATCCAAAGTAGACCATACGTTATTGTCCCAGACTGCAACCTGGGAAGAAATCAAAGCAATCTGTGACGACGGCATCAAATATCAGACGGCATCTGTTTGCATTCCGTCTGTCTATGTAAAACAGGCAGCAGATTACGTGCAGGGCAAGGTAAAAGTGTGTACCGTAATCGGTTTTCCCAATGGTTATGTACCTACTGCCATTAAATGCGAAGAAGCGCGTTTGGCGATTGAGGAAGGAGCCGATGAAATTGATATGGTAATCTGTGTTGGTGCATTGAAGGACAAGCGTTATGATGCGATTCTGGAAGAAATCAAAGCAATTAAAAAGGTATGCGGTGATAAAGTTCTGAAGGTAATCATTGAAACCTGTCTTTTGACAGATGAAGAGAAGATTAAAATGTGTGAAATCGTGATGGCATCCGGAGCGGACTACATCAAGACGTCCACCGGCTTCTCCACTGCCGGTGCAACGCCCGATGACATCCGTATTTTTGCGAAGCACATCAGTGCTCCCGTTCAAATCAAGGCAGCCGGCGGCATTAAAACCATCGCCGACGCGGAAGAATTCCTTGCGCTGGGTGCAGACCGTCTTGGAACCAGCCGTATTGTTAAATTAGTAAAAGAAATGTAACATGAAACCGTATCAGCATTGCAAGGCGGGATTTTGCTCTCCCGTGTAAAAGATATCTTTTATAAGAATGTTGTTTGCGTATGCGGATAAAGAAAGTGATGCGGGCACATCCGGTGCTTTATATTCACGAATGGCATCTTTGATGGTTTCAAAATCAGCGGGGCCAAAATCTAACAGAAATTCGTGGAAATTTCGGTCGGAGTAATTGTCTTTCCATTTCAGACGGGCCAATTCGCGACATTCCATAATTTCTAAATAACCAACATAATATTGCAAATAATTTCCGGGGGAATTTACGATATAGTCGTAGATTTCCCTTGTTGTTTGCGGGTCTTCAATTCCAAAGGAACATAAGGTTTCATGGGCTTCCACGTAGGTGGTGCCGTAGTAGTGAATGGAGATATCCAGCATGGAGTACAGAGCCAGATGCAACTTACGATTGAGAAGTACCAATTGGCAGTAGTCTGAGTCGCCGAAGTCTTTGGCATATTCATAGGAGTAAAATTCCGCATAGGTGGCATAACCCTCTACATAACCGCCAAAGTGTAAAAGATGACGAACCGGGTGTATATTCTGCTCTTCCCAGGCCAGAGTAGAGTAAACAGACTGATACAAATGGCCGGGATATCCTTCATGGGCCAGGGTGGTGTAGAGTTCTAAATTCTCCGGTGCGGAGCCGTAGTTAATGTAAATCACATTTTCGCGGATATCGTCCAGCGGCGGTGTGAGATAAAAGGCCGGACTTAAGTAATCTTCCATTGAAGGACTGACTTTTTTAATATCACAGATTGGTTTGTTTTCGTCTGTTACGCCCGGGTATGCCGGGAATTGCGATGAAATTTTAGTTTCCAGATCTGCCAGCATTTTATCCGGTTCGGCCAAGGAGAAAGTGGCAGCAGTATCATCGCCTTGCATTGTGCCGGCGATTTCTCTTAAGGAGCCGTAATCTGCCATAAAAGAGGTTTGCAATTCTGTCATAAGTTCTTCGGGTGTTTTGCAGGAACCGCTTTGTCTTGCTACCAGAATTTCATAGTATTCCCGACCGTCCGGGAAATAGCAAAGTCCCATATCATTACTGCCGCTGCCGCACAGTATAGTCAGGTTGTGGGCAAGACTTTTATAAGCCGGAAGAAGAGTATGTAAAAGGATTTGATTGTTTGCCTGCAGATAAGCATCCGCTTCGCCCTGCGTTATCAGACCTTTTTCCATCAGGGGTTGCAGACGTTCCGCAAAGGAGGTCTGCATAAAATGTGTGCCGCTTTCCAGAGAATCTTGCGTAATAATATGATTACACTGGGCGATGGTATCCAGACAGGCATCCTTGGACATAAAAAGACCTTCTGCGGCTTTTTCTTTTTCGAAGGCGATAAGTCCATCAAAATAACCCGGGACACTTTGCAAAAGATTTAAGTAGTTATCAACGTCTTTTTTATCACGAAAAGCATATTCTGCCAGAAGAATCGGAAGTTGTGTTTGCATTCCGGAGGTGGGAGAGAGAGGCTCGTCATAATACAAATAGTCATAAGATTCTGCCTCAGCTGTCATATAATCGAGTAAAATGTCATAGGTGCGTTGATTGCCGGCATTCAGGGATTCCGGTTTGATGGATTGTAATTCCTCTATGAGGGATAAAAGCGTGTGGTAATCTCCGAGACTTTCTGTTTTGTCATAGGGAGCCAAGGTGGAGAGATTTTCGTCCAAACCATAGGCAGACGGATTTGCCAGCGTATAGTGAAGACTTAATCCGTCCTCACTCAATTCCTCGGCAAAAATGCGATCGCATAAGTGCTCAAAGCGATGATTAGGTGTTCGGAAAAATGCTAAAATTGCGAAAAGTAAGAGAACGCAGCCGCAAGCCATCAAAAGCAAGGACTTAGGAGTGAATCGGAATTCATATAAAAAAGAACTGATCTTTTGCCGTAAATTTGTATTAGATTTCGGTGTTGGCATATCAGTATCCTTTCTTTTTTATTTCAAATATATGAAAAAAAAGAAATAATAATGTAAAAATGTTGTTTCTTGTTTGAAAAAGTGCTAAACTATTAGCGGTTAAAAAGCACAATACACATTTTACGGAGGCAAAAATGAATAATTTGGAATTGCAAAAAATCGCCAATGAAGTTCGAAAAGGTATTATAATTTCTACCCATGCCGCAAAAGCCGGACATCCCGGCGGCTCTATGTCGGCAGCGGATATTTTCACATATTTGTATTTTGAGGAAATGCAGAACATTGATCCTGCAAATCCTAAGAATCCGGACAGAGACCGTTTTGTTTTATCAAAAGGTCACACTGCGCCCGGTTTATATGCAGCCTTGGCTTTAAAAGGATTCTTTCCTTTTGAAGATTTGACAAAACTTCGTAAATTACATTCTTATTTACAGGGACATCCCGACATGAAGGTGACTCCCGGTGTAGATATGTCTACCGGTTCTTTGGGACAGGGTATTTCTGCGGCAGTAGGTATGGCTTTGGCTGCAAGAATTGATAAGAAGGATTATCGCGTATACACACTTCTCGGTGACGGTGAAATTGAAGAAGGCCAGGTTTGGGAAGCTGCAATGTACGCAGGCCACAAGAAGTTGGACAATCTTGTTGCAATCGTAGATAATAACGGTTTGCAGATTGACGGTAAGATTGAAGATGTATGTTCACCTTACCCCATTGACAAGAAATTTGAAGCGTTTAACTGGCATGTAATTAATGCGGATGCCCATGATTTTGACAGCCTTCGCGCTGCATTTGCAGAGGCGAAAACTGTGAAGGGTATGCCTACCGTAATTGTATGTAAGAGTATAAAAGGAAAGGGCGTTTCTTTTATGGAGAATCAGGCAGGCTGGCACGGTGTTGCGCCTAACGATGAACAGAAAGAAGCGGCTATGGCAGAATTAGAGAAAGCAGGTGAAGAATTATGTCAGAAGTAAAAAGAATTGCTACAAGACAGGGATATGGTGAAGCGCTTGCTGAACTCGGTGAAGAATTTGATAATATTGTAGTTATGGACGCTGACCTTGCAGAGTCTACCAAGACTATTATGTTCGGAAAGAAGTTTCCGGAACGTTTCTTTGACTGCGGTATTGCGGAAGGAAATATGGTAAGTATGGCAGCGGGTCTTGCATCAACAGGTAAGACAGTGTTTGCAAGTTCATTTGCAATGTTTGCAACAGGACGTGCTTACGAACAGATTCGTAACTCTGTAGGATATCCTGCATTAAACGTAAAGATTGCTGCAACCCACGGCGGCATTACCGTAGGTGAAGACGGTGCGACACATCAGTGTCTGGAAGATGTTTCTCTTATGAGAAATATTCCCGGGATGGTAGTTTGTGTACCTTCTGATGTAATTGAAGCCAAAGCAGCAGTTCGAGCAGCAGTAGAATATCAGGGCCCCGTATTCTTAAGATTCGGTAGAAGTGCAGTGCCTGTAATCAATGACAGACCGGATTATAAGTTTGAATTGGGCAAAGGCATTGTGTTAAAAGAAGGTACAGATGTTACCATTATTGCTACCGGTATCGTGGTGGAAAGTGCAATGGAAGCTGCTAAGAAGTTAGAGGCAGAAGGTGTAAGTGCAGAAGTAATCAACATTCACACCATTAAGCCCATTGATGAAGAACTTGTAATTGCAAGTGCGAAGAAGACCGGCAAGGTGGTTACCGTAGAAGAACATTCCGTAATCGGCGGTTTGGGAAGTGCTGTATGTGATGTAATTTGCAGATATAATCCCGTACCCGTATTAAAAATCGGCGTACAGGATGAATTCGGTACATCTGCATCTGCAGCAGTACTTATGAAGGAATATAAGTTGGATGCTGATGGTGTATATGAGCAGGTAAAAGCATTTTTATAAGAATTAAAATAAACGAAGCAATAGAGAAAAGGATGTGTCAAAGTAAGGCACATCCTTTTAGATTGCAATCAATAGATTCTAAAAGGGCCGGTTCAAATCAGAACCGACCCTTGCATATTTTGTAATAATAACCTTACGGTCTCATTCCCAAACCGCCTTCTAAGGTGATGGTTTCTCCTGTCATATACTTGAAGTCAGGATGTGCCAACTGAACACATACTCTACCGATGTGTTCTTCCGGATCGCCGAAGAATCCCATGGGAGGTGTGTGTACATTCTTCTCAAATGCATCGGGATATGCTTTCTGGAAGTTTTCCAACTGTGCAGTCCATGCAAGAGGACAAATAACATTAACGTTGATGCCGTCCTTACTCCATTCGGTTGCTGCGACACGGGTTAATCCACGAATACCTTCTTTGGCAGCTGCATAAGCACATTGACCGAAGTTACCGAATAAACCTGCGCCGGATGCGAAGTTGATTACGCTGCCTTTTGATGCTGCAAGGTGAGGGTAGCAAGCCTGCATATAATAGAATGCAGCGTATAATCCGGAATAAATAGCAAGATCAAACTGTTCTGTTGTGTGATTTGCCAAAGTTACGCCGGAAGCAGATGCCTGTGCGTTGTTGATTAACACATCAATGCTGCCGAATTCCGCTATTGCCTTTTCAGCAACGGATGCAGCGATTGCAGCGTTATCAGAACCAGCAGAAATGTCAGCCTGTACGGGAAGTACTTTGACACCGTAGAGACGCTCTAACTCTTCTTTGGCGTCTTCCAATTTCTGTACATTACGTCCTGTAATGACGATATTAGCGCCTTCTTTTGCATAAGCGGTTGCAATACCGTAGCCGATAGAACCTGCTTTGCCGCTTTCAAGAACTGCTCGTCCGCCACCGGTAATAATGACTGTTTTCCCTGTTAAAAATCCCATAAGTAAATCCTCCTTTTACATAAATATATAAGGTTAAAAAGTAAAATGTAAGTGCTTACATTTGTGATAAAAAAATAATACTATAAAATAATGACAGATGCAAGTGATTTATGAAATACTGTAAAAAATATAAAAAGAATGCTACCATTCTGTACATGTACCCGAAAAATAATTACCGGGGATTGGCACAGAACAGTAGCATTTTAATTTAGTGTGTATGTTTTTCTTTTGAAACGGTGATTAGCATAAAGAAAAGAATTAATCCCAGATAACCGTTTCTCCAAAACAATTCCGAAAGACCGAAAGAAACCAAATTGATTCCGCATAGAGGTAATATCATATAAAGTGAGGTATCTTTTTGTGCGTATTCTTTCTTGGTATAGAAAACAATTTTGGTAAATATAAACAATAGGGGAAGGATTCCTCCTAATATACCGAAATCAAACAGGAATTGAAGGATAAAATTATGGGTATGCGGAGCGTAATATTCGGGAGTAACCTGTACGCCGTGCTCTTCCTGCAAATGCCCGAATAGATTAAGTTTTTTCGCATAATATTCCCAAATCAGCATGCGCACTTCTACGGAATTATTGGTGTGTTCCTTTAATGCAACCGGTGTTGTGGTTTCGCCGGAAACCGGGAGTGATCTGGTGGGAATACTTCTCGTAGTTGTATCCGGGTTTGTTTGGTTAAAATATCTTCCCAAATAGTAATCGAAAGCTTCTTCAGGAGAAATATATTTCTCGGAATCCGGAGGATCGAATGAATGCACCTTATCTTCGCTGTATTCGTTTACGAACCATATGGGATGATGAAAACATGCAGGCAAATATCGGATGCAACCATAGACAATCGGAATTGTGATTATGATACATAACACAAGACCGGGGATGAGAGCCAGGTGCTTTGCGATTTCTTTTTTGGTTCCTTTTACAAGAATCAGTATTCCGGCTACAGCAGTTGTAACGCTTAAGGATATTAATGCAGAGCGGCATCCGGTAAATACGATAAAAGACCACATTCCGCCGCAGAAGAAAAGTGCTGCAAGGATACCCGCAATGCGACACTTCATTGTTTTGTCAAACAGGAATTTGATTAATTTGGATAAAAATGCACAGTAAACAATGGAGTAGAACAGTGCATTGATATTGGGGTTGGCATACATTCCGTTGTATCGAACCACATCATACGGTCTGAAGACAAAGCCCAAGCCCTGTATGATAAAAAAGCCTAACAGAATGCCGTTGGACAGGCTGTTATAAATATTTTTTCTTTCTTTTGAATCGAAATTGGTAAAAGAAAGTGTTCCGAATACCATCAGATAATACCAGGGCCAGAAGTTATCATTGCGTGACAATCCCATAGCCAGAAGAGATAAACATAGAAAAATCGGCATGAAATAGTCTTTTTTATCCCAGCGATGATGAATATGAAAATCGATGGTGCGAATGATCAGATATCCGTATATGATTATGTTGGCAAGGGCAGTATACCATTGGCAATCGGGAAACTCTGCTTTCCAAAGAATGGTAGATACCGGGCCCAGAATCAGACACAGAACGGTCCACAGTAAATATTTCAGTTTAAAGAAATCCTTGATGTTATATTGCAGTAATATAATAATCGCAAAAGCAAATCCCACACAATTTGACCAAAAGAATTGCATAATGCCGCCAACACTTCCCAGGCGCTGGTCGATTACGCACAGAAAGAAAAAGCATAGCATATATATGACGGATTTGTAGTTTGATTTGATTTTTGTAAGCATTTTTATGTCCTTTATTTATGTTTATATAAGGTAACGTCTTCTGCTGTTTCAAGCATAATATAATCATCCAGTATATCGTTGAAAGATGAAGTATTAATGGTATCATCCACAAAGATATAATCGGGTCTTTTGTCAGGATATAATTCGTAGTACTCAAGTAAACGTTCATCAAATGTAGGAGTACTGATTGTGGAATAGTTTGCTATTCTGCAGTCGGTTAAAAGATACCAGAGCGTATGCCTGCTGACACATAATACCGAGGCATCCGATTCGATATAGTTATCACAGAGTTCCTGAATCAGATTGTATTGATAACCTTCCACATATCTGCAATAAATTCCTTTGGCTGGTCCGGACAGTGCTTTCTGTTTTACATAGTTCATGTCGTCCTTGTAACCGCCGGTTTCGCACATCAACCATCCCCGTGCGAACAGGAAAAGAAGGAGTAACGCATAAAGGATGATTCTGTTGGATACCATTGCTTTATCTTCCGCATCAATGCTTTTTGTAAGCAGATAAATAATTGCGGGAATCAGCATCACACTAATGACATATACACCGGTGTTGGTAAGCAATGCACCGGAAAAGGTAGCAATCAGAGAAGGTAAAATAAATTTCAGAAATTCCTTCTTTGTAATCTTGCGGGTTGATAATAGTGCTCCGAATACCAGATAGTATAAAAAAAGCGGATAGTTGATATAGCGAAAACTACTCAGCCAGTACACAAGTTGTCCGACTAATGCAATGAGTGAAATCGAAACTGCGATAAATGATTTCCGGTTTTTAATTTTAAAAATTTTACTGATAAAGAAACTAAGTAAATACAGAACAACAAATGAAGCCAGTACAATAAGCCACGATGTGATATTACTTAATAATATACTGAAGGTAGACGTGCTGTGTTCGCCGTCTGTCATCATTTGTCCGATTCCGAACAGAAAGTCATGCAGTCCCAATGTAATTGTAAAATATCCTACATAAAGCAAGCCGGATATAAAACATATGCCGGCATAAAGAAAGGCGTCCTTTTTGGAAAAACAGATGTACAAAATAATAAAAAGACCGACAAACAAAAGGAGCATACTGGGATAGGAAAGAATGGAGGCACAGGTCACCAGACTGAGAAGTACTACGTAGCCTGCTTGTTTGGCCGAATGTTCCATCTTGATAAGAGTTGCCGTTATTATAATGAGTGATAAGAATACAATCAATGAAAAATCAATGGATAAGGCCATTTTAGGAACAATAATAAAACTTAGTAAAGACAGCATGGCTGAGAGATATTTACCTGCTATCTTTGATAAGGCCGTATACAGGTAGACGCTTATGCATCCGTGAATGATCAGACTTACTATACGAAGATAGACGATAAGATAATCCGTGCTGTTGGTAATGAGCATAAATATTTTAGTAAAAAAAGCGCAAACAAAACCTGACATCTGGTGAGGTTCCCACATGTCAAGAAACATTTTGTCCGCTGTAATGATTCTATAACCTAATGTTACTGTATATTCTTCGTCAATGTTAAGTCCGAAAAAGACCATTTTGATTGATGAAAGCAGGGCGGCAAATAGTAAAATCAATAGAATTGAAATTTGTATTTTTCTGGTTGCTGGTTTCATACTGATTACTTTATTACTCCGATAAATCTCCAAAATGAAATACGCAATGTTTACATACAAATTGTATTTTTAGCGTATGTTATTTCTGCCCAAATTATAGCATAACATAAGCCAAGTGCCAACTTTTTTATTAAGTGTGCAATGAGGGGAGAAAGATAGTTCTTTACAAAAAGAAAATGCAGAAAGTCAATCGACTCTCTGCATTTTTAAATTTACTCTTTCTCAAATGCTTCTTTCCCTAAGCCGCACCAGGGGCAAACCCAGTCTGCAGGAACTTCTTCCCAAGGAGTACCTGCGGGAACTCCGTTCTCGGGATCTCCTACAGCGGGATCATATTCATATGTGCAGGGGCAAATATATTTTTCCATAAGTTATTCTCCTTTTTAACTGAAATATTTTTTGAGCAGACCTTCAAATGCCTTACCGTGTCTTGCTTCGTCACGAGCCATTTCATGAACGGTGACGTGAATAGCATCTAAGTTCTGTTCTTTTGCTCTCTTAGCAAGGTCAAACTTGCCTGCGGTAGCACCGTTTTCAGCCTCTACTCTCATTTCAAGGTTCTTCTTGGTAGAGTCGGTCACAACTTCACCTAATAATTCAGCGAATTTAGCAGCATGTTCTGCTTCTTCCCAAGCAGCCTTTTCCCAATAAAGACCGATTTCGGGATAGCCTTCTCTGTGAGCAACTCTTGCCATTGCAAGATACATACCAACTTCGGTACATTCTCCCATATAGTTTGCACGGAGATCAGCGATAATATCCTCGCTGCAACCCTGAGCCACACCTACAACATGTTCTGCTGCCCAAGTTCTTTCTTCGCTCTGAGCTGTAAACTTAGAAGCGGGAACGCCACACTGGGGGCATTTCTCGGGTGCTGAATCTCCTTCATGAACATAACCACATACCTGACATACATACTTCATAATCTTAATCTCCTTTGCTTTTTAAACTTTTTAGTGTTTTAAATCTTTACAATGTTTGCATTCTCCGTGGAAACAGGTGTAATAGTAATCAATTACTCCATCAAAATGTTTCTGTGCTTCTGCGCTTAATGAAACCTGCATTTCCATAGGAATGTCTTGTACGCAACCGCAAGTGTCACATACGAAATGATAATGATTTGATGCATCCGCATCGAATCGGTCTGTGTTACCGTTTACGTGCAACCGCTGGATTTCGCCAACTTCTTCCAACAGTGCAAGATTACGATAAACAGTTCCTAAACTGATGTTAGGATGCTCTTCCCTTACTGCGGCATAAATTTGATCCGCTGTGGGATGATCCTTCCTGGACATCAAAAATGTTTTAATTGCTTCTCGTTGTTTACTGTACTTTAGATTCATAGCTGGCCGGGCTCCTTCTCTGAAAGTTATTATTTTTAGTCTTTAATAAACGATAACAGTAACGATTACTGATATCAATATATCATATTTCTTGAGAATGTCAATAGATTTTAGCAAAAAAATTACTTTTTTTTAAAATTTAAAATAAAATGAGCAGAATAATTTTAAAAGAAGGATTTTACTCCCAAAGGAAGATTTCTTATTATATATAAGTAAAGAAAGATTGAACATCGGTCAAAAATGTATTATGATAAAAGGGGTTTTGTTCGGACAAGATATTAATATACTTGTATATGGAGGTAAGGGAAATGAAACGAATCGGTATGTTGACCAGCGGTGGTGATTGTCAGGCATTGAATGCGGCGATGCGCGGTGTGGTTAAAACAATGAAGAACAGTAAGGAAGAAGTAGAAATATACGGTTTTTTGGATGGTTATAGGGGATTGATTTACAGCAATTATCGTATGTTACAAAGTTCTGATTTTTCAGGAATTCTTACCAAGGGCGGCACCATTCTCGGGACCTCAAGAACTCCTTTTAAGACAATTACCGAACCGGATGAGAACGGATTGGACAAGGTAAAAGCGATGAAGCAGAATTACTATAAGTTGAATCTGGATTGCCTTGTTATTCTTGGTGGTAACGGTACGCATAAAACTGCAAATCTTTTACGTCAGGAAGGGCTAAACGTAGTTACCCTGCCTAAGACTATCGACAATGATTTATACGGAACGGATATGACATTCGGTTTCCAGAGCGCGGTAGACATTGCAACGGATTGTATTGATTGTATTCATACGACAGCGGATTCCCACGGACGCGTATTTATCGTAGAAGTAATGGGACATAAGGTTGGCTGGCTTACTTTGAATGCAGGTATGGCTTCCGGAGCAGACATTATTTTAATTCCGGAAATTCCTTATGATATTGATAAGGTAGTGGATGCAATTGAAAACCGTAAGAAGAACGGCAGTCGTTTTACCATTCTTGCGGTAGCGGAAGGCGCTATTTCCAAGCAGGATGCCAAATTATCCAAGAAAGAATATAAGAAGAAATTAGAGAACCGTAAGTATCCCAGCGTGGCATACGAAGTAGCGGAACAGATTAAGGAAAAGACCGGCGAAGAAGTTCGTGTCACCGTACCCGGTCATACACAGCGAGGCGGAAGTCCTTGCCCTTACGACCGTGTATTTGCGTCACGCTTGGGCTCTGAAGCAGCCAAGTTAATTCTTGATGGCGAGTATGGTTTCATGGTAGGTTACAAGAATCGTGAAATCGTTAAAGTTCCGTTGGAAGAAGTAGCCGGCAAATTAAAATATGTATCTCCCGACGCAAGCATTGTAAAAGAAGCCAAGATGCTTGGTATCAGTTTCGGAGATTAGAAAGCAGGAAAATAAATGTCATATGTGGCGTTGTATCGTAAGTTTCGCCCGGACACTTTTGAAGATGTCAAAGGTCAGGAAGCGATTGTTACGACTTTAAAAAACCAAATAAAGAGTAATCGTGTGGGACATGCATATCTTTTTTGCGGAACCCGCGGTACCGGTAAAACCACCATCGCCAAAATTATGGCAAAGGCGGTAAACTGTGAAAATCCGGTGGACGGCAGTCCTTGTGGCGAGTGCGAGATGTGTCGCAAGATTGCTGCGGCAAACAGTATGAACGTCATTGAAATTGACGCGGCGTCCAATAACGGTGTAGATAATATCCGTGAAATCATAGATGAGGTTACCTATTCTCCTACGGAAGGAAAGTATAAAGTATATATCATTGATGAGGTGCATATGCTTTCGGCAGGGGCTTTTAATGCGTTGTTAAAAACGCTGGAAGAACCGCCCTCATACGTGATTTTTATACTGGCAACCACGGAGGCCCATAAGATTCCCATTACCATATTGTCCAGATGTCAAAGGTATGACTTTAAAAGAATTAGTATCGACACCATTGCGGGCAGAATTAAGGAACTGACAGACAAGGAGCAGGTGGATATTGAGGATGCGGCAGTGCGCTACATTGCCAAAACTGCAGATGGCTCAATGCGTGATGCTTTAAGTCTTTTGGACCAGTGTATTGCCTTCCATTACGGTGAGACGCTTACCTATGATAAAGCCCTGAATGTTTTGGGCGCGGTAGACAGCAGCGTGTTTGCTACGCTTTTGGACAGCGTGATTGACCGGGATATTATCGGAGCGATTTCGCTTTTGGACGAAGTGGTAATGCAGGGTAGAGAATTGCCGCAGTTTATTAATGATTTTACAATGTATCTGCGTAATCTGATGATGGTCAAAAGTGCGGATGTGCCGGCAGAAGTTCTGGAGATATCCAACGAGGCACTAGCTGTGTTAAAAGCAGAGGCCGAGAAGGTAGAGTTGGAAACCGTGTTCCGATATATCAGAATTTTCTCTGAATTATCCAATCAGATAAAATATGCGACACAGAAGCGTATTTTAATAGAAGTTGCAATTATTAAGTTGTGTAAGCCTCAAACCGAGGCCAAAGCGGATTCCTGGGGCGATAGAATCCGAGCACTGGAAGATGCGGTTGAAAAGGGAGTCGTAGTGACACAGGCACCCGCAAATGCAGTATCCGGTGCTGTGGCAGCCAAACCGGCAACACGGCCGCAATTGCCCAAAGCAGTTCCCGAAGAGGTCAAAAAAATTGCCCAAAACTGGGGACCGATCCTGGACGCTATGGGACAGCCCGTGAAGTCTTATCTTTCCAGCGTACGATTGAGTTGGGGAGAGGGAAATGTGTTGCTTATGGTGGCGGAGAATTTCCTGGCATATGAAACTTTAAAAGATGAGAAGAATATGACTGCGTTGAAGAACGAATTGGAAGATTTTATTCAGAAGGAAATTCAGATTGATGTCAAGCAGTTGGGCGAAGGCGAATATTTTGAAGACCATTACGTAGATATTATCAAGTCTTTTAATATGCCGGTAGAAGTCGAAGAATAGGACTGGCGCAATATTACGGTAGTATTTGAATACTGTGAAAAGTATATCATTTTATTATAAAATGTTTTTAGGAGGATATAAAAATGGCAAAACGTGGAGGTTTTCCCGGAGGCGGAATGCCCGGAAACATGAATAATCTGATGAAACAGGCTCAGAGAATGCAACGTCAGATGGAAGAGCAGCAGAAGGAAATGGAGACTAAGGAATTTGAAGCCAAAGCAGGCGGCGGTGCGGTAGCGGTTACCGTAACAGGTTCCAGAGAAGTAACCAAGGTTGTACTTGCTCCGGATGTTGTGGATCCTGATGATATCGAGATGCTGCAGGATTTGATTATGGCTGCAACCAACGAGGCACTTCGTATGGTAGATGATGCCAATAATCAGATGATGAGTAAAATGACCGGCGGCATGAATCTCGGAGGATTGCCTTTCTAAGGAAGAGAAGCTATCACTTGATTCGTCGCAAAAGAATTCAGATAACAGGAACACGATGCAATGGAGTTATACAGCGGATATATCAGTAAATTAATTGAAGAATTGGAAAAACTGCCCGGGATAGGTGCAAAGTCCGCACAGCGTATGGCTTTTCACATTATTAATTTGCCGGAGGAACGTGTGAAACGTCTGGCAAATACTATGATGGAAGCCAAAAGCAAAGTGTGCTATTGCAAGGATTGTCAAACTTTGACGGACAAAGAGATTTGTCCGATTTGCAGTAATGCTTCCAGAGATAAAAGTACCATTATGGTGGTGGAGAATTCCAGAGATTTGGCGGCTTACGAGAAGACCGGCAAATACAGCGGCGTATATCATGTTCTGCATGGTGCCATTTCACCGATGATCGGAATCGGCCCCGCAGATATTCGTCTTAAGGAATTGATTACCCGTCTGGAAGGTGATGTGAATGAGGTTATTATTGCCACCAATTCCAGTTTGGAAGGAGAAACGACGGCAATGTACATCAGCAAATTAATCAAACCTACGGGAATCAAGGTGACAAGAATCGCCAGCGGCGTGCCGGTAGGCGGTGATTTGGAGTATATTGATGAAGTGACTCTTTTACGTGCTCTGGAAGGAAGAATTGAATTATAATTTTTTTGAATATTGTAAAAAAGGGAAATTGGAATTCTGTATTCGGCAAAATGAATAATTGATAACAGACATCGGAGGATAATATGGGAGTTTCAGTAAAAAATTTCGGCAAGACAACTGCCGGTGTGGAAACACAACTTTATATGATTGAGAACAAAAACGGTATGAAGGCGGGAGTTACCAACTTCGGCGCTATTTTAGTTAACTTGTTTGTAAAAGGTGTCGACGGCAAGGAACGTGATGTGGTACTTGGTTTTGATAGCGTGGAAGGATATTTAGATGACGGTAACTGTTTTGGTGCAACCGTGGGTCCTATCGCAAATCGTACCGCGAATGCAAAGTTTGAAGTAAACGGTGTTACTTACCAAATGGATGTTAATGACAATGCCAACAATTTACATACCAGTCATACGGAAGGATTTCAAAAGAGAGTTTGGGATGCTTCTTATGACGAAAGCAGCGTAACGTTCAGTCTTATTAAGAAAGATATGGAAATGGGACATCCCGGTGAAATGAAAGTGTCTGTTACATACACATTGACTGACGAAGATGAATTAAAGATTCATTATCATGCGGACACCGATAAGGAAACCATTATCAATATGACCAATCACACCTACTTTAACTTAGATGGTCACGATTCTGCGGAGATTTATGATGAACTGCTTTGGATAAAGGCGGCTCATTACACACCGGTTGTGAAAGGTGCCATTCCTACCGGAGAGATTGCTTCCGTAGCGGGAACGCCCATGGATTTTACAACAGCAAAGAAGGTGGGTCAGGACATTTATTCTGATTTCGAACAGATCGGGCTTGTGGGCGGATACGACCATAACTGGGTAGTGGATGACTGGAATGGTGAATTGCAGTTGATTGCCAAAGTGGAAGATAAGAAATCAGGTATTGTAATGGATACTTATACAGACCTTCCCGGTGTGCAGTTTTATGCAGGAAACTTCGTAGGCAAAGAAATTTGTAAGGGCGGCGTTCTTTACGGACCCCGTAAAGGACTTTGTTTGGAAACCCAGTATTATCCAAATTCGGCCAATGAAGCAAACTTCCCCAGACCTTTATATGGCCCCGACAAGGCATATGATACCACAACGGTTTACAAGTTTTATCTTGTATAAAAGTGATGGCGGATTGTAATTTTGTTATATCGAACGATAAGATTGTTATGATAAAATAATAGAATTCGAGCAATTGTTATAAAAAATATTGAAACGGAGAGTACCTATTATGTGGGTAAATGAAGTAGAACAGGAATTAAAAGAACATATCATTCCTTTTTGGGTAGGAATGCAGGACAAAGAATTCGGCGGCTTTTACGGTATGCTGGATATCGATTTAAATTTGGATAAAAAAGCCACCAAAGGTTGTATTTTAAACAGCCGTATCCTTTGGTTTTTCTCCAATGTATATTTAATGTACAAAGACGAGGAAAGCCTTGCTATGGCAAAGCATGCCTACGAATTTATGAAAAAGTATATGTTTGATGCTGAGAACGGAGGCATTTATTGGGCAGTGACATATGACGGTAAACCGTTGGATACCACAAAGCATACATACAATCAGGCTTTTGCAGTGTATGCCCTTTCTTCTTATTATGATGCCACCAAAGATGCTGAGGCATTAAAACTTGCGTATGAACTGGTTGATATTATTGAGAGTAAATGTTGTGATAACGGCGGATACTTGGAAGCTTTTGATATTTATTTTCAGCCTGCAGGAAATGATAAACTTTCCGAAAACGGTGTAGAGGCCGGACGTACCATGAATACTCTGCTTCATGTATTTGAGGCTTATACGGAATTATATCGTGTTGACCATAAGGAAGAGATTGGCAACAGACTGCGTTGGATGTTGGATATTTTTGTAGATAAGATGTATAATCCGGCATTGAAGCGTCAGGAAGTATTCTTTGATATGGAATATAATACGTTGATTGATTTGCATTCTTACGGACATGATATTGAGACTGCATGGTTGATTGACAGAGGTTTGGAAGTGCTGGAGGATGAGGATTACAATAAAAAACTGGCTCCGGTTATTAACAATCTGGAAGCGAATGTATATCGTCTGGCGTTTGACGGAAATGCCCTCTACAATGAATGTGAGAAGGGCGTGAATGACACCAAGCGTATCTGGTGGGTTCAGGCGGAGGCTATGGTAGGCTTCTTAAATGCATATACCAAAAATCCGGAGAAAACAGAATACATGCAGGCTGTAGAGAAGATTTGGGCATACATCAAGGAATATATCGTTGATAAAAGACCCGGCTCTGAGTGGCTTTCGGAAGTGGATGAGGCAGGTGTTCCTTTTACAAGGAAGCCTATTGTAGAACCTTGGAAGTGTCCTTACCATAACGGAAGAATGTGTCTTGAAGTAATCAAGAGAGCAAAGAAGTAATTTTTATTTATATGAAATGTGTGTTAATTTAGACAAGAGATTAGAGGCTGAAGATTTGCAGGTTTATGACCTGCAGGAAGTGATTGGCGGATAGGAGTTTCGTATGTTTCGTGATGATTTCGCGTGGGGCGTGGCAAGCAGTGCTTATCAGATTGAAGGAACCGATGAAAATGACGGTCGCGGAAAATGTATCTGGGATGCTTTTTCTACGGAAGGACCGGGAACAAAGGGGCAGAATGCTTTTGTAACCTGTGACCATATGCATCGCTACAAAGAAGACTTTGCTTTGATGAAAGAATTAGGCATTAAGTCGTATCGTTTCTCCATAAATTGGTCGAGACTGATTCCGGAAGGAACCGGTGCAGTGAATCAAACGGCAGTTGCAATGTACCGCGATATGATTCAGGAAATGCTCAAAAACGATATTAAGCCGTATCTTACCCTGTATCATTGGGAACTTCCCCAGGCTTTGGAAGACAAAGGCGGCTGGACCAATCCGGATATTGTGGATGCGTTCGGAGAATATGCAAAGGTGGTTTCCGAAAACTTTTCGGATTTGGTTGAATACTTTTTTACCATTAATGAACCCCAGTGTTTTGTGGGGCTTGGTTATGTAACAGGTGTTCACGCACCCGGCAAAAAATTATCAAAGAGCGAAACATTCTTGGCTTCCGTGAATGCATTGAAAGCACATGGTACGGCAGTCATTAATCTTCGAAAATATGCAAAACAGCCTATTAAGGTAGGTTATGCGCCGACTTGTACCATTGCAATTCCGGCAATGAATTGTGAAGCGGATATTGAGGCTGCCAAAAAGGTATTTTTCTCTATGTCCGATACTGCAGATAATTGGGCTTGGAATGTAGCATGGTTTGCTGATCCTGTAATGCTTGGTGAATTCCCGGAGCAGGGAATGAAGTTATTCAAAGAATACGTGCCGGAAATCACAGAGGAAGATATGAAGTTAATCAGTCAGCCCATTGATTTCCTCGGTTTGAATATTTACAACGGCTATTATATCAAAGCGGGTACTAACGGCGAACCGGAAGGCGTACCGATGAAGACCGGATATCCCGAGACTGCCGTAAATTGGCCTGTTCATGCAGAGTGCCTCTACTGGGGCGTGAAATTCTGTTATGAACGTTACGGATTACCCATTTATATTACTGAAAACGGAATGGCTTGCCATGATGCGGTATCTTTGGATGGCAAAGTACACGATCCGAATCGTCAGGACTTTTTGGACCGATATATTTCGGCTTTGCAGGAAGCGGCAGATGAGGGCGTAGATATTCGCGGATATTTCCTTTGGACATTCCTGGATAACTTCGAATGGGATCAGGGTTATCACGGACGTTTCGGATTGATTCACGTAGATTTTGAGACCCAGAAACGAATTCCGAAGGATTCGGCATATTGGTACAAAGAAGTGATTGAAAGTCACGGAAAGATTTTACACGTAAATAAGTAAAATATTTATTTTGAAATATAAGAGATAACAAGAGAAATCCGTTTTGGATTTCTTTTGTTGTTTTTATAAAAAAAATATACTATTATAGTGTGTGTAAGTTTTTACTTGCAATATTTTTAGAATAATCATAAACAGAGAGTGTGTAATAAAATACTCTGAAAGGGGTTTGAAAATGTATTTTGTACCGGATGGCACACAGGTGTGTGGATTTTACGAATGTGAGGATTGTGGTATGCGCTACCTTTCCTTAAAAATAATGCCCGTTATGACCTGTCCTTACTGTGGTGAAGAACCGGATATGGAATTGGGACCGGATGATGAGATGCCGGTGAATACGGAAACCGCCAAATTGCTCCGTGTGGTGGAAGGTGATGAAGTGGAATTAATGGACGGACTTTTAAGTCTTGCGATTACCGGAGGAGATACTGACTGGATATAGTTATGATTTGTTTTGTCAAATGAAACGGTAAGAAAAAATTGAAAAAAGATAATATCATATGGAGAATAGGAGAATACAATTATGATTAGACAGGATTATAAAGCAATGTTAAATGCAAAATCAGTTATCCGAGAGGCATTTACGTTTGCAACTGCAAGAGGTAAAGAAATAGGATACGAGAACGTTTTCGATTATAGTTTGGGAAATCCTTCCGTGCCTGCGCCGAAGGAATTTACAGATGCCATGATTGAAATGTTACAGACAGAGAATCCCGTAACCCTTCACGGTTACAGCCCGACACCGGGTATTCCCGAAGTGCGCGCTACTATTGCGGAATCTTTGAATAAAAGATTCGGAATGAGTTATACGGCAGAACATATATTTATGACAACGGGGGCTGCGGGTGCGGTGGCTCACGCTGTACGTTGCGTGACGGCGCCGGGGGATGAGATTCTTACATTTGCACCTTTCTTTCCGGAATACAATCCTTATATTAATCAGACCGGAGCGGTGTTAAAAGTAGTACCTGCAAATTTGGAGAATTTTCAGATTAATTTTGAGGCTTTTGAAGAAATGCTTACAGATAAGGTTATGGCTGTTTTGGTGAATACACCCAACAACCCTACCGGTGTTGCATATTCTTCCGAAACATTAACGAAACTGGCGGCTCTTTTGGAAGCAAAGCAGAAAGAATATGGTCATGACATTTTCTTAATCTCGGATGAACCTTACAGGGAGATTGTTTTTGCCGGAGCAGATGCGCCCTATGTATCTAAATTTTATGATAATACATTGAGTTGCTATTCGTATTCAAAGTCACTCTCTCTTCCCGGAGAACGTATCGGTTATGTGGCTGTGAATCCTAAGTGTACCGACGCAGAGTATATTGTGGGTATGTGCGGTCAGATTTCCAGAGGAATCGGTCATAACTGTCCTCCTTCCATCATTCAGTTGGCGGTGGCAAAGACTGTGGATATGACTTCTGATTTGTCTGTTTATGAGAAGAATATGAATCTTTTATATAATGAATTAATCAGCCTTGGATTTGAGTGTGTGAAACCCGGCGGAACCTTTTATATCTTCCCGAAGGCATTGGAAGCAGATGCTAAGGTGTTCTGCGAAAAGGCAAAGAAGTATGATTTGATTCTCGTGCCCAGTGACTCTTTTGGATGCGCAGGATACTTCCGTATGGCATATTGCATCGAAACCGAGAAGGTGGAACGTTCCATTGCGGCGTTGCGTAAGTTTGTAGAGACTGAGTATCCGAACAGATAAAAGTACTCTTTTGTTAGAGGAAGAATACATTTCAAAAGAATAATCGTTATATGATATAGGAATATATTAAAAGGAGTTCTGTTATGGATTTTTTTGAAATTTTAAAAGCGATATTTTATGGAATTGTAGAAGGTATTACAGAGTGGCTGCCTATCAGTAGTACGGGGCATTTGATCCTTTTGGAACGATTCATTAAAATGAACGTAAGTGATGATTTTATGAATATGTTTCGTGTGGTTATTCAACTTGGTGCCATTATGGCGGTTGTGGTGATTTACTGGAAACAGATTTGGTTTATGGACTTCCACGGTTTTAAGTCGAAACCTACTTTTAAAAAGGATATATTAAACCTCTGGGGTAAAATTCTTGTGGCCTGCGTTCCGGCGGCTGTAGTGGGTGTATTTTTTGATGACTTCTTTGAAGCGGTTTTTTATAATGAAGTCTGCGTGTCTATTGCCTTGATTGTTTTTGGTGTGGCGTTTATTGTAATAGAGACATTAAATAAGAAGAAAAGTGTCAAAGCAGAGGGCGTGGCTGATATTACTTATAAGTTGGCATTGCTTATCGGTGTGTTCCAGTTGATTGCAGCAATCTTTCCGGGAACCTCCCGTTCGGGTGCAACCATTGTCGGGGCATTGCTTCTTGGTGTATCCAGAGCGGCTGCGGCAGATTTTACATTCTTTCTGGCGATTCCCGTTATGTTTGGAGCCAGCCTTTTGAAAATTGTAAAATATGGCTTGGCGTTTAGTTTACAGGAATTTATTGTTCTTGTGGTGGCAATGGTAGTTGCTTATGCAGTGTCTATGGTTGTTATTAAGTTATTGCTGAAATTCATCAAAAAACACGATTTTAAGGTGTTTGGCTGGTATCGTATCGTCTTGGGCATTTTAGTGCTGGGAATGTTTTTCTTGTTCTAAATAGTCAAAATTGAGTTGATTTTATTGTGCAACTTTTATACAAAAGTAGTCAAAATAGCGATTTTATAAGGCATAAAATAGAAAAAACGTATACAAAATTGACAATTTTGACTTTTTGGGGTACACTACAACGTGAAAAAGGTAGATATTCAGAAACCTAAGATACAAATGTAAAAATCGTCGAAGTACGATGCTCGTTGACCCTTTAAGGGGTGTGAAAGGAGAATGATTATGGCAGAGAAGAAGACAGCAACAGCTAAGCCCGTTGCAAAGGCAGTAGCAGCAAAGGTTGAAGAGAAGAAAGTAGAAGTAGCTCCCGTTAAGGCTGAAGCTCCTGCAAAGAAGGAAGTAGCTAAGAAGGCGCCTGCAAAGAAAGAAACTGTAAAGAAAGAAGTTGCTAAGAAGGCAGCTCCTGCAAAGAAGGAAACAGTTAAGAAGGCAGCTCCTGCAAAGAAGGAAGCAGCTAAGAAAGAAGCTCCTGCAAAGAAAGCAGCAGTTAAGAAGGAAGCTATTTACGTTCAGTTCGCAGGCAAGAGTTACAGCAACGACGAACTCCTTAAGATTGCTAAGGATGTTTGGGTATACGATATGGGCCAGAAGGCTGCTGATATGAAGTCTGTAGAAATCTACGTTAAGCCCGAAGAAAGCATGGCTTACTTCGTTGTTAACGGTACAGAAAACGGAAGCTTTATGATCTAATTTGATTCAATATATGTAGTTAGAAAGGTTCGGAGAAATCCGGACCTTTTTTGTGTAAAAAAAGGAGTATTTTATGATAAAAAATTATACTAATTTTTGGCACGATACTTGTCGATAAATAGGAGGAATGGTATAATTGCCATATATGTCGCTTGAGTAGGAAAAGAGAAATAGGAATTAAGATTTTTATAATGTTCAAAGTATGAAGGGGAATCATATGGAGCGTAAAGAATCACAGTTACTTATTGATGTGGCATTTCAAGTGCTGATGGAGAACAGCAAGGATATGATGTTTGTCAAAGATGCTGACTTGGTTTACCGTGCAGCGTCTGTTCCGTTTGTCCATATGGTAGGCAAACAGACCATAGAGCAAGTGGTCGGTAAGACCGACGCGGAGATTTTTGATGATAAAAGTCTCGCAAGACGTTATGTTGCGGATGATAAGAAACTGATTAAAAGCGGAAAAGATTTAGTGGATTATATAGAACCCATTCCTGAGGAAGAAGGGCAGGCCAGATACGGTTCGACTTCCAAGTATTTATTAAGGGATGATAAGGGTGCGATAAAAGGAATTCTTGGTATTACCAGGGATATTACAAGGGATTATATTGCCCGTCAGCATTATCAGCAGGAGTTGAGATATCTGTTTGCATTACCGAAAGACACATATGCGGTATCCTTTGTAGACATTGATGATTGGCGAATTATCAGTCAGCGCAGACAATTAATAGCAGAGGGAACATTGCAGGAATGTCATACGGTTGAAGAACTGGTAAATGCAGCAATTGCTTCTATTGTAGATGAGAACAGTGGTGCGGCAGTCTTTTATAATAATTTTAACCAGACATTTTTACGTGAGATATATGGAACCGGGCGAATGCATCTGAATTTCCGTTATCAGCGTCGCGTAGGCGATGGTATGGTGCGTTGGGTTCATAATGACATTCGTTTTATCATTGATGTGGACAGCGGTCACTTGTGCGCTATGCTTTCAGCGAAGGATATTGACGAAGAGAAGCGTGAAGAACAGAAACTGGTAACGGCTGCCAAAATGGATAAGATGACAATGGTATATAATCGAGAGACTACGATGGATACCATACGTAAAATTTTGGCGGATGAATTGGATAAAAATCATGTTTTGTTTATGATTGATGTGGATAATTTCAAGAATTTGAACGATTCACGAGGTCATCAGGCCGGCGATGAATTCTTGATAGATTTAGCGGCGGAGATTAAAGGTAGTTTTCGTGAAACCGACGTGGTTGGCCGAATCGGCGGTGATGAATTCTTTGCGTTGATGCGTAATGTGCCGGAAGACTCCATTACCTTACGAAAGGCGCAAGAGTTGCTGGATACCATGCAAGAGGTATGCGAGGATTACAAAGATTTAAATTTGTCTACCAGTATCGGCATCAGTATGTATCCGCAGGACGGAACCACCTTGGATGAATTGTATGCCCAGGCGGATGGTGCTTTGTATGAAGCGAAGCGCAAGGGTAAGAACCGTTTTATGTTTGCTAAGAAATAGAATAAATATAATATGGAAGATAAAATACCGCAGTGTGAGGCTGCGGTATTTTTTTATAAAAATAAAGGGAGGATTGTTTTCTTATATTTGATAACGTAAAACATATAAAATGTGCAATGAAATGAATCAAAAGGCTAATTTTTAAAATAATAGTTGACAATAATAATCCATAGTGGTAAATTATGAAATGTAGATGTTAGCACTCTATCGAGTTGAGTGCTAACAACATAAAAAGAAGCCACAGAAAGGAGCGAGCGATGATGCTGGATGAAAGAAAAAAGAAAATATTGCAGGCCATCATTCGCAACTATCTGGAAACCGGTGAACCGGTAGGCAGCAGAACCATTTCAAAGTATACGGATTTGAACTTAAGCAGTGCAACCATTCGTAACGAAATGGCAGATTTGGAAGAATTAGGCTACATCATTCAGCCGCATACTTCTGCAGGACGAATTCCTTCGGATAAGGGCTACAGATTATATGTAGACAGTATGATGGAAGAGAACGCCCGTCAGGTAGAAGAACTGAAAGAAATGCTTGTTGAGAAAGAAGAGAAGATGGATCATCTTTTAAAACAGGTTGCGAAAGTTCTTGCGGTGAACACTAACTACGCTACAATGATTACGGCACCAAGATGCCAGAAGAACAAATTGAAATTCATTCAACTTTCCAGAGTAGATGAAAATCACCTTTTGGCCGTTATTGTAATCGAAGGCAATGTGATTAAAAATAGTATGATATCCGTTTCGGAGCGTTTGGACGACGAAACAATGTTAAAACTTAACATGTTGTTAAACACTCACTTAAACGGCTTATCCGTAGAAGACATCAGTTTGGGTATGATTACCGCCTTGAAACAACAGGCAGGACATTACGGAACCATCATCGGCGACGTAATCGATGCGGTGGCGGAAACCATCAAAGAAGATGAAGATTTAGAGATCTACACCAGTGGAACCAATAACATTTTCAAATATCCCGAGTTGGCCGACAATCAAAAAGCCAGCGAACTGATTAATACTTTCGAAGAGAAACAGCTTCTTTCACAGTTGATAGACGATTCTGATGTATCGGAACCCGGAACCGGAATTAAGGTTTACATCGGCGAAGAAGCACCGATTCAAACGATGAAGGATTGCAGTATTGTTACTGCAAATTACGAGTTTGGCGAGGGAATGAAAGGTACCATCGGTATTATCGGTCCCAAGCGAATGGATTACGAGAAAGTAGTCGGAACGCTTAAGACCATTAAAGTCCAGTTGGATGCACTTTACCAGCAGGACGATAAAAAGAAACTGCCGTAAAGGCTTAAGAAAGGATGAGTGATTTGGCAGCAAAGAAGAAAACGAAGACCAAAGCAGAAGAAGTACAAAACGAAAAGGAAATAACGGAAGAAACTGCAGAAACGACAGCAGAGACAACGGAAGAGGAAGCACACGGAGATTGTGAAGCGGCAGAAACTACAGAAGAAACCGTAAAAGATAAAGCACAGGAAAAAATCGATGAACTGGAAGATAAAGTGAAACGCCAGTTGGCGGAATTCGAAAATTTCCGTAAGCGTACCGAAAAAGAAAAGGCAACCATGTTTGAAGCAGGAGCCAAGAGCGTAATCGAGAAAATCTTGCCGGTAATCGACAATTTTGAACGTGGTCTGGCAACCACCAAAGAGGAAGATAAGACCAACCCTCATGTGGAAGGCATGAACATGATTTACAAACAGCTTATGACCGAACTTGATAAGTTGGAAGTAAAACCTATCGAAGCAGTCGGTCAGGAATTCAATCCTGATTTCCACAACGCCATTATGCAGGTGGAAAGCGACGAATACGAAAGCGGAATTGTGGCACAGGAACTTTTAAAAGGTTACACCTATCGCGACTCAGTCATCAGACATAGTATGGTAGCGGTAGTTAGTTAATACAGCAAACTTTTAATTTTAGAATAAAAGGCGCAAAGCGCCGATGAAACAGGAGGAAATGTAAAATGGGTAAAATTATTGGTATTGACTTAGGTACAACAAACAGCTGTGTAGCTGTAATGGAAGGTGGACAGCCCACCGTCATCGCAAATACAGAAGGTATGAGAACAACTCCCTCTGTTGTTGCTTTTACAAAGAACGGAGACAGACTTGTTGGTGATTCCGCAAAACGTCAGGCGGTTACTAACGCTGACAAGACAATTTCTTCCATCAAGCGTGATATGGGTACTGACAACGGCAGAACCATCGATGGCAAGAAGTATTCACCTCAGCAGATTTCTGCTATGATTCTTCAGAAATTAAAAGCAGATGCTGAAAGTTATTTGGGTGAAAAGGTAACAGAAGCAGTTATCACTGTTCCTGCATACTTCAACGATGCTCAGCGTCAGGCAACCAAAGATGCAGGTAAGATTGCAGGTCTTGATGTTAAGCGTATCATTAACGAGCCTACAGCAGCAGCTTTGGCTTACGGTCTTGATAACGAAAAAGAGCAGAAAATTATGGTATACGATTTAGGTGGTGGTACTTTCGACGTATCGATTATCGAAATCGGTGAAGGTGTTATCGAAGTACTTGCAACTGCAGGTGATAACAGACTTGGTGGTGACGACTTCGACCAGAAGATTACAGACTATATCCTTGCTGAGTTCAAGAAGCAGGAAGGCATTGACCTTTCCAAAGACAATATGGCACTTCAGAGAATTAAGGAAGCCGCTGAAAAGGCGAAAAAGGAACTTTCTTCTGCTACAACAACAGATATTAACCTTCCTTACCTTACAGCAACTCCTGAAGGTGCTAAGCACTTTGAAATGACTCTTACAAGAGCAAAATTTGATGAGTTAACACATGAATTGGTAGAAAGAACAGCAGGACCCGTTAAGCGTGCATTGGAAGATGCGGGTGTAACTCCTTCTGAATTAGGCAAGGTACTCCTTGTAGGTGGTTCTACACGTATCCCTGCAGTTCAGGATAAGGTAAAACAGTTAACAGGACACGAACCCAGCAAGTCATTGAATCCGGATGAATGCGTAGCCCTCGGTGCTTCCATCCAGGGTGGTAAACTTGCAGGTGATGCAGGCGCAGGTGAAATCCTTCTCCTTGACGTAACTCCCCTTTCTCTTGCAATTGAGACCATGGGTGGCGTTGCTACAAAATTAATCGAAAGAAATACAACAATTCCTGTTAAGAAGAGCCAGGTATTCTCTACCGCAGCCGATAACCAGACAGCAGTAGATATCAATGTAGTTCAGGGTGAAAGACAGTTCGCAAGAGACAACAAGTCTCTCGGCCAGTTCCGTCTTGACGGTATCCCTCCTGCAAGACGCGGTGTTCCTCAGATTGAAGTTACTTTTGACATCGATGCAAACGGTATCGTAAATGTATCTGCTAAGGATTTAGGAACAGGCAAAGAACAGCACATCACAATTACAGCAGGTTCTAACATGTCAGATGCTGACATCGAAAAGGCTGTAAAAGAAGCTGCTGAATATGAAGCACAGGATAAGAAGCGTAAAGAAGCAATCGATGCAAGAAACGATGCAGACTCTATGGTATTCCAGACAGAGAAAGCATTGGGCGAAGTAGGCGATAAGATTTCTGAATCTGATAAGGCTGATTTGGAAGTTGAATTAAACAATGTAAAAGACATCTTAGAGAGAACCAAAGACAAAGAAATGACAGAAGATGAAGTTTCTGAATTAAAGGCTGCTCAGGAGAAGATGATGGAAAAGGCACAGTCACTCTTCAGCAAGATGTATGAAAGTATGCAGGGTGCCGGCGGAGCAGGTCCTGATATGAGCCAGTTTACAGGCGCAGGTGCCGGTGCAGACGATGATGCTGCTTCTGCAGGTGCTGCTGATGACATTATTGACGGCGACTTCAGAGAAGTGTAAAATAAAGCAGTTATATCAAATGTGTAAAAGCAAATGAACGTAGTTGGGGAGTTGTATAAACTCCCCGCTACATACTATAAAATCCACGGGGAAAGCGTTCTTTTTTCGTGGAATTTGTAACGCTTAAAAGTAAGCGTATTTTACTGGTGTTGTTTTGATAACAACGGAATGGAGACTATTATGGCAGAACAGAAAAGGGACTATTATGAGGTCCTTGGTGTTGAAAAAGGGGCAGATGATGCCGCGATTAAAAAAGCATATCGTGCTCTTGCCAAAAAATATCACCCGGATATGAACCCGGATGATCCCAACGCAGAAGCAAAGTTTAAGGAAGCATCGGAAGCGTATGCTGTTTTAAGTGATGCAGATAAAAGAAAGCAGTACGATCAGTTCGGCCACGCAGCCTTTGACCAGGGTGCAGGCGGCGGTTACGGCGGATTTGATTATTCCAGCATGGATTTCACGGATATTTTCGGTGATTTGTTCGGCGACTTCTTCGGTGGCGGAAGACGCAGCGGCGGCAGAGGAAACGGACCCAGAAAAGGTGCGGATATTCGAAAGTCTGTACGTTTAACGTTTGAAGAAGCGGTGTTTGGTACCGAAAAAGAAATTGAAGTGGATTCCAAGGAAGAATGTCAGACCTGTCACGGAAGCGGTGCAAAACCGGGAACCAGTCCTGAAACCTGTCAGAACTGTAAAGGTAAAGGTCAGGTTGTGGTTACACAGAATTCCTTCTTCGGAACGATGCGTAGTGTGCAGACCTGTCGTGAATGTAACGGCAGCGGTAAGGTTGTCAAAGATAAATGTACCGATTGTCGCGGAACCGGTTATACCACTATCAGAAAACGTTATGCCGTAAGTTTCCCTGCAGGTATTGATAACGGTATTGTCAGAAGATTGCAGGGCAAGGGTGAACCCGGTGTAAACGGTGGTCCCCGCGGTGATATTCTCGTGGAACCTATCGTTTCAAGACATCCTATTTTCCAGCGTCAGGAGTATGATATTTATTCTACTGCGCCGGTATCGTTTGCAGTGGCTGCTTTGGGTGGCGAGATTTATGTGGATACCGTTGACGGTAAGGTAATATATGAAGTAAAACCCGGAACACAGACCGGTTTGCGCGTGCGTTTGCGCGGTAAGGGTGTACCTACATTGCGTAACAAAGAAGTGCGCGGTGATCACTATGTTACGCTGGTGGTTTCCGTTCCCGAGAAGTTATCCGGTGAGGCGAAGGAATTGTTGCGTCAATTTGATGAAGTAACAGGAAACAGCCTTCATGCAACGGATGGGAATAAGGAACCGAAGGAGAAAAAGGGCAAGAAGAAAAAAGGACTTTTCGGCTAATGTCAAAAACCTCTTACACATTTTTGTGTAAGAGGTTTTGTTACATTTCATAGTAAAATACGAACTGTTTATTCAGGGTCTTCCTCTCCCGAAGGGGGGAGCTGTAATTCCGCGGGATCTTTATCTTTGGCAATCTTTACCTGTTTCTTAAATAGGTCTTTCAGCATCCGGCGACCGTTATCCGTGCCTAAATCGGATGCCTTCAATTCTCCCTTATAGACTGCTTCCATCAAAAGAATATAAGCTTCGCCCAATGCGGTGGTGATTACGCCCGCTGTTGCACCGGAGATGGTACCTCCCACAATGGTTCCGGCACCGGGCACCAGTTTTAGAAGGTTTGAGGCAATGGTTTTACCTGCAATGGTTGCACCTCCCGTACCCAGGGCAGAAGAAATAAAAGCGGTAATAATGCTCTTGTTAATGTCTATTCCGTAGATTGCGGTAATGCTGGCAATCATGGCAATCTGCGTCGGTATCAATAACGCACAATCCGCAAAGGGAATCGGAGAGAATCCCTCACCGAACGCTGCCGCTGTTGCTGTTGCCACGGCGGTTTGTGCGTAACGTTTTTTTGCCTTCATGGAGGCCCGCTGCACATTCTGAAGGGTTTCCTGCAGCTCTTCGGGGAGCACTTCACTCATAACGGAGAGCAACTGTTCCAGACCGTAGGCCTTAATGGGCGGAATGCCGTCGTCAATCTCATAATCCTGTGCCAGGACGGGAATGACCTGTACAACATCCAGGTTTTCACCTTCAATCATTTCCTGCATTTCTCTGGCCTTCTTCTTGGAGAATGCCTGGGTCAGAATAATAATAACCGGAACTTCGGTCACGGTATTTTCTCTTGCCAAATCCCGAAGCCATTCGATTTCTTCCGGCTCCAGGCGGTTGGAAGCGGTATTGATGCAATACCAGATACAGTGGATTGCTTTGTTTACATCGCTGCCGGACATACCGGAACGGATGGTATCAAGAATTTCTTTCTTTACTTCTTTCTGGGCATCCTTTCCCAGCTCGAATCCTTTGGTGTCGTAGATATTCAAAGGCACCCCTTTTTTGCCGATTTTACGCATGTGCTGTGTAACGGGTTTTCCGATTCCGGTTTCCGCCAGATTGTCACGGAACATACCGTTAATCAGAGTGCTTTTTCCCACGCCGGTTTTGCCGGCAACAATAATGTTTAATGTTTTAAGATTGCGGATTTTCTCACTGATGGCTTTGATACAGTCTTCCGCTGTTTTTTCAAGATTAAGTTCCATCTGATTTGGTTACCTCCCTCGTCCTGTAATCTATTCGTGATTGTCCTTATCAGCGACGATTCATACTGATTCCGTACTTTTCCCGAAGAATCCTGCGATTCCCGGCTTTATACAATTTGCCGGTAAATTTTTTCTGCAGTTTCGGGAGAAATATAACCCCTAAAACCACAGAACAAAGAACCATCAAAATAATGAATAATACTTCTTTTCTGTTCATAAAAATTCCCCTCTCTTAAAGTATTGATTAAGCCTTCGTCTTCACACTTTTTATCGTACCACAGCAGGAAAAAGAATTCAATGCCCCTTGCCGGTCTGAAAGGTATTTGCGCATATCGGAGAGAATGCCCCGATGGTGCTTGTGAGGGGAAAAAAGATGGTGTATAATAAACCGGGAGAATAAAAGAGAATCATGCCGCCCGGAAATCCTTATTCTACGGCATTTTATGAATCAAAATTAAGGCAACGTAACCGACAGGCGTTGCCGGGAGGAACTATGGCAACCTGGAATTCGAGGGGGCTTCGGGGATCGACCCTGGAGGATATGATTAATCGCACAAACGAGAAGTACAAAGAGAGCGGTCTGGCGCTGATTCAGAAGGTGCCGACGCCTATTACACCGGTAAAAATCGACCAGAAGAGCCGACACATCACGCTTGCATATTTTGAACAAAAAAGTACGGTGGACTATATCGGTGCAGTGCAGGGGATTCCGGTCTGCTTTGACGCCAAGGAAAGCGCAAGCCTCACTTTTTCCCTGCAGAATATCCATGCCCATCAGGTGGAATTTATGGAGGCGTTCGAGAAGCAGGGGGGCATCGCTTTTTTTCTCATTTACTATTCCTCCATTGATGAACTCTATTATCTGCCTTTTGCATATCTGAAACTGTTCTGGGACCGGGCAAAGGAGGGAGGCCGTAAGAGCTTCCGTCATGAAGAGTTAAATCCGGCATATATTCTGCCCAAACATGCCGGGGTAATGGTACCTTATCTTGATGCCTTAAAGCAGGATCTGGAAGACCGCGAATAGGAGATAGGCAATTTGATTTTTCGGATGAATATGGTATAGTATAAAAGGTAATTTTTACCGGGATTAAAGCGCGGGAGCGCAATTATAACGGAGGGTAAACATGAAGTGGCATAAAATATCGATTAAGACAACAACAGAGGCGGAAGATATCATTATCTGCACTTTGGCGGATATTGGTTTGGAGGGTGCCCAGATTGAAGATAAAATTCCTTTGACTCCTTTGGAAAAAGAGCAGATGTTTGTGGATATTCTTCCCCAGCAGGAAGAAGATGACGGAGTAGCATATCTTAACTTTTTCGTAGAGGAATCGGATGATTTAAACATGGAAGAACTGGTTGCTTCGGTGGAGGAAGAGCTCGACGGAATCCGTATGTTTATGGAAATCGGAGAAGGCAGCATTACGCTTTCCGAAACAGAAGATATAGACTGGATCAATAACTGGAAAAATTATTTTCATCAGTTTTACATTGATGAATTGCTGGTAATTCCTTCATGGGAAGAGGTGAAGCCGGAGGATCGGGACAAGATGATTCTTCATATCGACCCGGGTACGGCTTTCGGAACCGGTATGCATGAAACCACCCAGCTTTGCATCAGACAGATTAAAAAGTATGTTAACAGCGAAACACAGATTCTTGATGTGGGTTGCGGCAGCGGTATTCTTGCGATATTGGCTTTGATGTATGGTGCAAAACATGCCAAAGGAACGGATTTGGATCCTTGTGCACTGGATGCAACGCTTGAGAACATGAAGGACAACGGCATCAATCCCGAAGATTTTGAAGTAATCATCGGAAACATTATTACCGAAAAAAGCGTGCAGGACTGGGCGGGCTATCATTGTTACGATATCGTGGTGGCTAATATTTTACATAATGTACTGGAAGTGCTTACACCGGTAATTACAGCCCAGTTGAAGCCCGGCGGAATATATATTACCTCAGGCATTATTGCCGAAAAAGAAGATTTCGTAGCGGAAGTGGTGAAAAAAGCCGGCCTTATCCTTGTGGAAATAACCCGCCAGGGCGAGTGGGTCAGCATAACTGCAAAGAAGCCTGAATAGGAATACTCCGGAAAGAGGAAAAGTATGTATCATTTTTTTGTATCCCCTCATCAGATACAGGACAAAACCATCTACATCGAGGGGAAAGATGTCAATCATATTAAGAATGTCCTCCGTATGCAAATCGGGGAAGAGATTGCCGTAGGCAATGGGGAGGATGACAGGGAATTCAGATGCCGGATTGCTGCTTTTGAGGAAGAACGTATTGTGTGCGAACTTAATTTCATCAGGGAAAGCGGTGTGGAACTTCCTGTCCGGGTGACTCTGTTTCAGGGACTGCCCAAGAATGATAAGATGGAACTCATTATTCAGAAAGCAGTGGAACTTGGTGTTTACGAGATTGTGCCCGTGGCCATGAAGCGCTGTGTTGTTAAGCTTGATGCCAAAAAAGAAGCATCCAAAATAGCCCGTTGGCAGGGAATCAGTGAGGCGGCAGCAAAGCAGAGCAAGCGAAGTCTGATTCCGAATGTTTCCCCCGTGCTGACCATGAAGGAAGCCCTGGAAAAGGCATCCGGCATGGATGGAAAGATTATCCCCTACGAATTGGCGGAAGGAATGGAAGAAGCGAGAGCATTTTTCGATGCGCTCAAGCCCGGAATGGAAGTCGGCGTTTTTATCGGACCGGAAGGCGGTTTCGATGAAAGTGAGATTACCCGGGCGTTAGAATACGGCGTGAAGCCCATTTCTCTGGGAAAACGGATTCTTCGGACGGAAACGGCCGGTTTTACCGTACTTTCCTGGATTATGTACTGCACGGAGGTACGGGGGGAAGCAGATTAGGGCTTTTTTGCATATTATATGTTAAAGGAAGTATGTTGCCCGTAAACGGTGACAGAAACGGAGTTTGGAATGGAAATATATTTAGATAATTCCGCAACCACCAGATGTTTCGATGAGGTGGCGGAAGCGGTTACCCATATGATGACCCGGGAATACGGAAATCCTTCCAGCATGCATCTTCTCGGCAGTAGAGCAGAGACGGAAATCAGACGTGCGTCGGAAACCATTGCCCGGACACTGAAGGTTTCGGAGAAAGATATTATATATACTTCCGGCGGAACGGAAAGTGACAATCTGGCAATTATGGGGGCGGCCCTTGCCAATATGCGTGCAGGCCGTCATATTATTACAACTTCAATTGAGCATCCCGCGGTACTACAGTGTATGCGGGAACTGGCTAAAATGGGATTTGAAATCACCTATTTGCCGGTAGATTCCACCGGTCGCATTTCACCGGAGCAGCTGGTTTCGGCCATTCGTCCGGATACCATTCTGGTGTCGGTGATGGCGGTAAATAATGAAATCGGAACAATACAGCCCATTGACTGTATCGGGGAACGGATTAAGAAAAAGAATCCCTGCACCCTTTTTCACGTGGACGCTGTACAGGGATACGGTAAAATTCCTATCTATCCCAAGCGTTTCAAAATTGATCTGCTTTCTGTCAGCGGCCATAAAATTCACGGTCCCAAAGGCATAGGATTTCTTTATGTAGGGGAAAAGGTGAAATTAAGTCCGAGAGTATACGGTGGCGGACAGCAGAAAAATTTACGCTCCGGTACGGAGAATGTTCCCGGCATTGTGGGAATTGCCAAAGCGGCAGATATTATGTTTCAAAACATTGATGAAGATATCGACAAGATGCATTTCCTTCGCAATTACTTTATAAAAGGGTTGAAGGAGATGGATGATGTATATGTAAACGGCGGCGGGGAAGGCTGTGCGGCGCCTCACATTGTAAGCATTTCCGTTCCCGGTGTCCGCAGTGAAGTCTTACTTCATGCATTGGAGGAGAAGGGGATTTATATTTCGGCCGGCAGTGCCTGCGCTTCTCATAAGGCGGCAGTCAGTGAAACCCTGAAAGCCATCGGCCTGCCGAAGGAGCATCTTTCTTCTACCGTAAGATTCAGTTTTTCCGTATTTACCTCGAAAGAAGAAATAGACGTTACTCTTCAGTGTCTGAAGGATCTGATTGGGGAATTGCGTCGCTTCACCAGAAGGTAAATCTGTTGTTGTAAAAGGAGGAAAACCGGTATGTTGCCATTCTCGACCAGTATATGGCTTAGCTTGACAGAATTTTTCAGTGTGGTTTTGCTGCACGTGATTTATGCATATAATCAGTACGGCCTGGAAAAAGCACTTTTGATTTCCATCGGCTTTTTGCCGGTGTTGCTGACGTTGCTTTTATATCGAACCGTCCGCAATGAGAATTTTACGGTGCGTTGCTTTTTTATTACAATGTCCGTGACCAGCTATATTATTTCGGCATCCCTGCAGACCCTTGGTATGCTGATTATTATTTATATTGCCCAGGGACTGATTATTGCCCTATATTCCAAGACCAGAATTCTGGTAGAGTATATTATTGTTTCCATCATCGGTCTGGTGATTGTTGCGGTGTTTCAGATGGAGGAGATTATCCGATTCTTTCCCATGGAGATTTATCTGATTTATATGCTGATATACTGTTTTGGCATGATTACGTTGCTGTTTTTGGTTACCGGTGTTAATTCCTATAAGCAGAAAACGGAAGAGAAGAATGAGGAAGCACGCAATGCGCTGGAAGCCAAGGCAAACTTTCTGGCGAACATGTCGCATGAAATCCGTACTCCCATGAATGCTATCAGTGGTATGGCCCAGTTGCTTTCCGAAAGGAATTTTTCCAAGGAAGAGAATGAATATGTGGCTACCATTCAGCGTTCTTCCGAGAATCTTTTATCCATTATCAATGAGATTCTTGACTTTTCCAAAATCGATTCCGGAAACATGGAAATCGTGGAAGAGGAGTATGATTTCAACTCCCTGATTCATGATGTTTTAACCATCATTGAATTTCGTATGCGAGACAAAAGTATCAAGCTCAAGACCGACATTGATCCCAAGGTTCCCCGCACCTTAATCGGGGATGAATTGCGATTCCGTCAGGTTTTGATTAATCTTTTGAATAACGCGGTGAATTTCACTCACCGCGGTTACATATCCCTTCACATTCACTGGATTAAGAATGATTATGAAAGCGGTGTATTAGAGGTTGCGGTGGAGGATACAGGTATCGGTATTTCCCCCGAAAACATTAATAAATTGTTTACGGCATTCGGTCAGATTGATACCCGTAAAAACCGTAACGTGGAAGGTACCGGACTTGGTCTGGCCATTTCCAAAAGTCTGTTGAACCTTATGGGTGGTGATATCTGGGTACGAAGCCGTGAAAAAGAAGGAAGTACATTCTCCTTCCGTCTCCCGCAGAAGGTAAAAGACGAGAGACCTTCCAATTATGAAACAAATCATGAAAAGATTCAGGCCATGAATGAAACGTTCAAGATAACCTTCAAGGCACCCGGCGCCAAGGTTATGATTGTTGATGATAACAAGGTAAACTTAGTGGTGGCCAGCGAATTGATGAAACGTTTCGGCTTCGAGCCTGTTTTGGTGGAAAGCGGTCTGGAGGCACTGAATCGTGTGGAGGAGCATGTAGAGACGTATGACCTGATTTTTATGGATCATATGATGCCGTTTATGGATGGTGTGGAAGCCACCCAGAAGATTCGACAGCTGGATTCGGATTATGCCAAGGACATTCCCATTGTGGCACTTACTGCCAATGCGATTAAGGGTGTGGAAAAGCAGTTTAAAATGGCAGGGATGAATGATTATCTTTCCAAGCCCATTCATATGAAACAATTAAGTGAAATTCTTCAGAAGTGGATTCCCGTGGACAAGCAGGTGCGCGTTCTGGAAGGAAAGGTAGAAGAGAAGAAAGCGGAAGAGAAGAAGCCTCAAAGCATTCTTCATGTTTCCCATGGGCAGAGTAAAAAAGAGATTATTGAGTTCCTGGACGGAATTGATGTGGAAGACGGCCTTAGAAATTGCGGCGGCAGTCAGAACGTATATGTCAGAATTCTGCAGACCTTTGCGTCGTCTAATCTTTTGGCCGGTTTGGAAGAATATTTTGAAAAGGAAGATTTCCAGAATTATATGGTGCTGTCCCATTCCATCAAGGGTGCCTGCAGAAATATCGGGGCAAACAGAGAGGCGGAAATGGCCTATAAGCTGGAGATGGCCGGAAAGAATAACGATAATTCTTACATCTGGGATAATCACAGGGATTTTGCGGATGCGTATGGCAAATTGCTGAAAAAAGTGACGAAAGCTTTGTTGGATTATCAGAATCAATAGGGCTGCAGGGGGCTTTTTCTTGCAAAATGTGAAAAAAGTGTGTATAATTTACAAAATAAGTTTAATGGGACTTTTTCGGAGGATACTATGTTTAGAGTTGCGATATGTGATGATGAGGCGACTTCGTTGCAGATTATCGAAGCGTTAACCGAACAGATTTTACAGGAAGCGGAAATCGAATATGAGATTGCCACATTTGAAGACATGCTGGTAATGACCAAGGTTTTAACCAGCGGAAAAGATGATTATCATCTTTTGATTTCTGATGTTTTGGCAGTAGGTATGACAGGAATTGAAGCTGCAGAGGAATTGCGGCGTCTCGGCGAGAAGGTTCCTATTGTTTTTGTGTCTTCTACAGCAGAGTATGCCATGGAGGGATACCGCGTTCATGCCCTTCGTTATATGAAGAAGCCGATTGAAATCGAACGTCTGCGGGAGGCATTGATGGAAGCATATCAGATGTCCCGCAACAGCAGCGGATTTTTGAAAATTCAGGTGGCAGATCGTTTGTACAATCTTCCTTTTGAACAGATTGAGTATTTGGAGAGCCAGGGAAGAGATACCAACATTATTACGGCGGAAGAGACAATCAGTGTACATATGAAATTTTCCGATATGGAGCAGCAGCTCCCTCCGGATACATTCTTCCGTTGCCATCGTTCCTATATCATTAATCTTGCCCATGCCAAGGATTTGGCCCGCTATCGCTTTTTGACCAAGCGTGGGGATGAGATTCCCGTAAGCCAGTTGCAGTATGCAGATACCAAGAAGCGCTTCTTGAAGTATCAGGCTTAGGTTTATTTTGCGAAACAGATAGGAGTAGTTTTTTTATGTTTTCAACCTTTTTATTGAAATATGGTGAGATTTTCCTGAAAGGAAAAAACCGTTACATGTTCGAGGATGCACTGGTGGAGCAGGTAAGACGTGCTGTGAAAAAGTGCGATGGTGAATTTGATGTTCACAAGTCTCTTTCAAGAATTTATGTGGAGGCCCTCGGCGAATTTGATTACGATGAATTAATCGATGCCCTTTCTTCCGTATTTGGTGTTACTGCCATATGCCCCGTATTGGTGCTGGAGGATTTGGGCTTTGATACTTTAAAAGAAGATGTGGTGAAGTATGTAGAGGATGTGTACGGGGATCCGTCTTTCACCTTCAAGGTGCATTCCAGAAGAGCCCGCAAAAATTATCCGGTCAATTCCATGGAAATGAATTGTCTGATCGGGGAAGCACTTCTTAATCATTTCCCCAATATAAGTGTGGATGTGCATAAGCCCGAAGTTTTGATTAACGTAGAAATCAGAGAACGAGTTTACGTATATTCCATTATTTTACCCGGTCTCGGCGGTATGCCTGTGGGAACCGGCGGTAAGGCAATGCTTCTTTTGTCCGGCGGATTGGATTCTCCCGTTGCCGGATACATGGTATCCAAGCGTGGTGTGAAGCTGGAAGCAACATATTTCCACGCACCGCCCTATACATCAGAGAGGGCAAAACAGAAGGTTGTGGATCTGGCCCGTTTGATTTCCAAGTATACAGGACCCATCAAGCTTCATGTTATTAATTTTACGGAGATTCAGAAGGCTATTTACGAGCAGTGTCCTCACGATGAACTGACCATCATTATGCGTCGTTACATGATGCGGATTGCGGAGAGTATTGCTCTTGAGAATAACTGTCTTGGTTTGATTACCGGCGAAAGCATCGGCCAGGTAGCGTCCCAGACCATGCAGAGTCTTAACGCGACCAACGCAGTGTGTACCCTTCCGGTGTATCGTCCGTTGATTGCTTTTGACAAGCAGGATATTGTAACCATTGCGGAGAAGATTAATACTTATGAAACGTCAATTCTTCCTTTCGAAGACTGCTGTACGATTTTCGTGGCTGAACATCCCGTGACCAAGCCCAATGTCAACGTAATCGCAAAGCATGAGGAGAACCTGGCAGACTGTATCGATGATATGGTACAGAGAGCTCTTTCCGAGCGGGAGATTATGGATATTGAGTTTTAGAAATCCGGTTGGTTTACGTTGGAAATAAGAGAGTGAATTGAAATAATAGTAAGAGTACAGTACATTGAAAAGATTCGAAGAGGAGCGCCGCAGCGTTCCTCTTTTCCATCAGAGGAACATCTCCGGGAAGTATGGGGTGTCATGGGAAAGAAAGGGTGTGTCTGTTGTAAAAACAGGAAGAACAGGAGGCGGTTAGGATGCAGAAGTATAGTGTTACAGGCATGAGCTGTGCGGCATGCAGTGCACGGGTAGAAAAGGCGGTTTCGAAATTGGAAGGCGTTTCTTTTTGTGCTGTAAATCTTCTGACAAATTCCATGGAAGTGGATGGAGAAGTAGCACCTGCAGCGGTGATGGATGCTGTAGAAAAAGCCGGTTACGGTGCAACATTACAGGACGCAAATGGCGTTGCCATAGCAGAAGAAGGCAGAACCGGGAAACGAAACAAAACAGGGGATGGCGCTGACGCAGGTATATCCAAAAGACTTATTGCATCGATTATCTTGTTGATTCCCTTAATGTATTGCTCCATGGGACATACCATGTGGAATATGCCTCTGCCCGGCTTCATGGAAGAGAATCCCATGATTGTGGGGATGATTCAGATGCTTCTGACGGTGGCGGTAATGGTTGTAAATCAGAAGTTTTTTATAAACGGCTGGAAAGGCATATTGCACGGTGCTCCCAATATGGACACCCTGGTGGCGATGGGCTCTGCTGCTTCTTTCGGCTATAGCGTATATGTTCTGTTTTGTATGTCCGATGCGCAGATGACGGGAGATGCCGGGCTTGCCCGGTCCTATCTTCATGAATTGTATTTTGAGTCGGCGGCCATGATTCTTACCCTGATTACGGTGGGTAAAATGTTAGAGGCCCGGGCCAAAGGGAAAACCACAAGCGCATTGGAAGGTCTGCTGAAGCTGATGCCGGATACGGCTACGCTGCTGCGGGACGGTAAAGAAGTGGTTTGCCCCGTGGAAGAGGTCCGCAAAGGCGATTTGTTTGTTTTGCGTCCCGGGGAGAAGGTGCCGGTGGATGCTGTGGTTACGGAAGGAATGAGTGCCGTAAATGAATCGGCGCTTACCGGCGAGAGTATTCCGGCAGATAAAGTACCGGGGGATAAGGTTTCTGCCGGAACTTTAAATGAGTCGGGAGTGCTTACCTGTGAGGCAACCGGTGTTGGCGAAGATACCACACTTGCCCGGATTGTGCATATGGTCGGTGAAGCGTCAGCCTCCAAGGCGCCTATCGCCAAGCTGGCTGACCGGGTGGCCGGTGTATTTGTGCCTGTGGTTCTTGGCATTGCCATCGTAACGCTGGCAGTCTGGCTTCTTTTGGGAGAGTCTTTCGGTTTTGCCATTGCAAGAGCCATTTGCGTTTTGGTAATCAGTTGTCCCTGTGCGTTGGGACTTGCTACGCCGGTGGCCATTATGGTGGGAACCGGTGTGGGAACCCGCAAAGGAATCCTTTTCAAAACGGCGACCTCTTTGGAACAGACCGGAAAAACAGCCATTGTTGCGCTGGATAAAACCGGTACCATCACGGAAGGAAATCCCAAAGTAACAGGAATTTACCCCGTCAGCGGGACAAAAGAGGAGCTTCTGCAACTGGCAGTTTCTTTGGAGAAAAACAGCGAACATCCTCTGGCGAAGGCTGTCTTACAAGAGGCTGAAAAAACCGGGTTAAGTCCCGCAGAAATCGTTGATTTCAGAATTTATCCCGGAAACGGACTGGAGTGCAGAGAGAAGGAAACGGGAGTGCTTTTAACAGGCGGAAATATGGATTTCATGATAAAATCAAATCCGGGAGCAATTTCCGAAGAGATACAAAAGCAGGCAGAGGAATTGTCCCTAAAAGGACAGACGCCGCTCTTTTTTGCCAAGGATGGTAATGTAGAAGGAATTATCGCAGTTTCGGACCGGATGAAAGACGACAGTCGTGAGGCCATTGATACCTTGCGAAAGATGGGTATTCGGGTAGTGATGCTGACCGGTGACAATGAAGTGACTGCCAATGCCATCGGAAAAGAGGCAGGGGTGGATGAAGTGTTTGCCGGCCTTCTGCCGGAAGGGAAGGATGGAGTAATTTCGGATTTGATGAAAAGCGGACAGGTAGCCATGGTGGGGGACGGCATCAACGATGCCCCTGCCCTGACGAGAGCCAACATCGGGATTGCCATCGGCGCCGGAACGGATATTGCCATTGATGCGGCAGACGTGGTCCTGATGAACAGCCGACTTTCTGATGTGGCAGAAGCTGTTCGTTTGAGCAGGGCAACCTTTCGCAATATCAAGCAGAATCTCTTCTGGGCTTTCTTTTATAATGTTGTGGGAATCCCCTTGGCGGCTGGGCTTTGGTATCCGATTTTCGGGTGGGAGTTAAATCCCATGTTCGGTGCCGCAGCCATGAGTTTGTCCAGTTTTTGTGTGGTGAGTAATGCGTTGCGTTTGAATCTGATGTGGAGAAGAAAAGGGCGTGCAGGTGAAAAAAGGAAAGAAGATGAAACAAAGCAAGACAAAGAAATAAAAGAAAAGGAGATTATTACCATGGAAAAGAAAATGATGATTGAAGGAATGATGTGCCCGCACTGTGAGGCAAGAGTAAAGAAGTGCTTAGAAGAACTCTCCGGTGTGACGGAAGCAATTGTAAGTCATACGGAAGGAAGCGCCATTGTGAAGATGTCAGAAGAGATTTCTGATGAAGTGCTTAAAAAAACCGTGGAAGAACAGGGATATACCGTAAAGTAGGGCGCGGTGTAAGGAAAAATAAAGCCGAAAATAGGGTTTGGGGCAAGAAAAAAAGCAAGACCTCTGTCTTGCTTTAAACCCAATCCCGGTTGACTCTTATACGATGTAAGGAGCCAATACAGTGAGAATGTCTTCTGCACCGTCTTCTGCATGAATGTTTAAGTCGATGGGCTTAGATAAATCTAAACTGAAAATACCCATGATGGATTTCGCATCGATAACATATCTGCCGGAAACCAAATCAAAGTCATAGTCAAACTTTGTGATTACGTTCACGAAGGACTTAACCTTGTCAATTGAGTTTAAAGAAATAGATACTGTCTTCATAAATCTTTCCTCCTTTAAAATACATACCTTCTTTTTTCCTTTGAAGTTGGGCTTTCCAAACTTCAGTTTTTATAGTAGTTTATATTTAGGCAAAAGTCAATTGCCAAACGTGCCAAAAAAAAAGGAGATTTCCATGAAAACTATAGCATTACATAATCTTGGCTGCAAAGTGAATTCATACGAGGTAGATGTTATGCAACAATTGTTACAAATAAACGGATATGAAATTGTACAATTTGACCAAAAAGCAGACATTTACGTGATAAATACATGTTCTGTAACCAATATGGCGGACCGGAAAAGCCGTCAGATGATTCATAAAGCCCGCAAAAATAACCCTGATGCCGTCGTGGTGGCGGTGGGCTGTTTTGTACAGGCGGATGCATACAACGCAGCAAAGGATGAGGCCATTGATTTGCTGGTCGGAAATAACCGGAAGGCAGACATCGTGGAGATTTTAGAGGAGTTTGAGGCAGTACGTGAGGCGGTTAAGAGAGGGGAACGGCCCTACGAAAATGATACGGAGGACGGGATTTCGGCAGACAATGAGGGATACCTTTATAAGACATTAGGGAACACTACCGTAATTGATCTTAGAAAGGCGGACTTTGAGGATGCCGGAGTAGAACATACGGCAGAACATACCAGGGCATATATTAAAATACAGGATGGCTGTAACCGTTTCTGCAGTTATTGCATCATTCCCTACACCAGAGGAGGTGTGCGCAGCCGTAAGCCGGAAAATGTCCTGACAGAGATAGAAAGTCTTTGCCAAAACGGTTACAAGGAATTTGTGTTAACCGGTATCCATATCAGCTCCTACGGACTGGATTTTGCGGAACACAATCCCGGAGAGGCACTTTTGTCCCTGCTTCGCAGGATTGCAGAAATTCCCGGCGTGGAAAGAATCCGTATCGGCTCCTTCGAACCCATGATTTTGACAGAGGAGTTCGTAAAAGAACTTGCCCGAATCAGAGGGTTATGCCCTCATTTCCACATTTCCCTGCAGAGCGGATGTGATGATACCTTAAAAAGAATGAATAGAAGATATACTTCCGGGGAATACTATGAAAGAACAGAGCTGTTGCGTAAATATTTCCCGGGGGCAGCCATTACCACTGATGTAATTGTGGGCTTCCCCGGAGAGACGCAGGAAGAGTTTGCGCAGACCAAGGCATTTTTGGAGAAGGTTTCCTTTTTTGAAATGCATATTTTTAAATATTCCCGGAGAAAAGGAACCAAGGCGGATACCATGGAGGGGCAGATTCCCGAAGAGGTGAAAACCGCACGCAGCAACGAGCTTCTTTTGCTGGAAGCAGAGTTGTCTGAAGCATACCGCAGAGCCTGCATCGGTAAGGTGATGCCGGTGCTTTTTGAGGAAAAGAAAGAAATCGCCGGTGCGCAGTACTGGGTAGGGCATACGCGGACCTATGTGATGGTAGCCGTATCCGCATCAGGGGATTTGGAGAATCAGATTTTGGATGTTTCGATAGAGGGACTTTTGACATCGGATATATGCAAGGGAACACTTGTTTTTTTGCCTGAATTGGGGTAAAATAATAGGATAACAAAAGTTACATAAGACATTGATAAGAGTGATTAAAAGGGTGTGAATGACTATGGATATGGACAATACTCAATTTTTTTCCGTTGAGCCGGAACCGAATGACCGGGTCAAAAATGTAATTAAGACTGTTTATGAAGCACTTAGGGAGAAAGGTTATAATCCGGAGAACCAGATTGTAGGATATATTATGTCCGGAGATCCCACCTATATTACCAACCATAATAATGCCAGAAGCATGATTATGAAGGTTGAGCGTGACGAACTGGTGGAGGAGATGTTCACCGAATATATAAGAGCGAATAACTGGAACTAGGAGGAAGACCATGCGAATCATGGGATTGGATTTCGGCTCCAAGACGGTTGGCGTTGCAGTGAGCGATCCACTGGGTGTCATTGCTACCGGAGTGGAGATTATCCGTCGTGAGCGGGAGGATAAATTGCGCCAGACGCTGGCACGAATTGAAGCGTTGATTCAGGAGTATGAAGTGGAGCGCATTGTGCTTGGGTTTCCCAAAAACATGAATGATACGCAGGGACCGAGAGTACAGAAGACGGAAGCATTCAAGGAGATGCTTGAGCGCAGGACCGGTTTGCCGGTGGACTTGTGGGACGAAAGACTCACTACAGTGGAAGCCCATGAGATTATGTCTGAAATGGGCCTTGCGGGCAAGGAGCATAAGAAACACGTGGATAAAATTGCGGCCACATTAATTTTACAGGGCTATATGGAATACCATAAATAGAAGGAATCGTATACGTAGTAAGGATGGAGAATCAGATGGAAAAGATTAAATTTCAGGCAGTAGGCGAGGAACCTGTGGAGTTCTATGTATTGGAACAGACGACAGTCGGCGGTGTAAATTATATTTTGGTAACAGAGGAAGAAGAGGGTGACTCCGATGCATTGATTCTTAAGGACCTTTCCAATGTCGGAGACGAAGAGGCCGACTATGTGATTGTAGAGGACGATAAAGAACTGAAGGCAGTGGCAGACATTTTTGAAAGTCTGTTGGATGATGTTTCCTTCGAATAGAGAGGCCGGAAATAACTGTCCGGCGAGTATTTATGAAAAGCGAAAAAAGACAGCCTTTCGACAGGCTGCAGAAAGAGGTTAGTAATTTGAAGAATGACAGAAATAATATAGAGAGCACCGTCAAAAAGGTGCGTGTGATTCCCTTAGGCGGATTAGAACAAATCGGAATGAACATTACCGCCTTTGAATATGGGGAGAGCATTGTTGTTGTGGATTGCGGTTTGAGCTTCCCTGCGGATGACATGCTGGGAATCGATTTGGTAATCCCGGATGTTTCTTATCTGGTGGCAAATAAGGACCGCGTGAAGGCGTTTATGATTACCCACGGACATGAGGATCATATCGGCGCCCTTCCTTATGTGTTGAAAGAGATTAATGTACCCGTGTTTGCCACCACGCTTACCATGGGAATTATTGAACATAAGCTAAAAGAACACCAGATGGAGGATGTGGTTACAAGACATACGGTACAGTTTGGTGACCTGGTAACCATCGGTGATTTCGGCATTGAGTTTATTAAGACAAATCACAGTATTGTGGATGCGGCAGCCCTTGCGATTTATTCTCCTGCGGGTGTAATCATTCACACCGGTGATTTTAAAGTGGACTATACACCCGTATTTGGTGATGCCATTGATTTGCAGCGTTTTGCCGAACTTGGGAAAAGAGGTGTCCTGGCTCTTTTATGTGACTCCACCAACGCGGAGCGTGCAGGTTTTACCCAGTCTGAACGTACGGTGGGAAAGACCTTTGATACCATTTTCACGGAACATAAAAATACAAGAATTATTGTAGCTACGTTTGCTTCCAATGTAGACCGTGTGCAGCAGATTATCAATGCGGCAGACCGGTTTGGACGTAAAGTAGTGGTGGAAGGTCGCAGTATGGTGAATATTATTGAGACCGCCACCAATCTGGGAAGACTTAATGTTCCCGATAATACATTGATTGATATCGAAACCCTGAAGGATTATCCGGAGGAGAAGACGGTTATTATTACCACCGGAAGTCAGGGTGAGAGCATGGCGGCATTGAGCCGTATGGCCATGGGGCAACACAAGAAAGTTAAGATTGGCTGCAATGATACCGTAATCTTTTCTTCCAATCCCATTCCCGGAAACGAGAAGGCCGTTACGAAGGTGATTAATGAATTGTTCCATAAGGGCGCGGACGTTATTTTCCAGGATGCGCATGTATCCGGCCACGCCTGTCAGGAAGAAATCAAGTTGATTTATACCCTTACACAGCCGCAGTACGCGGTGCCGGTTCATGGTGAATTCAAGCACTTAAAGGCACATGCCAAGCTGGCTGCTGATATTGGTGTGGATAAGGAGAATATCTTTATTCTTGCGTCAGGAAATATCCTTGAATTAAGCGAAGAGGAAGCGAAGATTGTAGGGAATGTTCCTGTAGGCGCCATTCTGGTAGACGGACTTGGTGTCGGTGATGTGGGAAATGTGGTACTTCGCGACAGACAGCGTCTCGGAGAAGACGGTATTGTGGTTGTGGTTGCGGTACTGGATTCAAGAAACAATATGCTGATTAACGGACCTGATATTATTTCCCGCGGTTTCGTATATGCAAGAGATAATGAGGATTTGCTGGATGAGGCCCAGGGCATTGCGCTTGATGTGATTGAGAACTGTCTGGATAAGGGAATCAGTGATTGGGGAAGAATGAAGAATATGATGAGGGATGAGTTGAGCGAGTATCTTTGGAAAAAGATGAAACGCCGTCCCATGATTCTTCCGATTTTGATTGAAGGATAATCGAAAGGAATAGACAAATGTTAGATGTGTCCAAAGCTACGGAGGTCTTCCGAAAGGTTTTGTGCGAGACCGCCGCTTATCGTGAATATGACCGCGCTAAGAAAGTGATGAAAGCAAACGAGGCGCTTTGGGAAGAATTGTGTTCGTTCCGCAAACGAAGGTATGAGTTTCAGATGCTTTCCAGTACGGATGAGTTATTTGAAAGAACGGAAGCGTTAGAGAAACAGGAAGAGGCTTTGCGGCAGAACAAGGACGCGTCGGCGTTCCTGGATGCGGAGCTTGCGCTTTGCAGGATGATGCAGGATATATTTTTATCCATGGTGGATTCCGTGGATTTTGAATAAAAGGAAACGAGGATCATAATGAATAGTAAGTTGATTGTATCCGTGGGTACAACCCTTCTTAAAATAGGAGCGGTGGTTGTACTGGTTTTGCTGGTATATAAGCTCAGTTTTACGGCGTATGATATGGGATATCGCATTTTTGCGGACGAGCCCATGGATACTGTAGGAGCCAGAACGGTTTCTGTTGCGATTGTAGAGGGAAAGACGCCGAAAGACATCGGAAGAATACTGGAAGAGAAGGGATTGATTCGGGATGCCAATCTTTTCGTGTTTCAGGAACTCTTTTCGGAATATCATGATGAATTATTACCCGGTGTATATGAATTAAATACGGGAATGACCCCATATGAGATGATGGCGGTTATGGCCGGGCAGACGGATGATGAGTTAGAGGAAGAGTAGGTACCACCGATGATTGTGGATGAGAGAATGATAACCTTTATCAATTCACTTGATAAAGGAAACTCCATATTTTTAGAAGAATTAGAGCAGGAAGCGAAGCGAGATTTTGTTCCGATTATCCGTAAGGATATGCAGAATCTTCTTCGTTTCTTATTGCGTTTACAAAGACCTCAAAAAATTCTGGAAATTGGCACAGCAGTAGGGTTTTCGGCAATCCTTATGGGAGAAAATACCTCTTCTGAATGTACCATAACCACCATCGAGAAGTATGAGAAGCGTATCCCCATTGCAAGAGAAAACTTCAAAAGAGCGGGAATGACGGAGCGGATTACCCTTTTGGAAGGGGATGCAGCAGAAATCATAGCCGGGTTAGAAGGGTCTTACGATTTCATTTTTATGGATGCGGCCAAGGCACAGTATTTAAGTTATCTGCCGGATTTGCTGCGGCTTTTGTCCAATCGGGGCATGCTGGTTTGCGACAATGTGTTGCAGGATGGAGATGTGTGTGAATCCCGGTTCGCGGTGACACGAAGAAACCGTACCATACACAGCAGAATGCGGCAGTTTTTGTATGAGATTAAAAATCATCCCCAGTTAGACAGTACCGTACTTACGGTGGGGGATGGTGTGACCATAAGTGTGAAAAATGAGGAGAACGGGAATGCGTAATCAAAGAAAACCGGAGCTTCTGGTTCCTGCAAGCAGTCTGGAAGTGTTGAAAACAGCAGTGGTATTTGGCGCAGATGCGGTATATATCGGCGGAGAGGCCTTTGGCCTGAGAGCCAAGGCGAAGAATTTCTCGCCTTCCGAAATGGAAGAGGGAATTGCCTTTGCCCATGAGAGAGGCGTTAAGGTATATGTGGCAACCAACATTCTGGCGCATAACAGTGATCTGGAGGGGGCTGCTAAATATTTTAAGGAGCTCTCCCTTATGAAGCCGGACGGAATCATTGTGGCGGACCCCGGCATGGTGATGTTGGCAAAGGAGAATTGTCCGGATGTGGATATTCATATTTCTACTCAGGCAAATAACACCAACTACATGACCTATCGTTTCTGGTGGCAGCAGGGGATTAAAAGAGTTGTAAGTGCCAGAGAGTTGTCCCTGGCAGAAATTAAGGAAATTCGCAGTCAGATTCCTGATGAGATGGAGATTGAAAGTTTTGTTCACGGGGCGATGTGTATTTCATACTCGGGGCGTTGTCTTTTGTCTAATTATTTTACGGGAAGAGATGCCAACCAGGGGGCATGTACCCATCCCTGTCGCTGGAAATATGCGGTGGTGGAAGAAAGCAGACCGGGAGAATATCTGCCTGTCTTTGAGAATGAGAGAGGTACCTATATTTTTAACTCCAAGGATTTGTGCATGATTGAATATATTCCCGAGCTTATTGAGGCAGGAATTGATTCCCTTAAGATTGAAGGTCGTATGAAAACGGCTCTTTATGTTGCCTGTGTGGCGCGAACATACCGCAAAGCCATTGATGATTACCTGGAGAGCCCGGAGAAATACAGAGCCAATATGGAGTGGTATCAAAGCGAGATTTCCAAGTGTACTTACCGCCAGTTTACCACAGGGTTTTATTTCGGAAAACCGAACGAAGAAACCCAGATTTATGATTCCAATACTTATATCAATGAGTATATTTACTTAGGGATTGTGGATGGTGTGGATGAAGCAGGCCGCATTTGCATTGAACAGAAGAACAAATTCAGTGTAGGAGAAGAGATTGAGGTAATGAAGCCGGACGGTGCCAACGTGAAAGCACGAGTGAAAGGCATCTATGATGAAGAGGGCATGGCTATGGAAAGTGCACCCCATCCGAAACAGGCGCTACGGGTAGAACTGGATGTGCCCTGCGGACAGTATGACCTTTTAAGAAAGGCATCTTGTAATTTATAATTAAATTGTGTATTTTATTAATAGCAAAAAGAATGCTTTGGGGAAAACATTCTGTCATTGTGTCGGAAACGGAGGTTTCGCGGACGGGACAATGCGTTTAAATTTTGCATATGGAGAAAAGAAATATGTCAGACATTATCAACATTGAAGAGATTTTCGGAGAGAACGTTTTTACCCGTGCAGAGATGAAGGAACGTCTTCCGGAGGATGCTTTTACGGAGATTAAGAATGTAATTGATAAGCACGGTGAACTTTCGTTGCAGACTGCCGATGTGGTGGCGAAGGCCATGAAGGATTGGGCAGTGGAGAAGGGCGCAACCCATTACTGCCACTGGTTCCAGCCATTGACCGGTATTACGGCGGAGAAGCATGATTCTTTTATCTCTCATCCCGATAAGTCCGGAAAGATGCTGATGGAATTTAAGGGAAAGGAATTGATTAAAGGAGAACCGGATGCGTCCTCCTTCCCTTCGGGCGGTCTTCGTGCAACCTTTGAGGCGAGAGGATATACTGCCTGGGATATTACTTCACCGGTTTTTATCCGTGAGGATGCTACCGGCAAGATTCTGTGTATTCCTACGGCGTTTTGTTCTTATAAGGGAGAAGCACTGGATAAGAAGACACCCCTGCTTCGTTCCATGGATGCTATCAATGAACAGGCACTTCGAATTGTCAGATTGTTTGGAAATACCAAGGCAAATAAAGTAATCCCTTCTGTTGGTGCAGAACAGGAATATTTTCTTGTGGACAGAGAGCGTTATCTGGAGCGTGAGGACTTAATCTATGCAGGAAGAACGCTTTTTGGTGCAGCGCCTCCTAAGGGACAGGAAATGGATGACCATTATTACGGATGTATCCGTGAGCGCATCGGTGCTTTTATGAAGGATTTGAATGTGGAGCTCTGGAAACTTGGTGTTACAGCCAAGACCCAGCATAATGAGGCGGCTCCTGCGCAGCATGAGCTGGCACCCATTTATGAGACTTCCAATGTGGCGGTGGATCATAACCAGATTGTGATGGAGACCCTTAAAAAGGTGGCAGGGCGTCACGGTCTGACCTGTCTTTTGCATGAGAAACCTTTCCAGGGTGTGAACGGTTCCGGTAAGCATAACAACTGGTCTCTTACCACGGATAACGGAACAAATCTTTTGGATCCCGGTGAAACACCCAATGAGAATGTGCAGTTCCTTCTGGTGCTCGCCTGCGTAATGAGAGCAGTGGATAAGCATGCGGATTTGCTTCGCCAGAGCGCATCTGACGTAGGAAATGACCATCGTCTCGGTGCGGACGAGGCGCCGCCTGCGATTATTTCCATTTTCCTCGGGGAGCAGTTAGAAGATGTGGTGAAGCAGCTGGTAGAAACCGGTGAGGCCACTCACTGCATGGAAAGTGAATTGTTGGAAACCGGTGTTTCCACATTGCCGGATTTGTTAAAGGATGCTACGGACAGAAACCGTACTTCACCCTTTGCTTTTACCGGAAATAAATTTGAGTTTCGTATGGTGGGCTCTGCAGATTCCATCGGAGATCCCAATACCATTTTAAATACCATTGTGGCACAGGCATTCTGCGAAGCAGCGGATCGCCTGGAGGGTGCAGAGGATTTTGATCTTGCGGTACATGATCTGATTAAAGAATACATGAGCAAGCATCAGAGAATTATCTTCAACGGAAATGGCTATGCCGAGGAATGGGTGAAGGAAGCTGAAAGAAGAGGGCTTCCGAATCTTCCTACCATGCTGGATGCGGTGGAAACCCTGACTACGGAGAAATCCATTGCCCTTTTTGAAAAGTTCGGTATTTTTACCAAGGCAGAGTTGGAATCCAGAAAAGATGTTTTATACGAGACTTATTCCAAGACCATTCACATCGAAGGAAAATGTATGGTGGAAATGGCATCTAAGAAACTTTTACCTGCGGTGATTTTCTATGCAAAGGAATTGTCCCAGGCGGTGATTGCTGCAAATCAGGCTAACGTTAGTGACAGAGTACAGCGGGGGCTTTTGGAAAAGGTGAGCGCATACTTAGAACAGATGCAGGATGCATTAAGTCTTTTACAGCAGGAGTTGGAAATTGCAGAAGGAATAAAGGACCACAAGGAATGCGCCTTCTTCTACCGCGACCGTGTTATTGTGGCCATGGAGGCTCTTCGTAAGCCGGCAGATGCTCTTGAGATGATTACGGACAAAGAGATCTGGCCGATTCCTACTTACGGCGATTTACTTTTTGAGGTGTAAAGCCATAAAAGTGCAGAGGCGGGGGCGTATATGTGTATGTAAACACAAACCCGGGACAATTGGTGCACAGTAGTCTGAAAAGAGTAATCGGGCAAAACGTCGGACAAAACGAAAGATGCGTCGGATGTAAAAAGCCCCGAATGAATACAATATTGTAAAGGGAGAGTGAAGAAATGAAAAATCCGGTATTGGTAATTTTAGCAGCAGGGATGGGAAGCAGATATGGTGGCTTAAAGCAGATTGACCCTGTGGATCCGCAGGGACATAAGATTTTAGATTTCTCTATCTATGATGCCCTTCGAGCAGGATTCAAGAAAGCTGTTTTTATCATCAAGAAGGAGAATGAAGCAATTTTTCGGGAGTGTGTAGGCGATCCTATCAGCAAGTATATGGAGGTTGCTTACGTGTTCCAGGATTTAGAGGATGTGCCTGAAGATTTTGTAATACCCGAAGGCCGTGTGAAACCCTGGGGAACCGCGCATGCAGTTTATGCATTGCGAAATGAGGTTACAGAACCTTTTGCGGTAATTAATGCAGATGATTATTATGGTGTAGAAGGATTCCGTAAGTTGTACGAGTTTCTTACCACACATGAAGATGATGAGAAGTATCGTTATGCCATGGTGGGATATCGTCTTGGAAATACCCTGACAGAGCACGGGAGCGTGGCAAGGGGTTGTTGTGTAACCGAGAACGGTTATCTGGTGGATATTGCAGAGCGCACCAATATTATCAAGACAGAAACAGGTGCGGCATATTCAGAGGACGGCGGTGAAACCTACGTGGATATTTCACCGGAAACACCGGTATCCATGAATATGTGGGGATTCACTCCCGGCGTAATTAACGAGATGGGAGCTTCTCTTGCAGATTTCTTTGCCAATAAGGTAAAAGAAAATCCTTTGAAGGCTGAGTGCTATCTTCCCATTGAAGTGGGCGGATTGTTAAAGGAAGGAAAAGCGAGCGTGGAAGTTCTTACCTCTGCCGATAAGTGGTTCGGTGTTACATACAAAGAGGACAAACCCATGGTAGAGGCATCCATTCGGGCATTAAAAGAGAAAGGCATTTATCCTGAATACTTATGGAAATAGTATAAAGACAGGAGGTTTTTGAAATATGGCGATTTTGGTAACCGGCGGTGCCGGATATATCGGTAGTCATACCGTTGTGGAATTGCAGAATGCCGGCTATGAAGTAGTGGTAGTAGACAATTTAAGCAATTCTTCTTCCAAGTCATTGGAAAGAGTCAGCAAGATTACAGGGAAAGAGGTTCCCTTTTATCAGGTAGACATTTTGGACGAAGAAGGTCTTCGTGAGATATTCAAAAAAGAAAAGATTGATTCCTGTATTCATTTTGCAGGATTGAAGGCAGTGGGAGAATCTGTCAGCAAGCCCTGGTTGTATTATCAGAATAATATCGCGGGTACACTTACCCTTTTGCATGTGATGGAGGAGTTTGGCGTTAAGAATATCGTATTTTCTTCTTCCGCTACGGTATACGGCAGTCCTGCTTTTGTACCCATTACGGAGGAGTGTCCCAAGGGAGAAATTACCAATCCTTACGGGCATACCAAATCCATGTTAGAACAGGTATTGATGGATATTCAGAAGGCAGATGCTTCCTGGAACGTGATTTTACTTCGTTATTTCAATCCTATCGGTGCACATGAAAGCGGAACCATGGGAGAGAATCCCAATGGAATCCCAAACAATTTAATGCCGTATATTACACAGGTTGCGGTAGGCAAGTTACCAAAGCTTGGCGTATTCGGAAACGATTATCCCACACCGGACGGAACCGGCGTCAGAGATTATCTTCATGTGGTGGATTTGGCGGTAGGCCATGTGAAAGCCATTGATAAGATAAAAGAGAATCCCGGTCTTAAAATCTATAATCTGGGAACCGGTAAGGGTTACAGTGTTCTGGAAATTGTAGAGAATTTTCAAAAGGCCAATGGGGTAGAGATTCCGTATGAGATTAAGGAAAGACGCCCGGGGGATATTGCAGAATGTTATGCAAGCCCGCAAAAAGCCAAGGATGAACTTGGCTGGGTTGCAAAACGTGGTATTTATGAAATGTGTAGAGATGCCTGGAACTGGCAGAAGAACAATCCCAACGGATATGAGGAGTAGAACTTCTGTGCGGTTTGCAACCATCGGGGCATGTCAGGAACGAGGTTTGAAATGTTTGGCGAATGCCGCATTTCAGGAATGTGGTTTGAGATGTTTGGCGAGTGCCGCATAAAGGATACAGCCAAATATGCCGCAGGAGATGAATTCTCCAGCAAAAACAGTAACGAAAGAAAGCCATAGAGGTTCAAATCCATAAGCATATTTCAATACAAACGGAATGATTATGGTATTACTTAGAATAGGCGGAACAGAGGCAATAACGGGAAGGCACTTCGGTGCCTTCTTTTTTGTAAACAATTTGCCAAGCCACAGGGTTCCGGCGGCACCTAAAACGGTGGCAATACTTCCAAAGATTACATCAAAAAAATTTCCGCCGATTAACAGGTTGGAAATCAGGCAACCGATTCCAAGGCCCGGAAGGGCAGCAGGGAAAAAGAGCGGCAAAATACACAGCGCTTCCGAAAAACGGACCTGCACCATGGAAGATGCAAGTCCGAATAAATTCGAAAGAAGTGTAAGCAGAACATAGAGCGCAGCAATGAGCGCACCCTGTGTCAGGTACAGTACTTTCTGATTCTTCATTGAATTGGTCTCCTTAGTTTTTTTTAAGGTCAGGATGGTTTCGAACTGACCATGAAATATGATTGGTGTTAATGTACGGTAATGTCATTTTCGGGAGTGCCGGAAGAGGTGTCTTTCGCACCGGTTCGGTCTGTTTCCGTAATCGTTACCGTAACGATACCGTTCGTGGTGGTTATATGACATACACTGCCGGAACCGTGAGCCGAGCGGACCTGTCCCATAATTTCTTCGGCAGGAAATCCGAACGTGGCCTCCAGACTCTCTCTTAAAACGGAATCGGAAGAGAGGAAGGATGAATCGTTATTGAGATCCATTCCGGTGGAGGATTCCATCTGGTCAAGGAACGGCTGGCTGGCTGCATCTTCCTGCACCTTCGCATCGGTAATGGCATATTGCACGCCGGAACGAATGGTGTCTGCCAGCTGGTAGTCTGAAGAGACATTGGTTTTCTCAACATAACGAATCAGCATAGGCGCAGTGATACCTACTAAAATAGCCATGATTGCGATTACAATAATCAACTCAATCAGAGCAAACCCGTGGTTACTCCTTATTCTACTCATTAGCATACCCTTTCTTTTATGTGCATCCCTTAGGGATACAAAGTCACGCAATATTTTTCCCGTATCGCGTGAAACATATTACACACATCTTGAGAATAGCATTTATTTAAAAAAAAAACAAGATAAATTGTGCGAACAAACAAAATTATGTCACAGGCAAAAAGATTTGCTTGTGACATAATGGGTTGCCTTATTTGGTATGATTCCGAAGGAGACGCTGAATGCGTTCGCTGGGATTCAATAAATCGCTGATGGAACTGTCATGATTTAAGGTATCAATGATGTATGCAATGTACTTACTCATATCACAGTTGATATACCATTCGCGCTCCAATAATTCCGGTGCCTGATAAATCAGGTTAGTGGTTAATACACGGTCAACCAAACCTTCTTTGTATGCTTTATCAAATTTCTCCAAACCGTTTGTAAATAAGCCGAAGGTAGAGGCGATGAAGATACGGCCTGCCTTGCGTGCTTTCAGTGCTGCGGCTACTTCTAAGACACTTTCGCCGGAAGAAATCATATCATCAATAATAATCATATCTTTTCCTTCTACACTGGTACCGAGGAATTCATGTGCTACAATGGGATTTCTGCCGTCTACGATTCTGGTGTAATCTCTTCTCTTATAGAACATTCCCATATCCAGTCCGAGTACGTTGGCAATATAGATTGCACGGGACATGCCGCCTTCATCGGGGCTGATTACCATCATATGTTCCGCGTCCAGATTAATGTCGGGAACGTGATTTACCAATCCCTTGATAAACTGATAAGCAGGCTGTACGGTTTCAAATCCGTGAAGGGGAATTGCGTTCTGTACACGGGGGTCATGCGCATCAAAAGTAATAATGTTGTCTACGCCCATATTTACCAGTTCCTGTAATGCAAGAGCGCAGTCAAGAGACTCCCGGGAACTTCTTTTGTGTTGTCTGCTTTCGTAAAGGAAGGGCATAATGACTGTAATACGTCTTGCCTTTCCGCCAACTGCAGCAATGATACGTTTCAAATCCTGATAATGGTCATCGGGAGACATGCGGTTTTGCTTACCGCAAAGGGAATAGGTAAGGCTGTGATTACAAACATCTACCATAATATAAAGGTCATCACCACGAACGGATTCGTTAATGACACCTTTGGCTTCTCCGGTACCGAAACGGGGAACTTTGGCATCTAAGATATAGGAATCTCTTTGATAGCCTGCAAATGCAAGACTGTCTTTGTGTTCATTCTCGCGGGTAGTTCTCCATTCAACAAGGTAGCGGTCTACCTTTTCACCTAACTCCTTGCAACCCTGCAGGGGGATCAGGCCAAGGGAACCAACAGGAATGGATTCCAGGTTTCGTATTTCTTCGCGCAGGATAGACATGAAAAAATCCTCACTTTCTGATTGACATTCGTTTTTTGTATGTTCTGACGTCCTGCCCGGACAATTTACAGATTTCATAATTGCTGGCAAGGCGTGAAAAAACTCTCTCTGAGTAACGCTGACTCAAATCGGACAGATTCAAGTTCGTGGATATTACGGTTGCCTTGTGACGAAGGTGTCGCTCGTTTAAGATGGAAAAGAGCTGGGAAGCAACGAAATTATTGGTAAGTTCCGTGCCCAAATCGTCAATGATTAACAAATCGCAATGGTAAAGGTCTTCATAGGGACTGGAAGCGGAATCTTTGCCGTTTTTCTGGAAGGCATATTCCGAAATCTTCTGAAAGAGTCCCGTTGCGCTAAAATATATGACAGAGTGTCCCAGTTCCAAAATTGCATTGGCAATACAGTTTGACAGGAAACTCTTGCCGGTACCTACTGTACCATAAAAGAGAAGGTTGCGATAGTCATATTCGAAAGATTCTACGAATTGTTCGGCTTTTTCGACGGCTTTCCTGAAATGAGCCAGGTCTTCTCCCAATTGATATTCATAGGAAATGGAATCGAAGGTTTCTTCTGCCAGAATCTCTCTGATGTTGGTTTGTTCATATAAAAGATCCAACATGGCCTGCTTAAAACAGTGACATTTCTCTTCCCCGATAAAACCGGTGTCCTTACAGGAAGGGCAGGTATAAATCGGGTCAAGGTAGTGAATGGAATAGCCCGCACCGGTTAAAAGAAGTTTCTTGCGGGTGTTAATATCCTCCAGCACATCATGGATGTCCTCATCCTCTTCAAGGGAATTTCCGGATGCTGAATTTCCTTCGCCGGCCATCAGTTTCTGTTTGGCTTTCTGTATGGAAATGGAAGCAATCAAATCGTCCATTTCTTTGTATTCCGGCAATGCTTCATATACCTCTTTGGTTCGTTCTTCCAAAAGATTTCTGGAAGCCAGACGTCTTCGGTTATATTCCCGGATAATACTGTCATATTGTGAATTGCTAAGTGCCACTTTCGTTCTCCTTTAGTTGCTGATCAGTTCTTTCTCCAGCGCATCGTAGTCATATCCGGTACGCATATGTTTGTTAAAAGAAATGTCAGTGGGCGATTTGGAAGTGTTGTTGCGGTTGGCCAGAAATGTCCTCTCGGCTTCCAAAACATTTGCTTTGCTGAGTAAATTGTTCTTCTTCCAGTTCTTTAAAATTCCTTCTGCATATTCAAGCCGATGAGAATCTGTTGCCTTCACGGTACGCTGACAACATTCCAAAATCATCTCAAGGGTGAATCCGTATTCGTTAATCCAGCGGTTGATATAGTCTGTTTCGGCAGCAGTGGGAAGATTAAAGCGTCCCAAAGCTTTCATAATGGTATGAACCTTCTTGTCATATCCAACCAGATTCTTCTTGGCTTCCGCCACGGTGCGGATGTTGCTTTCATACCAGGAAACAGCAGTTTTCTCGATGGAACGAAGCTCGCGTTTTCCTTTCTCCAGACAATATTCCAGAAGAAAATCAATCAAATCCTGAGAAAATTCCAGCTCCCGGTGTATGTAAAGAAGGCTCTTTATGTCGGAAGGACTTAAAGGTCGTCCGAGATACTGTTCCACGATGCAAAGCAGACCAAAGAAATTGTTGTCTGACTTGGCGTCCTTCAAATCCTCAGCAGAGTAAGAAGGCTTCGCGGGTGCGGTAGGGGCAGTCAGAGATTCCTTGGGCGGAAGAAGTGTTACCACCGGTGCGAAAACAGGTTGTTCGGCCATCTCTGTCTGCGGTTCTAAAAGGCATATTCCGCAGATATTTCTTGTATTGTCGTATTCCAGAGAGAGAAGGTTCCGGTGCTCCCAGTATTGCAGTGAGCGTACAACCTCTTTCTCAGTATGGTTAAAGGCATCTGCAATTTCCGAGATGCAGACGGGCTGATTGGCAGCCTGGGCGCGGAGCAGGTATAAATAGGTCTTAATCTGGGCATCATTGGCATCTTTCATATAGTTGTCAATGAAGAGATTTGACACACCTGTCAGTCCGGGCTTGTCCTCCTTATTCAAAGTGATGCGATTCATTTACGGTTCCCCCAATCCGATTGCAGGCAACTTCTGCAACCTGTCCCAAGCAGGGAGCGGTGCAAATGCCAAATCGGTTCTATATATTCTAAAGCAAAATGAATTATAGCACACACTTTTCAAAAAAGGAACACCTAAATTTCCCTGAAACCCTTGATTTCATTGGGGTTTCGCTGTTTGTGGATAATGTGGAAAACTTTTATTTAAAAGTCCACATAAAGTCATGTATTTCATTCCAAACCCACAGTTTATCGTGTAGTTTTAAAAACAGAAAACAAGTTATGTAAACGAAAAATATCCACAGTTTTAAAATCTCATAAAAGAGTAAAAAACTGTGGATTTTGTGGATAAGTTATTGGCCAATGAGGTTATTCCCGATTGTTACAACATCTCCGGCTCCCATAGTTATCAACAGGTCGTCGCGGATACAATTTTGTAATAAAAATGTTTCGATATCTCCGAAAGATGAAAAATGATAACAGTCAACCCCTAAAGTTAACAATTTTTCCTGTAAATCTTTGGAGGAAATGCCAATGGTATTTTTTTCTCTTGCAGCATAGATGTCTGTGAGCACCACATGGTCTGCCAGAGACAAAGCCTTCGCAAAGTCATCCAGGAATGCTCTGGTTCTTGTATAGGTGTGGGGCTGGAATACACACCAGATTTCCCTGTGAGGGAAATTTCGTGCTGCCGTAAGGGTAGCTGTAATTTCCGTGGGATGATGTGCGTAATCATCGATGACGGTAACGCCGCCGATAACCCCTTTTTGCTCAAAACGGCGGTGTGCGCCGCAGCAGGAAAACAAGGCATCCGCCGCAACCTGCAAATCGATTCCCAAAAGGTCAGCCAAAGCCAATACGGACAGTGCATTGCTTACATTATGACGTCCCACTACATTCAGGGCAATTTCCTGTTCCCTGCCGGCAGGGGTGTGAAGCACGAAACGGTAATTTCCGTTCGCGCCGGGTGTCGGATCGCTGCAGTAGTAATCACAGGAAGAATCGAAACCGAAAGTATAAACAGGAGCCGCCAAATCATCTGTCAGCTCAGAGAGATTCTCAATCTCTCCATTGATAATGAGAGCACCGTCTGCGGGCAGAAGCTTGGCGAAACGGTGGAAGGAATCCCGGATTTCGTTGATGTCCTTGAAGAAATCCAGATGGTCTTCTTCTATGTTAAGTATGATTCCGATACGAGGGAAAAAACTTAAAAAACTGTT
>JAZNLG010000139.1:0-10822 GCA_045578965.1 Lachnospiraceae bacterium | reverse complement strand
AGAGACTGAGATGACCATTCATGCGGTATCCAATAATATGTTGATTGAAAATATTGTAGTGGAATATCGTGATCGTCCGGAGGGAAGCGAGTCTAAGTTGAATACGTATTCCGACGGTATGAAGGTTATTTTTACTATGATAAAATTGTATAAAAATTATAAGCCGTTAAGATTCTTTTCATTGCTCTCCGTTATTCTTACATTGTTCGCGGTTGGATTTATGGTGCCGGTCATTCTGGATTATTTCAGTACCGGTTTGGTGGAGCGGTTTCCGACTCTGATTGTATGTTGCTTCGTGGAACTGGCTGCGATTCAGTCTTTTTTTGCAGGAATGATTTTATCCGATATGACGATTAAAAATCGAAGAGATTTTGAATTCAGAAGAAATCTGATTCAAAAGGATTTAAATGAAAGTCGAAAAGCAGAATAGTGAAGTAGTACAGGATATATGTATGTAAATAAAAGCAGGCCAAAAGGCCTGCTTTTTGAATTGTAGTTTAGTCATTTAATCGGATATTTATACACTCGGCAATACGCTCGGCAATTTCCTGACGGCCTCGTTCGTTTGGTGTAATGCCGTCTTCCAGTAAATATTGATCTGCCGTTTCCGTATTAATGTTGATGCCATAGTAATTATCTACGTAGGACACGCTGTAAGTTTGTGACTGCACCTGTAACGTAGTCATACAGGTAGGCAGGTTGCCGTATCCTAAGTTTGCGGTATCACAACCTTCTTTGGTGCCGTCATCAAGTGTAGCATAGCAGAAGGTAGGTGAAATTAACATATGTTGCATATTGGGGTAGTTGATAGGGTAACGTTCGTAACTACCGGTAAAACAACCTTCAATGGTATGATGAGAATACATATTAGTGGGGTCGTTAATCGGATGTTTTGCCAGATAATCACGACCATCATAGTAAATGATTAATAAATCAATTGTGTTGTAGTCAATGGACTTCAGAGTACCCAATACTTCGGTATAATGTGCCCGGTCATAAGTGGCGGGGAGATTATTTAATGCGGCATCCTGGCGGCTCCAGTCGCCGGTCTGAATAGCATCGGATATCCAGAAGAAATTAAATGCATCCAAAGGATTGTCTTCTTCTTCGTTTTCGAGATGCTCTGCCATATAAGAACCGGTAAGCGCACAGTGATATACATTTGCACCTGTTTTCTCTTCAATGATTTCGCCGATATTGGTTCCGCCGCGGTCGTAGGCTACCGTATCATTACCGAGAATCAAGATATCAAAACTGCCGTCATAACTATCACTTGCGGCAACGGCAGGATCCAAAAAGAAGATAAAATCTTCCGGCTCGGTATCAACGTTAACCGATTCGTCTATAATAAATTCCTGTCCCTTATTCCAACGAATGATTTGAATAATCCCTACAATTGCAATAATCAAGATTACTGCACCTAATATAAAGGGAATGTATTTGTTTATATTCAGTTCTCTTTTTTTCTCATCCGAAGTAGGCTTGTTGTTATCCATCTGTTGTTGCCTCGCTTTCCTGTTATTGTTTCATTATAAAATAACCAAATATCTGCTCTTTATTCTACTATCCTTTCAGCTAAAAGTCTAGTGAAAATAAAGTGTCTGAAAACCGCATACTTGTCCGAACTATGTAGAATTATTGCCGGAATGAGTATTGGACGGTATGTTATTTCGGGGATGCAAACATGCATTTTGACATATGTATTTTAACCTGTCACGCTCTGAAAGAGAGGCGTTGATATATTGTTCGTAGGAAATCGGTACTTCAAACAGTGCGGAATCACAGGCAGGGCATTGTTTTCTGTGACCGCTTAAGATGTGTATTCTTTGACAAAAAGAGCAAAAATGAAGATACAACATAGGTAAAACTCCTTTTCGGGTAAAATTTTATCTCATTTGTATCTTAAATTGAGCAATATTCATATGTGTATTTACTCTGTAATTATGTCATTTTTTACAATATAAGTCAACCAGAAGACGCAGGCGGGCAAATTATTTTTTGCCGCGCCAGTTGCGACGAAATTCTCCGGGGGCCGTCCCTTCGATTTTTTTAAACAGACGGGCAAAATAATTTGCGTCTTCAATTCCGCATTCTTCGGAAATCTCTTCAATTGATAACTCCGAGAAACGCAAAAGATGCTTGGCATGACTGATTTTTAAGTGTTGAAGATAGGCATTTACCGTAGTGCCGTAGTATTGTTTAAAACGCCTTGCAAGATAGTACTTATCGATATAAAAATGTTTGGAAAGTAAGTCCAATGTAATTTTTTCACGAAAGTGTTCTTCCAAATAGGTTTTAATGTCTGTCAGGACAAGAGATTTCAACGGAAGAATTTTAGGGCTTTCCAATGCTTCGTAGTCGGTAGTAATCCGGGCAAGAAGAGATGTCAGTTTTTCGCTGATGCGTAATTCTTTGGCGTTGTTTTCTGCAGAAGTTAATTCCTGCAGTTCCGTCAATAATACTTCATAGGGCTTGAGAGAATTCGGACGAAATACGGGAGAAGAATGTTCGGCGATATACTTATTATAGATTGCCGGCATATGCGGACCGTCAAAATGGGCCCATTGTAAACACCACAGGTCATCGGAAGTGTTGTGGGAATACGGTTTGTTACAATCCAAAAATACACAATCGCCGGTATTTAAAGAATAGGTGCAACCTTCATAATCCAGTGTGCCGGAGCCACTTTTTACACAAAAGAACAGGAAAGAAGCAAGGCGGGAACGTTTGCTTGTATGGGTGGAAACTGCCTGCAGGGTTCCGATTTCCTGTAAATACAATAAGTGATTTCTGGCAAAAGAAGAAGGGGTGCACAACACACGGTCAGATGTAACCATTTTGTCCTGTAAATCTATTTTTTTCATGGTAATTCTCCTAAAAAATAGCGATTTTATAAACTTTTATATAGTATATCACAAAAGTCAATATTGTGCTAGTATTAGACAATAATAACACTAAAGGAAAGTTGGAAAGTAGGTTACAATAACAGAGGTTATTTTGACATATTTGATTTTATATAAAAAAGAGAGGTTAAAAGAATGGCAAAGAAAGCATTGATTACAGGTATCACGGGACAGGACGGTTCGTATCTTGCAGAGTTTCTGTTGGAAAAAGGATATGAGGTGCATGGTATTACCAGACGTTCTTCCATTTCAAATACGGGTCGTATTGACCACTTGATTGCTGACGGAAAAATAAAACTTCATGACGGAGATTTGACGGATTCTTCTTCGTTGATTCGTATTATACGAATGGTGGAGCCGGATGAGATATATAATCTTGCGGCACAGTCCCACGTGCAGGTTTCTTTTGATGTGCCTGAGTATTCCGGAGACGTGGATGCTTTGGGCGTTTTGAGAATTCTGGAAGCAGTGCGTATGTTGGATTTGACGAAGAAAACACGAATCTATCAGGCGTCTACTTCAGAACTCTACGGTAAGGTAGAAGAAGTGCCCCAGAAAGAGACCACCCCTTTCCATCCTTACAGTCCTTATGCAGTAGCGAAGCAGTACGGATTCTGGATTACCAAGGAGTACAGAGAGGCATACGGGATGTTTGCGGTAAACGGCATTCTTTTTAACCATGAATCGGAACGTCGCGGTGAAACCTTTGTTACCCGTAAAATTACCCTGGCAGCAGGCCGTATTGCGGAAGGATTACAGGACCATTTGGAACTGGGAAATATGGATTCCCTTCGAGACTGGGGATATGCCAAGGATTACGTGGAATGTATGTGGATGATGTTACAGCACGATACGCCGGAAGATTTTGTCATTGCAACGGGAGAGCAGCATACGGTTCGTGATTTTACGGAGAAGGCATTTGCGGCAAACGGTATCACCCTCCGTTGGGAAGGCAGCGGACTGGATGAGAAGGGCTATGATGTTGCTACCGGAAAGATGCTTGTGTGCGTGAATCCTGCATGGTTCCGCCCTACGGATGTAGATAATTTGTGGGGAGACCCCACCAAGGCCAAAACCGTATTGGGATGGAATCCTCAGAAAACAAGTTATGCGGAACTGGTACGTATCATGGCAGAACACGACAGAATGCTGGCAAAACGTGAGGCGGCTTTGAAGAAGGCTGCGCAGGCGTAAAATGTTTTGCGTGCAGACAAATAAAAATATGAGCAAAAATGAGGCAATAAAAATGATGGATTTAAACGCAAAAATATATGTAGCAGGACATCGCGGTATGGTTGGTTCTGCCATTGTAAGAGAACTGGAACGACAGGGATATACCAATATTATTACAAGAACGCATGCGGAGTTGGATTTGTGTCGTCAGGAACAGGTAGAGGCTTTTTTTGAACAGGAAAAACCGGAATATGTTTTCCTGGCTGCGGCAAAAGTAGGCGGTATTGTGGCAAATCAAAGCGCACTGGCAGATTTTATGTATGAAAATATGATCCTTGAAATGAATGTAATTCATTCCGCATGGAAGAACGGATGTAAGAAACTGGAATTTTTGGGTTCATCCTGTATTTATCCCAGACTTGCACCGCAGCCCATGAAAGAAGACTGCCTTCTGACATCGGAACTTGAAAAGACCAATGAGGCATATGCCCTGGCAAAAATTTCCGGTTTGAAGTACTGCGAGTTCTTGAATAAACAATACGGTACGGATTATATATCCGTAATGCCTACCAATTTATACGGTCCCAATGATAATTACCATCCTACCCACAGCCATGTGCTTCCGGCATTAATCCGCCGTTTTCATGAGGCAAAAGTAAGCGGTGCTGCGTCGGTAACCTGCTGGGGTGACGGAAGTCCCTTAAGAGAGTTTCTGTACGTAGACGATTTGGCTAATTTGTGCGTTTTTCTTATGAATCATTACAGTGGGGATGAAACAGTAAATGCAGGTACCGGCAAGGAGTTATCCATCAGGGAATTAACGGAGTTGGTAGCCAAAGTAGTAGGCTATGAGGGAGAGATTTGCTGGGATACTTCCAAGCCAAACGGAACGCCTCGTAAACTTTTGGATGTGTCTAAGGCCAAGGCGTTGGGCTGGACGTATAAAACCGAGTTGGAAGAGGGTATTCGTTTATCCTACGAAGACTTTTTGAACAATCCCATGCGTGCGGAACGCTAATTGTTGGCAGGGAATGATTGAAGAGAACAGATTGATTTTAATATAAAAAAGCAAAGCGGAGGCTTTTATGAATATTGTACTTTTATCCGGCGGTTCGGGCAAACGTCTTTGGCCTTTGTCCAATGATGTCCGCTCCAAACAGTTTATCAAAATTTTCAAGGGGGACAATGGAGAATACGAATCCATGGTACAGCGTGTGTATCGCCAGATTCGTAAAATTGATTCGGATGCGAAGGTGACCATTGCTACTTCCAAAACTCAGGTGTCTGCCATCCACAACCAGTTAGGCACGGATGTGGGAATTTCCCTGGAACCCTGCAGAAGAGATACCTTTCCGGCTATCGCGCTGGCTACGGCGTATTTGCATGATGTGCAGGGTGTGCCCTTGGATGAAGCGGTGGTTGTGTGTCCCGTGGACCCTTATGTGGATGAGAATTATTTCGCGGCTTTAAAGAAATTGGGCGAACTGGCAGAGCAGAACACGGCGAATCTGGTACTTATGGGCATTGAGCCTACGTATCCCAGTGAAAAATACGGTTATATCATTCCGCGGGGCAAAGAAGCGGTGAGCCCGGTAGATACGTTTAAAGAAAAACCGGATGTTAAAACAGCGGAAGCATATATTGCCAAAGGAGCGTTATGGAACGGCGGTGTATTTGCTTATAAATTAAAATATGTTCTGGACAGAGCCCACGCGTTGATTGATTTTACGGATTATTATGATTTGTTTGATAAATATGAAACCTTGACCAAAATCAGTTTTGATTATGCTGTGGTAGAAAAAGAAGAAGATATCGCAGTGATGCGTTTTGCAGGGGAGTGGAAGGATCTCGGAACCTGGAATACGCTTACCGAGGCGATGGAAGAGGCGGTTATCGGGAAAGGAATCATGGATGAAACCTGCGAAAATGTACACATTATCAATGAACTGGATGTGCCTTTACTGTGTATGGGACTGAAAGATGTGGTGGTTTCGGCAAGCCCGGATGGTATTTTAGTATCGGATAAAAACAAATCCAGTTATATTAAGCCTTATGTAGATGACATTGAAGGTCAGATTATGTTTGCGGAGAAGTCCTGGGGAAGTTATCGTGTCATGGATGTGGAAGAGGAAAGTATTACGGTCAAAGTAACATTAAAAGCCGGACATGGAATGAATTATCACAGCCACGAGCACAGAGACGAAATGTGGACCATTATTTCAGGCGAAGGGAAAACCATTGTGGACGGTATGGAGCAGACTGTAAGTGCAGGTGATGTGATTACCATGCAGGCGGGATGTAAGCATACGATTATAGCCACCACGGAACTGAAACTGATTGAGGTTCAGTTGGGCAGGGAGATTTCGGTAGATGATAAAATCAAACATTCCTTTGAATAAAGGGGATATAAAAGAAGAACTGAATAATGCAAAAAAATATGCTCCTTTTCTGCTTAAGCCCGCTTGTAAGGATTATTTATGGGGTGGTGACAGACTGGAGCAGGAATTTGGTAAAAAGTACGGAATAGCGCCTTTGGCGGAAACCTGGGAGTGCTCCGCACATCCGGATGGCGTCAGTACGATTGACAGCGGTCTTTGGAAAGGACAGGCGTTGGATGCATTTTTAAAAGAACATCCGGAATGCCTGGGAACACACCCGGCCAAAACCAGCGGAATCGGGAAACTGCCGATTCTGATTAAACTGATTGATGCCGGAGAAAATGCTTCCGTACAGGTACATCCGGATGATGAATATGCAGGAATCCATGAGCAGGGAGCCAATGGTAAGGCCGAAATGTGGTATATTCTGGATTCAAAGCAGGATGCCCGGCTGGTATATGGTTTTTATCAGGATATGGATCGGGAAACGGTTGCAAAAGCCGTTGAGGATCAAACCATAGAGAAATATCTGAGAAAAGTAAAAGTACGCAAAGATGATGTGTTTTTTATCAGTCCCGGGCAGGTGCATGCCATCGGAGCCGGAATTGTGCTGGCGGAGATTCAGCAGAATTCCAATCTGACGTATCGTCTGTATGATTATGATCGTAAAGATAAGGACGGCGTGATGCGGGAATTGCATCTGAAGAAAGCATTGGATATAGCAAACTTAAATAAAAGCAGCGAGCCGCGACAACCGATGCGTGTTTTGAAATATCAACCCGGATGTGCGACGGAATTGCTATGCCGGTGTAAATATTTTCAAGTAGAGCGTGTGCTGATAAATACCGAGGAAGATGTATGTACTATGGAAGTAAACGAAGAATCTTTTTGGACGTTTTTATGTTTGGAAGGAGAGGGGAGCATCTCGACGGATGTATCCCTTTCTGTCAAAAAGGGGAATTGTGTTTTTGTCCCGGCAAACTGCGGTATCGTTAGAATAAAAGGAAATATGCAACTTTTAAAAATACGTTGTTAAAAGCTCCGGCATCCGGGGCTTTTTCTTTTGATGATACAAAAACGATGCAAAAATTGCCATATAATTAAAAAGGAAAATACGTTGAAAGCCAAGTATGCATATGTTATAATGTTACGCAAATGTTACAATGTAGCAAGGATTCGTGTGATAAAAGAGGAAATGTAATGATTAGAAAAGATTTAAATTTGGAAGAACTGGAATGGTCCGATGAGGCCGAGTTCGAACTGAACGAAGATACAGTGGTTCGATCGACTGTGGAGACGATAGAACGGGCGGAAGTAGATTCGTTGGATGTGGAAGCCACAAAGGTGATTCCTGTAGCGGATATTGAAAAGAAAATAGATGTAAAGAATAAGAAAGCCTATTCCGTGCCGGAAGAATATCGTGAACTTCTGGATATTATTGATGAACAGCAGGATGAAGAAACTAATGTTTTGGATATAACAGAGAATTTGAGCGGTATAAAGGACGATGTTTTAGTTTTGGAAAAAACAAAGGTATTACCGGTTACAGCAACTCTGGATGTAGAAGATATTGTGTTATCGGAAGAGGAAGTTGCTGAACTGGGAGATTTGAATTACCATGATGAAGATGTAATCAAACCGGTAAAAAAGGCAACTTATCCGAAGAAATATGCAGAGCCGATACGGTCAAAAACAACGGAAAAGGGTGCAAACCAAAGAATAAGTTCGAATGCTGCAAGAGGTAAGAATATTAAAGTTCAGAAAAAGAAGAAACGCAATTCGGGCGGATTTATGCAGGATTTCTCGTGGATGGATGTGGTAATCGGTTTTACGGGTGTTCTTGCTGCGGCTGTATTGATTTTTGTTCTTGTGTTCTGGAATCAGAATAACAATAAAGTTGAAGATTTGGGTGAATTTACATCCATAGGTATGCAGTTAAGCGAACTGAAACCCATTGGCCAAAACGGCATAAATCGTATTGTTGCAACCGGCGGTGATGATGTTGTTGTGGAAGTGGTGATGCCGTCGGAAGAAGGCGAAGAAGAAAAAGAAACCGTTATGGTTTCCGTAAGTTTTATATCCATAGAGAGAGATTTAAAAATTAAATTTACGGATAAGGCAACAGACAAGTTGTTGACGGGAGTTAGTTTTGAGTTAGAGGTGGTAACGCCATCTAACGAAACTTTGACCTGGATTGATGAGGATAAGGATGGTGTCATCTACAAAGAGGGCTTAAAGGGTGGCGCGTATATGGTTACCATTAAGTCTGTCGGTGAGTTTACATTCCCGGCTGATGCCACAAAAGTTATGGTAAAAGATAAGATTTCTTACCAGGTTATTAACGTTTTGGATGAAATTAAAACGGAAGCTGAAATTAACGTAGCAGTAGAAGATACACAGAATAAAGATAAGATTGATAAAGAAGAACTTCTGAAAGATACCGTAACATGGGTACCTTCCGAAAAAGAACTGGCTGAAGGAAAAGACGGATATGTTCTGGTGGAGAAAACTACCATTACAGATCCTATGACTTTGATTGAGGCTTCTTTGGGTGGTTTTCGTAAAGTTGCCACCATTGCGGAGAGTGCGGTTACTTTGGAAGTTGGTAAAGCACAGACAATCCAATTAAGCGGAAGCGAGGATGCAACCAAATATTCCAAATATGAGTATACCTGGAGTGCTTCCGAAGGGATTACTGTAGCAGGAAATGGCAGAAGTGCTACGGTTACAGCGGGAAGCAAACCGGGAATCGGATGGGTAAGTTGTACCGTAACCAAAACATTGATTGAATCGCAGACACCAAGTGAGCCTGCACCTTCAGAGACACCGAGTGAACCTGCATCGTCAGAGACACCGAGTGAACCTGCATCGTCAGAGACACCGAGCGCACCTGCGCCTTCAGAGACGCCGAGTGAACCCGCATCGTCAGAGACACCAAGCACACCGGCACCGTCAGAGACGCCGAGTGAACCTACGTCATCGGAGGCACCGAGTACACCGGCAGCATCAGAGCCTGCAGCTACCGCGGAATTAAGTCGTTCAATTGTAAGAACACAACCTGCGGTTAAAACGGAAACGGATACACATTCGTTCCAGATTACTGTTACTGCGGCAGCGACGTATGTAACAGGTATCAAATTGGATAAAACGACATTGGATATTCCCAAAGGCACTACGGCGGGTACAACAGTAAAGGCTACGGTTACCGGAGAAGGCACCGGATACGATACAAAGGCAACCTGGACAAGCAGTGATAACAGTGTTGCAACCGTAAAAGACGGCGTTGTAACATTGACAGCAGATGCGACAGTTGGTAAAACCGCAACGATTACTGCGACTACCGTCGGAAAAGACAAAGACGGTAAAACACTTAGTGCATCCTGCACGGTTAAAGTCGTAGAAGGCGGTTTGACATTGAAACTGAATGCGGATAAAGCCGAAGTAAAAGTGGGTGAAACCTATACGATTGTACCTACAGTAGAGAATTTCCTTCAGGATAAATCCGTTAAATATACAGTGGATAAGAAAGAAATTGCCACAGTGGATGAAAAGGGTGTTGTTACCGGTGTTGCCAAAGGTACGGCGGTGATTACGGTTACGACAGTTGAAAACGGCAAAGACAGTAAGCCGGTAACAGCCACTGTAACCATTACGGTAAAAGCAAATCCTCAAAAAGATACGACAACTCCTTTAAAAGACGCAAAGGGTAATCAGGTATTTATTAAAGATGCAGCCGGAAAGTATGTTCAGGCAAAATGGGCAGATTATTATACTGCGAAAGAATTTTATATTCAGTCTGAGCCGGTTTATAAGTACTTTGGATGGCAGACACTGAATGGTAAAACTTATTTCTTTGATGAGAACGGGGAAAAAGTAACCGGTGAGCAGGTTATTTCAGGCGTGAAGTATAATTTTGCCAGTGACGGTGCGTTGAACATGAACGGTGGCGTGTTGGGTATCGATGTCAGCAGATGGAACGGCGATATCGACTGGAATGCGGTTAAGAGTTCCGGTGTTTCCTTTGTTATTATTCGTTGCGGATACCGTGGTTCTTCTACCGGCGTATTGGTAAAGGATCCTAAATTTGAGGCGAATATCAAAGGGGCTACAAATGCAGGCTTAAAGGTAGGTTTGTATTTCTTCTCACAGGCCGTAAGTGAAAAAGAAGCGGTAGAAGAGGCTTCCATGGCTATCGCATTGGCGAAAGATTATAAGATTTCATATCCAATTTTTATTGATACGGAATGGACCAGCGGCGGCAGAGCCAATAGTTTGGATAAATCTACCAGAACAGCGGTATGTAAAGCATTCTGCGAGACCATTAAGAGTGCGGGATATACTCCCGGTGTGTATGCATGCAAGAGTTGG
>JAZNLG010000138.1:0-13123 GCA_045578965.1 Lachnospiraceae bacterium | reverse complement strand
GCGAGTTTTGCTTTCGCGTCATTGTAATCCAAAAGATTTCCCTGATAAGAATTGTTTGTAATCTGATCCTCCAGTTCCACTTCTCTTAACGAAAAAGCATAATCTTCGGCATCAAATACCACAAGACTATCACCGGCCTTCACTTTATCACCCAACTCAGCATTCTCTGCTACCAATACACTTCCGGGAGCATAATAATTTTCAATCTGCCCGCTTTCAATCATTCCGCTGGCATTGATGACCGATTCCAAATCACCTCTGGTAGGACTTGTCACAAAAACCGTCGTCGGCATATTCTTGGAAATTGCAGAAACAATAATAGATCCTATAATAATCAAAAGAATAATTACGCCTGCTCCGCCGATCAAAAACCACTTTCTTCTTTTTTGCTTTTTTAACTTCTTCTGGCGCTCTTCTTTGGCACGCTGTAACTGCGCCTCCACGCTTCTGTCCTGATTTAAAACAATTCCGTCCTGATTTCCCACGCTCATTTTATGAATTCTCCTTTATTTCATCGTAATCAATTTTACCGTCTTTAATATGTATAATTCGCTTTGCTTCCATGGCAATATCGCTGTCATGTGTAATTAGGATTACTGTTCTTCCTTCTGCCTGCAAAGACTTAAGGATTGCCATAATTTCCTTGCTGGAATTGGAATCCAGATTACCGGTAGGCTCATCCGCCAGAATAATGGGCGGTGCCTGCGCAATGGCTCTCGCAATTGCCACTCGCTGTTGCTGGCCACCGGACATTTCCGCCGGTTTATGGGTCATACGGTTTGCCAGTCCAACCTTTTCCAACGCAGCCTCTGCCAGTTCGCGTCTGGTTTTCTTCGGCACTCCTCTGTATATCAGCGGCAGTTCAACATTTTCCAAAGCCGTCAGGTTCGCAATCAGATTAAAGCCCTGAAAAATAAATCCGATTTCTTTGTTCCGGATATCTGACAATTCATCATCCGTCAGTTCGGAAACATCTGCCCCGTGCAACAGATAAATACCTGCAGTCGGCACATCCAGACACCCCAACATATTCATCAAGGTAGATTTACCGGAACCGGACTGACCGATAATGGCCACGAATTCATTCTCTCCTATACTTAAGTTTACGTGGTTTAGCGCCCACACTTCATTTTCCCCGGGATTATATACCTTACACATATCCCGGATTTCAATTAATTGCGACAAGAACTTCCCCTCCTCATCTTTTTATTCAAGGTGTATTATAACACCATTCTCTTCCAGTTGGATATATTGCATATTAAATTGATGCTATCACAACTATATAAATGTGATATATCCTTCATGTATCCTTTTGAATACTTTTTGTAAAACTTGCAAAAAAATATGCATTCAACCTTGCATCTGCAAGTTCATATTAGCATATTTTTCTCGTTTGTCAACAAGTTTTTATCGTTTAGCGATAATTATTTATCGAATTTATTTTTTATTCATTTTGTTTTTAAACAAATTGTATTCAATAACAACCCTCCGCTCTATGACAAACAGTATAAAACAGCATATAACAGTTGTCAACTATTATATGCTGCCAGATTCTCAAAAAATTATTTTTTTGTTTCTTTTTCGGAGTTATTACTTTGTTCTTTCTTTGCTTTTTTCCTGTTTTTAAAAGGATTACTGTCTTTTAAGAACGGTCGCAAAGGCTTATACAATAGCATTGCCAAGATTCCCACGGCAATACTTTTTAAAAGATTCATAGGCAATGCCGCAAACACAACAAAGGTAGGAATGTTGGTAATCAATGGATTGGTTGCACCACCGATTGAAATCAGTGTTTCCAAATCGCCACCGAAAAACATTCGGACAAAGGTCGGTAACAAATAAAATCCGTTCAAAAGCGAGCCCACAATACACATACATAAACCGCCGACTACTAATGCCAGGATTGCTCCTTTTTTCGTCTTTTTATTCCAATAAACGATTGTTGCCGGCAACACCAAAGAACAACCGATGACGAAGTTTGCAAGTTCACCCACAAAAGCAGTGCTGGTCGGTCTGAAGATCAACACTTTAATCAAAACCTTAAACATTTCTACCAAAACACCCGCAATCGGTCCGTATGCAAAACCGCAAATAATACCTGGCAAATCACCGATTTCAAATTTGTAAAAGTCCGGAATTATCCCCGGAAGCGGAACTTCTACCGCCATTAACACACCTGCAATGGCTGAAAACATACCCACCACCGCAATTTTACGGGTACTGAGTATTTTTTCCCGGTTGCCGATTCTTTTCATAATTATTTTCTCGGCGATAAAAGCAAGCAAGAAGATTGCTAACATAACGCCAAGAAACTCCAATGCAAACAAGGCATTGTCCTTCACTGAATCGATAAACTTCGTTAAATTGTTCATAAAATCCTCCTTTTTCCCTCAGAATCATGGTATTCAAGGATTGCATCGGAATGTTTTCTTTACCTTTTATAAAGATAAAAAGCCCTGAGCATAAAACACTCAGGGCATAAACCTTCCAAAACATCTCTCTTCTTCCATCCAGACTTTACTGTCGGTTTCGGATTCACACCGAATCGGTCGCTTGCGCGAGTCGCGGACTAGGTTACCCATCACCGCCGGTAGGGAATTTCACCCAACCCTGAAGATTTATTTTATTTTCTACCATATAATACTACTGTCACACTTCGATTGCAACTAATATTATTGTTTTTTATCCGCCTTCTTACCCATTTTATATTTTTGTCCTATTATGAAAGGTAAAAATATTCTTATAAACAGAATCACGGGAATCTCCAAAAACATGGCAAACGCCATAGAGCCGAGCAAAAACTGCAACCCGTCCGGCCCGGGCAACGGCACAATAAATTTTTGTCCCAATCTCATACCTGCATATAAAACATAGAAATTGATATGCGTACACATTACAATTAATGAATTCTGCCCATAAAATGTAATCGGCGGAATATTCGGAATGCTTCTGCAAATCAAAAGCACACCAAGACTTCCCGTCAATCCAAGTCCGATATACAGTAGCGGATTGGTAATATTTACATTATTCAAATCCATCAATTGAATATACGGCAACACCAAAATATTGATTGCCGCAAGACAAAGACCTGCCAACAACCCAATCGGTTTTAAATCCGCAATCCATTTGGGTAAATTCTCTTTTCTCTGTCTCTCCGCCTTCTGTACATTTTCCAACATAAATCCTGTCAAATAGCCAAATCCAACCAGCGCCGTCGCTATGACTGCTTTGGTCAATACTCTTAACTCAGCCAGCCAAAATGGCGTAATTCCGGTTGTTGTAAGAGCCTGATAGCCATAAAATGCTCCCACAGCCAAAAGAATTGATATCATAACCGCAAGAAGCGCAACCGTTGATTTTTTCTTTATAAAATGATTCCACAATTTTAAAACGACCAGCATAAGAATCTCTGCCAGCAACAACACCGGCAAAAACCATAAAACGGAATATCCCTGCAGGGTAAGAGTCTGAATAATGTGTTCTACTATGAACTCCCAAGGGAATTTCCCACGCAGAATCTGAACCAAATCTACCAGCAAAGCCCCCAGTGAAAACCAAGCATACGGCAACATAATGCCTTTTATTTTGTGTAATACAACCTTGCTGATTTTTTGTTCTTCCTCTTTTTTTAACTCCATTAACATTCCGGATACCAGAAAAAACGCAGGTAAATGAAATGTAGACAACCATATATTCCAGGTATGCTCAATAAGTCCGCTATGCCCCAGTACAACAAGAAAAATTGCAATTCCTCTTACCATATCAAGATATGTAATGCGTTTCCCGTTATTTGATTGTGCTTTGGAACTGTATATAAGTTGCAATTCCGCCTTAATTCTTTCAAACATGTTATATCTCCTTTTCGTATTGTTTCTATTATAACAAAGAACACTTCATATTACTAATCCTTTTTTATTTCCTTAAAATTGTTATCATTGCACCTTTCCCATTCATAAAGTTTACTTTTTCTTCCATTGTATAATTTGCTTTTATCCGTTATAATTATCTTGTGTAAAACGAAAGGGGAAATGTCCGCTTAGCAGGACAAGAATAAATATGGAAAAAGAAAAAAGAAAAATACGTACCAATCCGCTTTTGATTACTGCGAATATAACAGGCCTTCTGTGTTTGGTTTGCTGTATTGCCACTCTGTTTATTGTAATAAGTAACAATAAACCTACAGAATCGGAACAGGAAGTTATGATGAATTTGGAACCGGATCGGACTTACACCGCTTCCGAAGTAGATATTTTAATTGCAGAAGCCAAATTGGAAGGCGGCGAAGAAGGCAAAGAAGAAATCCGGGAAGATATCAAAGACGCGTATATGAACGGTACCGGTATTGTACACGAGTTACGCCTTTTGTTTCCGAATGACATTGTTTTTTATAACAACGGGAAATATCAGTTTGAACCAATTTCAAGCAATATCCCCGCCCGCACATACGACCCTGCCGGTCTGGTTGTAAACAACCGCGGCGAAATGGAATATCAGGTAAACGGCGAAGTAAAATCCTTAAAAGGAATTGACTTATCCCGTTATCAAGGTGAAATTGACTGGTCACGTGTTGCAGGGGACGGTGTGGATTATGCCATGATCCGTGTCGGTATTCGCGGATACGGTACCGGTGAAATCGTAATTGATGATACGTTGGATGCAAACATGACAGGGGCCACTTATAACGGCATAGACATTGGCGCTTATTTCTTCACCCAAGCCATTAGCGAAGCCGAGGCCATTGAAGAAGCCGAAGCAGTGATTACGGCATTAGCACCTTATAATGTGACTTATCCGATTGCAATTGATGTGGAAGATGTAAATGACAGTGCTGCCAGAACCGCAAATTTAACCGCCGCACAAAGAACCGACTATGTAATAGCGTTTTGTGAGCGTTTAAAAGAAGCCGGTTATACTCCCATGATTTACGGTAACTTAAAGACCTACTGTGATATGTTAGAAATGGAACGTTTAAACGAATACGAAAAATGGTTTGCATTTTATGACACGTATGTATATTTTCCTTACGAAATCGGCATGTGGCAATATACCGACAGTGGCAGCGTAAACGGCATCGAAGGTAAGGTTGATTTAAATATTACTTTTTCAGATCAATATAGCAACTAAATTATGACACAATGTACAAAAATCCCCTGGGTTAATAACCCAAGGGATTTTTTGATTTCAAGCATCTCACTTGAACGTATATCGCTCACTGTTTATTTTTATGACACATATGACACATTTATTTCTCTTTTTCATCCAAACGCATGGTAAAACTGATTCTTTTCTTAGCCAAATCTACTTCCAATACTTTTACGTCCACAACATCACCTACACTGACTGCTTCCAAAGGATGCTTTATAAAACGATTGGTTATGCGGGAAATATGCACTAATCCGTCCTGATGTACACCGATATCCACAAAAGCGCCGAAATCGATAACATTGCGTACCGTTCCTTTCAAAACCATACCGGGCTCTAAATCTTCCATATTTAATACATCGCTTCGTAATATAGGTGCAGGCATACTCTCTCTGGGATCGCGGGCCGGTTTTTCCAATTCATTTAAAATATCCGTCAAGGTAATTTCACCGATTCCCAACTCTTCCGCCAATTTCTTCTTATCACGCACTTTTGACGCCAAGCCGCTAACTTCTTTGGTTTCTTTTACAGGTTCCACAATTTCGGTAACATTGGCCTTTTCCATTGCTTTTGCCATAGCAAGTCCCATTGCAGTATTGGTATTACGAATAACAACTTTACGCTCCTTCGGCTTCGCAGTCTTCTTTGCAGGCTCTTTTTTACCTTTATTGGCAGCTGCTTTCTTCTGGGCATCTTTCACATCTTCCATAGTAAGTCCCAGTTTCTCTAACAACTTCATAGTTGCTTCGTAAGACTCCGGATGAACACTTGTTGCATCCAACGGATTATCCCCATCCGTAATTCTCATAAACCCGGCACATTGTTCATAAGCCTTAGGTCCCAATTTTGCAACCTTTAAAAGTTGCTGTCGATTGGTAAATCTTCCGTTTGTTTCACGGTAATCTACAATATTCTTGGCAATTACTTTAGAAATACCTGAAATATATTCTAAAAGAGGCGCTGAGGCGGTATTTAAGTCTACACCTACCTTATTTACACTGTCTTCTACCACTCCGCTTAAGGCTTCCCCCAGTTTCTTCTGATTCATATCATGCTGGTATTGGCCCACGCCGATGGATTTCGGATCAATTTTTACCAATTCCGCCAAGGGATCCTGTAATCTTCTTGCTATAGATGCCGCACTTCTTTGTCCTACGTCAAAATTCGGGAATTCTTCAGTTGCAAGTTTACTTGCAGAATATACAGATGCACCCGCTTCATTCACAATTACGTATTGAACAGGTCGGTCAATCTCTTTTAGTAATTCTACGATCACTTGCTCAGATTCTCTTGACGCTGTGCCGTTTCCTACGGAAATTAAATCTACATTATATTTTTTAATTATCTGTTTTAATACTTTTTTGGATTCTTCGACTTTATTCTGTGGTGCAGTAGGGAAAATAACGGTTGTAGCCAAAACCTTACCCGTAGGATCTACTACTGCCAACTTACAGCCTGTACGGAATGCAGGGTCCCACCCCAAAACAACCTTACCAAGAATGGGCGGCTGTAATAACAACTGCTCCAGATTCTTGCCAAATACAGAAATCGCACCATCTTCCGCTTTCTCTGTTAACTCATTACGAATTTCTCTTTCAATAGCAGGAGCAATCAGTCTGTCGTAAGCATCCTCTGCCGCTTCCACAATCACCGGTGTGGTATAAGGATTTTCGTTTTTTAAAGTCTTCTTGTTCAAATATTGTAAAATTCTCTCCTTGGGAGCCTCAATTTTAACTTTTAAAACCTCTTTATCTTCGCCGCGGTTTAATGCAAGTACACGATGTCCTGCAACTTTCTTGACAGGTTCGGAATAATCGTAGTACATTTCAAAGATTTTTTCTTTTTCTTCCTTCTTAAGACTACTCATAATAATACCTTCTTCCATGGTAGCCTCGCGGATATAAGTTCTGTGTGCCGCATCATCGGATATCATTTCCGCAATAATATCTCTTGCTCCTGCAATGGCTTCTTCCACCGTAGCAACACCTTTTTCTTCCGAAATATAGTTTTCTGCACTTTGCTCCAAACTTTCTGCAGTTTCCTGGGTCAGAATCAACTCTGCCAAACCTTCTAAACCTTTTTCTTTTGCAATTCCCGCTCTTGTCTTACGTTTCGGTCTATAGGGACGATATAAATCCTCCACCGCAACCAGGGTAGTCGCTTCCAAAATCTGTTTGCGCAATTCCTCCGTCATCTTACCCTGTTCTTCAATGCTTGAAATTACCTGTTCCTGCTTCTCGCACAAATTACGCAAATATGTAAGTCGTTCATTCAAATTACGAAGTACCTCGTCATTCAAATTCCCGGTAACATCCTTACGATATCTTGCAATAAAAGGAATGGTATTTCCTTCATCGATTAATTTGATGGTTACGTCCACCTGCTCTTTTTTGATTTGCAATTCTTTTGCAAGTTGTAATGCAATATCCATTTCATCCTCCTGAAACTCTCGGACAAAACTGTCCCTATTCCTATCCAAGTATACCCGATTTCACACATTTTTCGCAACTAAATTAAAGTAAATCCGCGGTTTTTTTCTTTTCTTTCTGTATAACCCGTGATATACTGTAAAAAAATGTACTTATTTTTATATTTGGGAGAAAAACAATGAATACTTCCGAACCGAATTATCGCCATTTTATAATGGCCAAGAGTGCCCAGACATTTGCCTTTCTTGCCGTGATTACGGCTTTGTTCGGCACCATGATTTTTCCTTTTATTTTGGGTGGTTTATCCATTATATTTGCAGTTTTATCCAAAGGCAACACGGCCCGTTATCAACTCAACGCCAAAGTTGCCCTGATTGTATCCTGTATTGCATTAATCGGTAACACAGCCTACACAGGTTTTGCTTTTTATAATCTTTTTTACAACGAAGAATATCAGGAGCAACTGGATGAAACATTTCAGCAATTATATGGTATGAGTTTGGAAGAATACACTTCTTATATGTTTTCACTTCCGGAATACAATGAAACAACAACAGAACCTTAAATAATCCAATTCTTTTTTAATAATTGAATCGTGAAATATATTATAGCAATATGCAGAAAGGAGAAACCTATGAACGGAATCGCATATATCGGAGCTATGGATTATCAAAACCAGAATAATATCGATAAAGTTGTCATACCCGGCATCCCTTCTACCGAGAAGGACACCAACAAAGAAGTTTCCGGTATCGGCAAAGCCGAAGAAGCCGGTGAATGTCAAACCTGCGCTAACCGTAAATATCAAGACGGTTCTGACGAAATGGTTTCTTTCAAATCCGCGCAACACATATCGCCCCTGGCAGCCGGCACCGCCGTACGCGCCCATGAGCAGGAACATGTTTCCAATGCATACAAAAAAGCTGCGCAGGACAACGGCAAAGTTTTACAGGCCAGCGTAAGAATACATACATCCGTATGTCCGGAATGCGGCCGTTCTTACGTATCAGGCGGTGTGACAAGTACCAGAATCAAATATTCCAACGAAGAAAATCCTTATGTAAAAGAATTAAAAAAGATGCAAAAAGACGCCTTGACCGGCTCGAATTTTGATATGTCACTAAAATAAAGGTTGAAATTAACTATGTACGCAAAAATCAAGGAAATTAAATCATACGCAAGAGAACAACTGCTGTCACATATGTGGACAGCAGTCTTCTTTACGCTTTTATACATTATGATCACCAATCTGTGCACATGTTGTCTGATGGTATATCCCGGCGGTGGCAGTGTATTGGAACTTTTTATCTATGAATTTACAACACTGCTGATTGACTTATTTGCCGGACTGTTACAAATGGGAGTTGCATGTTTTTATCTGAACATTACAACCGGCAAATCCAACGCGTCTTTATATGATTTATTTTATGCATTTTCCCATAATCCCGATAAAGCATTAAAAGTTTCACTGATGCTGTCACTGATTCGCATGGTATGCACGCTTCCTTACGTAATCTATACGCTTTTCTTTATGCCGACTTTTACGATGGAACAGTTGATGAATATGGATTCCGCAGTACTGGAATGTATGGGGATTGCTTACTTGATTCTTGGTGCAGGAGAACTGATTTACTTTCTGATTTGTTTATTCTTTGAACCTGTTTATTTTATGTTGGTAGATATGCCTTCCCTGACTGCAACGAAGGCAATGAAGATGAGTATTTGGTTAATGAAAGGAAGCAAAGTTCGTCTTCTCGGACTACACTTAAGCTTCCTTCCCTTACAATTTGTTTCACTTCTCACTTTTGGCATCGGTAATCTTTGGCTGATTCCTTATATGAATACTGCTACAGCCTGCTTTTATACCGATTTATCAGACAAACGTTTAAAATAATCGTTGTTTAATCAACAGCATCATCTCCGACGGCTTTACCTCCGAGACTTTTCCACTTCAGGTAGGCCGTCATCATTTTGTCCAAATCGCCGTCCAAAACGGCATCCACATTACCGGTTTCTTCACCGGTTCGGGTATCCTTTACCAAAGTATAAGGTTGCATTACATAGGAACGTATTTGGCTTCCCCAGCCGATTTCCTTGATTTCTCCACGGATATCCGATAATTTTTCTGCATTTGCTTCCTGCTTTAACATCAATAATTTCGCACGTAACATCTGCATTGCCTTATCTTTATTGCTATGCTGCGAACGCTCATTCTGGCACTGTACCACCACTCCGGTAGGAATGTGGGTAATACGTACTGCTGAAGAGGTTTTGTTGATATGCTGACCACCGGCACCACTGCTTCGATACGTATCAATTCGCAAATCATCCGGATTAATATCCAGTTCCACATCTTCCGGCAACTCCGGCATAACATCCAGGGATACAAAAGAAGTTTGTCTTTTACCCTGGGCATTAAAAGGTGAAATACGCACCAAACGATGTACACCTTTTTCAGATTTCAAGTATCCATATGCATTCAAACCGTTTACCTGCCAAGAGACAGACTTAATTCCGGCCTCATCACCATCCTGATAATCCAATACCTCCACGGTATAGCCTTTGCGCTCTGCCCATCTTACGTACATACGATACAGCATAGACGCCCAGTCGCAACTTTCCGTTCCGCCTGCACCTGCATTCAAACGAAGGATTGCGTTGTTGGTATCATACTCTTCCGATAAAAGTGTGGAAATACGAATCTTTTCAAATTCTTCCACAAATTCATCTAACTCGGCTTGAATATCCGCTACCAGTTCCGCATCATTCTCCTCATAAGCCATCTGAATCAGCATGCCGATATCTTCCATCTGACTTTCCAAATGATGATACATATCAATCGTATCCTGCAGATTCTTCATTTCTTTCATTTTACGATTGGAACTCTCAGGATTGTCCCAGAATCCAGGCTCCTGACTTTCTCTCTCCAATTCCTTCACTCGCTCAGTCTTATTCACTAAGTCAAAGTGAATCCCTCACTTCCGCCAATGGAGTTACGTAGGTCTGCAATTCGCTTTTCATTGCATCTAATTCAACCACTTTGCGTCACCACCTTTTCTTTTTTTATAAAAGACACCCGGCAACACGCTCTTCGCAAGCAAACCTTACCGGGTGTACATTTCAATATATCTTACTGTTTATGCATTACGTCCGCAACACTGTTTGTATTTCTTACCGCTTCCGCATGGACAGGGAGAATTCGGATAAATCTTCTCACTCTCTCGTTTAACAGGTCCTTTGGCTACCGTATCATCCTTGTTGGTACCGGTTACCTGCGCCACCTGTTCACGCTCTAACTTCTGTTCTACTCTGACATGCATAATTAATCTTACGGTTTCTTCACGGATTCCGTCAGTCATGGCATCAAACATATCAAAACCGCTCATCTTATATTCTACAAGAGGATCCTTCTGGCCGTAAGCCACCATATGGATTCCCTGCTGAAGTTGTGCCATATCATCAATATGCGCCATCCACTTATGGTCAATCGCCTTCAAAAGAACCACACGTTCCACTTCACGAATTGCATCTGCCTGAGGGAATTCTGCTTCTTTTGCCTCATAGAACTTAACCGCTTCTTCCTTCAACTGTTGCTTCAATGCATTCTTCTTCGGCTTTTCAACGCGTTCCGCAGTAACAGGTTCCAAAGGAATGATAGGTAATAGTGCATTGTTTAATTCTGCAAAATCCCACTCGTCCACGGATGCGTCATCACTGATACAGTTATCTACGGTATTTTCCACAATATCCGTAATCATCTTATAAACAACATCACGCATACTTTCACCGCTTAATACGCGAAGACGTTCTGCATAAATGATTTCTCGCTGTTCATTCATTACCTGGTCATAATCCAAGAGATTCTTACGAATACCAAAGTTGTTATTTTCAATTCTCTTCTGGGCATTCTCAATTGTCTTGGTAAGCATCGGATGCTGAATTTCCTGTGTTTCTTCCACGCCCAGGGAATTGAACACTGCCATCAAACGATCAGAACCGAAGAGACGCATCAAATCGTCTTCCAACGAAATAAAGAATCTGGATTCACCGGGGTCACCCTGACGTCCGGCACGACCACGCAACTGGTTGTCAATACGTCTGGACTCATGACGCTCCGTACCGATAATTTTAAGGCCACCTGCTTCTCTTGATTTCTCATCCAACTTAATGTCAGTACCACGACCTGCCATATTGGTCGCAATGGTTACCGCACCAAACTGTCCTGCCTTGGCAACAATCTCCGCTTCCATTTCATGGAACTTCGCATTCAATACCTGATGCGGAATGCCGCGTTTACGAAGCATACGGCTGATTTCTTCCGAAGACTCAATGGTAATGGTACCTACCAACACTGGCTGTCCTGTCTTGTGTGACTCCTCTACCTCATTACAAATCGCCAGCAACTTACCGCGTTTGGTTTTATAAACCGCATCATTATGATCGATACGTGCAACCGGACGGTTTGTGGGAATCTCAATAACGTCCATGCCATAGATGTTACGGAATTCCTTTTCTTCCGTTAATGCAGTACCGGTCATACCTGCTTTTTTATCAAATTTATTAAAGAAGTTCTGGAATGTAATCGTTGCAAGTGTTTTGCTCTCTCTCTTAACTTTTACATGTTCCTTTGCTTCAATTGCCTGGTGCAAACCATCGGAGAATCGACGTCCCGGCATAATACGTCCGGTAAATTCATCTACAATCATAACCTTGTCATCTTTTACTACATAGTTTTGATCGCGGAACATTAAATTATGGGCACGTAAGGCCAAAATAATGTTATGTTGAATTTCCAGATTCTCAGGATCTGCCAAATTTTCGATACGGAAGAAATTCTCTACTCTTTCTACACCGGCTGCAGTCAAGTTGATGGTTTTATCTTTTTCATTCACGATAAAATCGCCATCTTCTTCCTGTTCTACACGAAGTAAAATATCCATCTTGGACTGTTCTTCCATATCCTTACCGCGTTTCATCTGGCGGGCAAGAATATCGCATGCTTCATACAATCTTGTGGATTTACCGCTCTGTCCGGAAATAATCAAGGGCGTTCTTGCCTCATCGATTAAAACCGAGTCAACTTCGTCGATGATTGCATAATGCAACGGACGAAGTACCAACTGTTCCTTATAAATAACCATGTTGTCACGCAGATAATCGAATCCCAATACATTATTGGTAACATAGGTAATATCACAATTATATGCTTCTCGACGCTCTTCCGCTTTTAGGCTGTTTAATACCACACCTACTTTGAGTCCCAGGAATTCATGAATCTGTCCCATCCACTCCGCATCTCGCTTAGCAAGATAATCATTAACGGTAACAATATATACGCCTTTACCTTCCAAGGCATTTAAATATGCAGGCAAAGTAGATACCAAAGTTTTACCTTCACCTGTTCTCATTTCTGCAATACGGCCCTGGTGTAAAATTACACCACCGATTAACTGCACACGATAATGCTCCATATCCAGCACACGTTTGCCGGCTTCCCTTACTACCGCAAACGCTTCCGGTAAAAGTTCATCCAATGTCTCGCCGTCTTCATA
>JAZNLG010000137.1:0-9087 GCA_045578965.1 Lachnospiraceae bacterium | reverse complement strand
CCTGATTAAAGTCATAATATCCTTCATAGGCGCCTCCTACTCTTTTCTGTTTTCTTCCAGAGTAACAAACAACTCTTCCAGGCTTAATGCTACCGGCTCAATAAAACTTGCGCCTAAGGCTTTTAACTCATCCGCCTTATCTTCATTGTAATCTTTGATAATCAGCGTGTAAATGCTTCCTATGTTGCTGACACGCAGTAAATCCTTGCGATTATACAACGCAGGGCCCGCACCGCCTTCAAATACCACGTTTAACTTGGTCAGTACATCTTTCATACTGTCCATAGACATTTGACGCTCTACCTTGCCCTGATGAATCATAGTTACGGAATCACAGATTTTTTCAAGTCCCATTAAATTGTGTGAACTGATTAAAACACCAATGTCATTTTCTTCCGTTTCTTTAATCAACACCTTATAAAAAGATTCTTTTGCGACAGGATCCAATCCTGATGTAGGTTCATCCAAAATCAAGTACTTCGGCTTTTTCGCAATCTCTAACATAATCGCAAGACGCATCTTCTGACCTTTTGAAAGCGAACTGATACTTTTCTCCAAAGGAATTTCAAAAATATCATTTAAATAATTGAATTTCTCCACGTCAAATTCAGGATAAAAACGCTGATACATTTTTACCATTTTGATGGCATTATAAAAACGTATGTATTCGTTGTAATCGGCCACATAACCGATTTGCTCCTTTGCCTTCGGATTATCGTAGATTGCTTCACCGTTGATTAGAATCTCACCTTTGTCGGCCTTGTATACACCGGTTATACACTTAATCAACGTGGTCTTACCGGCACTGTTTTCACCGATTAATCCGTGAATTTCCCCGGGCTTTACTTCCAAGGAAATTCCGTGCAATACTTCTGCATTATTATAACTTTTATATACATTTTTTACCTCTAACATACACTCATCTCCTTATAAATATCTTTGACCATATCAGTCACCTGTTCTTCCGTAAGTCCCATAACCTTCAGTTCCAGAACCGCCGAACGTATCAGTTTCTTACTTTCTGTCATACGTTCTTCATCCTGCTTCATCTCGATTGTCCCTGCAATAAATGTTCCCTTACCGCGAATGGTTTCGATAATGTGCTGACGCTCCAGTTCCTGATAAGCCTTAGCTACCGTTCCGGGTGTAATTGCAATATCCAATGCCAATTTGCGCACCGACGGTATACTGTCCCCCGGCTTTAAATGTCCTTTGAGAACATGATACTTTACCTGCTCCACGATTTGTTCATAAATCGGTTTGTTGCTTTTTAAATCCAAAACAACCATAAAACGCCTCCTTCCTATTTCGTTTCTATCCTAATAAAAAAGTTATAACTGTATCGCTTCTATTGATACAGTTATAACACTTATAAACGCATATGTCAATACACTAATATAATTTAAAATAGATTTTCACACGCTCTATAGTATAGATAGCAAAAGTAGTATTTTTAACTCCTGCTCTTGGGATTAAAAATCAGGCTGGCAATATAACCGAAAATCAGCGCCGCCGCAGTACCTAAAGCCCCTGCTTTTAATCCGCCTTGAAAAACTCCGAGAAAACCGTTTTCATCCACTGCCTCTTTTACACCATCCATGAGTACATGTCCAAAGCCCAGCAGGGGAACGGATGCCCCTGCTCCTGCCCATTCCAGAAACGGCTCATATACACCAAGAAAACTCAAAACCGCTCCCAAACATACCAGCAACACCATTACTCGTCCGGGCATCATTTTCGTTTTCTCCAATAAAATTTGACAAATCATACAGATCAGTCCGCCAATGATAAATGCTTTTATAAAAACCATATTCTTACACCATCTTTTCTTAATAAATTTCGTGTTTCTTCAACACCCTTTTGTTTCCGTTTCTATTCGTAGAAATCCACTGCAAACAATTCTTCTCCGCTTTCTACCTTTCCCTTTTTTAGAATTCTGATTTCCTGATGTTCTCCTGCTTCCGATACAAGCACCGGAGACATCATACTGGGAACATGTTCTCTCAGATATGACAATGAAACCCTCATAAGCAATTGCCCTTTCGTAACTTTTTCTCCGCTTTCCACCATAACTTCAAACCCCTGTCCGTTTAGTTTTACAGTATCAATACCAATGTGCAGAAGCAACGAAATACCGGTATCCGTCAAAAATCCCAATGCATGTTTTGTATCATAAACAAACAACACTTCTCCATTCTCCGGTGCATAGATATTTCCATCCGTCGGTGTAATTGCCATACCGTCACCAACCATTTTAGTTGCAAATGCTTCATCCGGAACATCCGATAACTCTGTAGCCTCACCTGTCATCGGGCTGCATATTACCACGGACTTTGTGAGTGTTTTCTGCTTTTTTACTTCAAGATTTTTCTTCGATGAAGTGTCAGTATCTTTCTTTACTTTTACATCTTCCCCTTCCGGAAATTGTTGTATATATTCCTCTAAATCAGACTTAATCACAGCCACTTTCGGTCCGTAAATAATCTGCACTCCGGTTCCTTTCCGAATCACTCCCGCAGCTCCGGTTTGTTTTAAAATCACATCATTTACAAGTTCGGAATTGTATACCGTACAACGCAATCTTGTGGCACAACAATCAACATCCGATATGTTTTTTACACCACCCAGTCCCAAACAAATATCTCTTGATAAAAGCATTTTATCGGACTTCAATTGCTGAATCGCAGCCTCTTTGCTGTCCCTTTGTGCCTTTCCTTCCACATCCTTGCGGGTATACAATTTAATTTCTTCATCATCACGGCCGGGTGTCTTCAAATTCAATCGCTGAATCAGAAATCGGAATACCAAATAGTAAACAATAAAATAGAATATTCCTACAATCACAACCCAGATCCAGTTTGTCTTGGCATTTCCCTGCAAAATACCGAAAAGAAACAAGTCCACCAAACCACCGGAAAAAGTCATTCCCACGCCTACGTGAAAGACATGCATAAACATATAGGCAAGACCGGCAAACACACAATGGATACCATACAGCAAGGGTGCTACAAAAAGAAAAGTAAATTCCAGCGGTTCCGTAATACCGGTCAGCATAGAGGTTAACGCAGCAGAAAGAAGTAATCCGCCCACTTTACCGCGGTTTTCCCGCCGGGCAGTATGATACATAGCCAATGCTGCGCCCGGCAAGCCAAAAATCATCAGCGGAAACTTTCCGGACATAAAACGGGTTGCCGATACAGAAAATTGCGTAACATTGGGCGACGCCAACTGCGCAAAATAAATATTCTGTGCACCTTCAATCAATTGTCCGTCAACTTCCATAGTGCCGCCCAGAGCGGTCTGCCAAAACGGCAAATAAAAAACATGATGCAAACCAAAAGGAATCAAGAGACGTTCCATCAAACCATATACCCATGTCCCGAAATATCCGGAATTCAACACCAAATCACCAACGGCATAAATGGCGCTCTGGATAAAAGGCCAGATAAAAAACATCAAAATCCCCACCAGTGTATACACCAGTGCACTGATAATCGGCACAAATCTTGTGCCACCAAAGAAAGATAAAACCTGTGGCAATTCAATTTTATAAAAGCGGTTATGAAGCGCCGCCACACCGAGTCCCACCAGAATACCGCCAAATACTCCCATTTGCAGGGAAGTTATACCGCAAACGGACGCGGTTGCACCACTAATCATATTTTCCGGTCCGCCTTGAATGGTAATCAACGCACCAATGGATGCGTGCATAATCAGAAATGCAATTGCCGCCGCCAAAGCCGCTACTGCTTTTTCCTGCTTTGCCATACCGATAGCCACACCAATAGCAAAGATAATCGGCAAATTGGCAAATACAATATCTCCCGCATCACGCAGAACAATAAAAATCGAATTCAGTATCGTGCCGGGCCCCATAACCCCCATCAAACCATAGGTTTCAAGAGTCGTTAAATTGCTAAAAGAGCCACCGAATCCCAACAGCAGCCCTGCTGCCGGCAAAATAGCAATAGGGAGCATAAAAGAACGTCCCACACGCTGAAGCACACCAAATATTTTATCTTTCATTTCAACTCTCCCGTCCTGTGTCCCAATTTGTTCGATGCATCACATTTTTCACAAAAGTTTCGGATACACCAAGGATGATTTGACACAAATAAAAAAGTACATATCCATCCCAAAGATGAATATGTACTTTAGTTTGTGAAAATTTGGATAAAATATACGTTAGGTTCAAACCGATTCTTCGTTCTTAATTCAGGCACCTTTTGATTCAGCTATGGTCTGCGTTTCCGGTTCCTCCTTCTGCACAAATTGAGCCATAATGATAGCCGCAAACATAATAATGCAACCCATTAATTCGCGGATGCTGAGTGCCTGCTTCAAAAGAAGCCATCCTGCCAAAACGGACACCACAGACTCCAGACACAGAATCAGGGACGCCTTGGTGGGTTCCACATATTTCTGCCCAAGAATCTGAAAAGTATATGCTACACCGCAGGACAATACACCGGTATACAGGATGGGGATATATGCTTTCAACATGCCGGCTAAATTCGGACTTTCAAACATAAACATAGCTACCATACAGCAAATTCCCGCCACCGCAAATTGCACGCAGGAAACCAGTACGCCATTGGTCCCCGGTGAAATATAATCAATAAAAATAATGTGAAATGCAAAAAACAGGGCACAGGCCAAAAGAAGCAAATCCGCCGCTTCCAAACGATAACCGTCAGACACACACAAAAGATAAAGCCCGATTACTGAAATCACAACACAAATCCATACCAATGGCTTTGTTTTTTTACCTAAAACACTTCCTAACACCGGCACTAAAATAATGTACAATGCAGTAATAAAACCTGCTTTACCTACCACATTTGTATACATAATACCGAACTGCTGTAACATGCTTGCTATACAAAGCAAAAAACCGCAACCGATACCGCCCAGTACAGACTTTTTTATCATATTCTTTTTGGCAACGGCATCTTTACTTTGCGTCCCTGAATTTCCCAGTTTCAGAAAAGGCAACAACACAATGGCGCCAATTATATAGCGTGCAAAATTAAATGTAAAAGGCTCCACATAATCCATTCCAACGCTTTGGGCCACAAACGCTACGCCCCATATTACTGCAGTAAGAAGAAGCATACCGCTTCCCAACCATTTTTTCATAATCATACTTCCTTCTTTTGTTATGCATATATGCCGGGACAATGTTTCACAAACAATGCCCGGACTTCCGTACTCTTTGGATTATCAAATAATCCGCATACTTAAAACTTTATACCCGCTCAATCACAACTCCATGGGAAATTCCTGGAATACTCTTACCTTCATTAAAACTTACTTTACTTAACAAAGCACCGGTGGGCAGAAACAGAATTCTCTTCCACTCTCCGCTTGCAAGTCTCGGTAAAAGAAACGCCGCCAGTACACTTGCCGCACAACCGCAACCGCTGCCACCGGCATTGGTTCCCTGTTCTTCGCCGTTATAAATTTCAATTCCGCAATCCATATGACGATCGCTGATATCATATCCTTTTTGTTTTAACAAATCAATCAACACAGTCTGACCCACTGTTCCCAAATCCCCGGTAATGATTTTATCATAATAATCCGGCTGTCTTTCAAAGTCCTTTAAATTACGATATATGGTGTCACAAGCCGCCGGAGCCATACATGCTCCCATATTCATGGTATCTTTGATGCCGTAATCGATAATTTTGCCGGTAGTAATTCCCGTAATTGCCACCTCGAATTTACGTTCAATCACTGATTTTTGCGGCAAATTAAAAAATGCGGAATCTACGACGTTCCCACTTCCATTGCTTTGCTGCAGTGTAATCGGTGCACACTTCCTATCTTCTTGCGGATGCCTGCTCAACAGATATGCACCGCTTCCCGTTACGGTCCAAGTTGAGCAGGGCGGGCGCTGACTGCCATAGTCAAGTGGATATCGAAACTCCTTTTCCGCACTGGCAAAATGGCTGGAAGTCACGCAAATCAACTGTTCTGCAAAACCGCCGTCAATTAACATAGACCCCAGACTTAAGGATTCCCCACAAGTAGAACATGCACCGTACAATCCAAACATCGGAACCCTGAAATCCTTCAATCCGAATGAAGATGCAATCTCCTGTCCAAGTAAATCTCCCGCCATAATGAAGCGGGCGCGATGATAAGCGTCCTCATCCTTCTCAAACAAAAGGGAAACTGCCTTCTTTTGAAATGCACTTTCCGCTTCTTCCCATGTCTTATTTCCAAGAAGGTCATCTTGGCTGACAAAATCGAATAACTGTCCCAGCGGCCCTTCACCTTCTTTTTTACCCACAGCCGATGCCCATTCCCTTATATAGACGGGCGACGACAACCGTGTACTGCTCATTCCTACCTGCTTACTCATACCGACATAACATCCTTCCTTCTAATCGTTATTGTCAGTATGAGAATTTTTACCATAAAATATGCATCTGCGCGGATATTTCTTTCATACCGGTGCAAGCGCATTTATCTCTTATCGAAACGTTCTTACATGGAACCGCCGATACCTTTAATAAAATCTACGTCTTCCTGTGTAATCCTCATATTAGACTGATAGGTTCTTCCGTCCGGTAACGTTACCGTCACGTCTATAATACTTCCTTCACCCATACCATTCTGCATAATAGTCATGAGAAACTGTACAAATCTGGGGTGTCTTCCCGCAAAAGCCTCCCAATCTTTCTTAAAAGTCAATAATTTCGCCGGATTCATCATATCTTTTTCCTCTTTTCCATAATTTACGCATTCTAATTTACAACTGGAATGTATCCGTAAAATATCCCGAAGCCGATATCGGTTCTCCTGCCTCGGATAAATGTCTGGTATCTCCCATAATCTGCACTCGAAAAGCCGCTTCTCCTTCGGTTCTCTCCTCACATCCGAGTACGGTTACCGCAGTAGGTGCCACGAAAAATCCCTGCCACAAAACCGGCGGTGCAATCCCAAGTAAATGGCTCATAATAACAAAACTTACACCCAGATGGCAGAAGAATACCAATGTTGCATCACTGCTCTCCTTCACACGATACATACCGCCTTCTTCTCTCTCATAACCATATTCCTTGAGAATCGCATCGAATCCTTCACAGACTTCCCTGTAATGTTCTCCCATATTCCCGGACTGCATCAGTTCAGTTTGATGCCATTTGTTTTTATCATGCAAATCTTCCTGTTTCGAAAAATATGCCGGCATAAAATCCCAAGCAATAATATCTTCCCCGTTAAAAGGACTTTTAACACGATAGTAAAACTCCTGTAACCAAGGCAGTTCTTCCGCTTCCCTGCCACACTTTTTTAAGGATAATGATGCCGTATCCTTCGCTCTTCCCATAGGGGATACAAAGAATCTGTCTACCTTCCAATTCTTAACACGTTCGGATAAAATTTCTGCTTCCCTCCAGCCCTTCTCCGTCAGGGAATCTATGGAATAATCCGGTTCCGCATGTCTGATAAAAATAATTTTCACGTTTCTTTCCTCTGTTTCTTCATTCTTATTTCAATAATATATTAAACCTTTACCTTAGTAACTTCAGGCAAGTCTATTCTGCCAAACGCACCGTAATCTCTCCGGTTTTTAATACTTTTACACTGCCATCGGGCAGTTTCACCATTAAGCCACCTTCCGAATCAATATCCAATGCTCTCGCCGTAATCAAATCATCACCCTCGGTGTAACGGATTTCCCGTCCTAAAACAACGGACATCCGGCGATACTCTTCTACAAAAGAACAATCTCTCATATCCTTAGCAAAATTCAATAATTCCGCCACAATCCGCGCCACCAACACATTGACATCTGCCTGCGTTTCGTCTACGCCCAATCCTCCTGCGATTTCCCGCAACTCTTCCGGAAATTCTTCCGTACACAAATTGATACCGATGCCAACCACAACTGCAGGTGCTTCCGTGCTGTCAGGTTCGATAATTGCCTCCGTTAAAATGCCGCAAACTTTTTTATCTTTACAATATAAATCATTGACCCATTTTATACCGATTTCTTCTCCGGTAAAATCCCGCAATGCTTTCGCTACAATCACCGCCGTAGCCGTAGTAATATGCACGGCATCTTCCAATCCGCTCTCCGGTTGTAAAAGCAGTGACATATATATACCGGTTCCTTTGGGTGAATAAAAACTTCTTCCTCTTCGACCTCTCCCTCCGGTCTGCTCATCGCTGACAAAAAGACATGGTGCATTTTTACATTCCTTCCACTGTCGCTTCGCTTCGTCATTCGTGGAATCTATGGTGTCATACACGCAGATATTCATTTGCCGGAACTCTGCTGTTAATTTTTCTCTAATACCCAATTCATTCAGATTGTTCATTTTTCAACCCTTTATCTTTGAAATCGTACCGTTTTATCCCCTCAAGATAATAGCATAAAACCCTGTAAGTGTCATTCTTTTTCTTTTCATATAAATCTTCTTATGTTATAATTCTTCTTATCTGAAACACGTAACATCAATCGCGGTGTTTTGCGTATTCAAGGAGGGGAAAACTATGGAATTCACAAAAAACAATTTATCATCAGACGAGTTGTTAGAGAAGATTTTTTACTATATGGAGCGTCTGTTTGAAGAAAAAGAATTATCGACTACACTACATCTTTTAACGGATTTAGGAAAAACTTTGGTCAATTCCGACCGTGCAAGTTTCTGGTTCTGGGATACCAAAAAACATGAAATCTGGACTTTGGCTGCCCTTGACATCAGTAAAATTACCATTCCGGAAAATACGGGACTGGTTGGCGCATCGGTTATGAACAATGAATTACTGCTTATCAATGATCCCTATCATGATTCCCGGTTTAACAGTGATGTGGATAAAAGTTCCGGTTATGTTACCAAGTCCATTCTTACCGTGCCTGTTACCAATTCGGAAGGCAAAGTAATCGGTGCTTATCAGGCCATCAACAAATTAGATGCCGACGGCAAAGATGCACCTTTTACAGATACGGATATCAAGCGTATCAAACTTGCTACCGCATTCTGCGGCAGAACCCTGGAATCGCACCTTTTATACAGCGAGGCAACGGAAGACCAGTTAACCGGATTAAAGAACCGCCGTGGTCTTTACAGC
>JAZNLG010000136.1:0-8635 GCA_045578965.1 Lachnospiraceae bacterium | reverse complement strand
TCACTGCCGTCTCCGTCTTCCTGACCTTCTTCACCCTTCAACTGTACATTAATTTTAATCTCATCGTTGGGCTTCTCTAAAATATCTGTTAAGATTTCTGTTGTTCTTTCACCGCTTGTACCATCTGTTACTTCTCTGTATGATACGTCACCGTTTTCGTCAATATATGCTTCGTATATTGTTTCGTTATCTGTATATTCATCGTTTACATCAGTCTTCTTGAGGAAGTAATCTTCTTCTGTATCCAATTTCTTGGTAACTTCTTCACTGCTGATGATTAATTCATAAATCTTTTCTTCTTCATTCCATACTGCAGTTACAGGAGTAATTTCGTCTACAGGATCTGTACATTCCTTATCGTGATACAAAGTATATGTTGTCTCACTGCTTGTACCGCCTTCTTCAGGCACAACATCCTGGCCTCTGAGTTCGAGTTTTAAACGAATTTCATCTTTTTCAATCTTCTCTGTTGCTACGTCACCGCTTTCATAAGAGAAAATAGGAACGATATCTAATCTGTGAGATTCCTGACCATTATGATGAATGGTGTGTGCCATTACGTTACCGTTCAAAGCACCCATGGTAACTTCTGCACCGGGTGCAAGAATATTACCAAATACAGTACCGGAGAAATTAACCTTTCCGGTATAAACACGGTCCGATTTACTACTATCAAACAAGTTGTATACAATACGGCAACTTCCGAATGCAGCAGATGTATGCTCTTCGTTATTATACATCTGTCCTTCTGTGTTGCTAACCTTCATATCGCCGCATGTCAAATCAACATCAGTCTGGCCTGCAAGGTCGATGTTAATAACAACATAACCTGTATTCGCTACATTGCTGTCAATTCCCTTAATCTGAATATAGTTTGAAGTCGCCTCCCAATCAGCAAAAGGAATGTTAATAAATACATTCTGATCGCCACGTCCGTTCTGTGCTGCGTTAATATAACGATTATTCTGATCACTTGTTAAATCAAAAGTAGCAACAGTGTCATTAGGCGCCCAAGACCATAAATTACTTAATACTTTCAACTGGTTTAATGTACCCTGAACATCTACCGCATCCACACCTTCTTTGTAATAGATACCATCATATACGGTATGTGCAGAAGTTGTTGCAGGCTCTGTTCCGGGCTTATTGGTAACAGTACCCTGTTTTTCACCACTCGCCTTATCGTAGTCCATATCTGCACCGATGATAATGGGATCATGAATGGTAATGCCGGGAAGTTTTGCAGTATCTCCGATATAAGAATACTCTACATATTGCTCCGGATAGGCAATCTTACCGTCACGCATACCAATTTCACTAAGGTCTGCTACTTCGGCCATAATATTACCATGTGTGTGCGCAGAAGTTGTTACACTGTAACCAAACAAATGCACATGGGTTGCTGCACCAAAGACATCTTTTTCATTAAAAGTGTATAAACCGGTTTCCTGGTTATACATCGGGAAAATAATATCTCCTTCCGCAGCCTGCACATTCATTACGTTTAAATTTGCAGCCACCAAAATGCCTGCAACTCCAAGCGCAACCAATCTGCTGAGTTTCTTCATGCCAAACAATCTCTTTGTTCGCATATCCTTTCCTCCTCTTTCCTCTTCTTTTATCTTATATAATTCTCTTTGCACCTACTATGTATCTCATATCATGACTTGTACAGGTGGATAAAACAATTATCTTATCCTCTGCCTCTACGTTGCTTGAATCCACATACGCACCATAAGCACCGTAGTCTTTTATGTCATCTATGAACTCCAGATTCTCATTTCCGTTCAAGCCGCAAAATGTAAAAGTATCATCCGCTTCTTTTATAAAATTATCCGCCAGAAGATGCTCATTGGAATATTTGGAGGTTACCACAACCTCATATACCCTGGTCTCTTCCGGAAGATATATGATAATATAAGGATTCTCAAGCCGGTACTCTTCGAACTTGTACTCTTCCAGCGTACCGAACATACTGTTATTCCTCATATTATGACCATATAAAATCGTAAGCGAATCCTCAAAATCCGCTGCATTGTAATTTTCCATATAAATGCAACCGGGATAACCTCTGCTTCCATCCATATTGTGATGCAGATAATATTCGTTATCTTCCGAGCGTAAAATCGGATAAGAAACTTTGGTTCCGGGAATCATAATATATCCGACTACATCCTTATTATATTCCCACAGCACTTCAAAATCCAAAGCACCTTCTCTTAAATACATTCCGTACTTTATCTGATTATCTCCGACAGCAAGGAACTCTTCTACCGGTGTCGGGATATGTTCCTCTTCTTCCTGTTCTTCGGTCTCAATCGGAATCATAACGTTTACCACCGCATTTTCCCACAATTTCTCATATGTATCCTGATGCTTTGCGTTATTTGTATGGTAAACAATCTGATAAATACCATAACCTGCCGAGCCGACCAGAAATATAATCAACAATATTAAAATAAAAGGATTTTCTCTCAGATAATTTCTTACTTTATCCATCATTTTATTCTCATTTATATCCTAGTATCCCAATTTGCGTACATTGTATCATATGTTTACATAAATGGGAACACCCAATTTACATAAATTTTACAAAGTTTGTGCATTTTAGACAGGTTTCGTGTTGTCTTTTTAATGGTTATGCACAATTTCAGGAAGGGTTGTTCTATTTTATGTGGATAAATCCTAAAATATAATACACATTTCTCGCCATTTTGACGTATAGTACTTTATTTTTTTCGGTAAATCAGACCAAAACATTAACCATTTTGCGAAAAAAAATGTGAAAACATATTTTTTACAATTATAAAATCCCCTAAAACGTCAAAAGAGGAGCCTCGCTCCTCTTCGTACTCCTCTCGGACTATTTCCCTGACGCCTGCATCATACAGTTCCATCAGGGCCAGTAAAGTATCAGCCTGGGGATATCCTGCCCCGGCCTCATACTTGTACACGGCCTGTACGGAACCTAAGCAAAGATACTCTCTCACCTGTTCTACGGTGAGGTGTTTCTTTTCACGTAGGCGTCTGAGGTTTCTTCCGATAACCTTCATATCATATTCAGTTCTACAAAACATAACGACCTCCTTTGTGTTTGATGCGCAAACACTCGCAGTTAAAATGAACAGTTCCTTATGTTTGTTTCACCAACCTTTCTTTGGTGTAATACCGCAGTCGGTAATATTAAAATATATCACTAATCATTATATTGCGCAAGTACTTTTTTAATTTTTTATAAATTTTCTTTCACTGCTTCGTTGAGGTTCGTTTTTATACAGCATCTGAAACCGAACTTCAATGCCACCGCCGCAGGCGAAGTTTTCTGTAAACCGTCATATTCTTGTATGATCGTTATCATCTCTGCACCGTCACATTATACTCTTACACATAACCAAAAACGTAAAAACCGGGAACTCAAACATTCAACACTGTCCATCACGTACTTGTAATTTGCATTTTATAAGCCGGAAACAAACGATTTACACGGAAAAATTTAATTCTTAATATGTAATTTTAAATATCAACATCAAACTCAAATGTCTGATTGTATTTATCAAGAGCCATTTGCATTTCCGCAACTTCCCTTTCGATACGTTCGTAGTCTGCTTTTACCACGTCCATATCATAATTGATGTAACGATATTCAGGAGCCGTTTTTCTTGCAGAGTACATTGTTGTGCCCATACGCATCTTCGGTTGCTGCTTACGCATATTGTCCAGTGTGAGTTTTCTTCTGTTCAACTGCGTCATTCTTACAAGCACCTGGTCTACGGTCATCATCTTGTCACCGATGGTAAGGGCGCTGTTGATATTCGCAATATTGATGGCATGTTTGATTTTTACAATTTTTTCATCGATTTCTTCTATAGTAGCCATTACATCGGAGTAATTGTATTCCGGAATCACCGGTTCTTCATCCAATGCCGCCACATAAAAGGAACCTTCCTGTTCTTTGTTGCGCCAGTAGTCTTTGTCGTCATTTAATTTTCGTAACATTTTATTTGCATACGCCGATGTCATTTTCATTCTGTTTTCCTCCTCTGATATCCGTTCATTGCCATTCACTGTTTACAGTCTAACCCTTACACGTGCATTTGTCATTCAACGCATAGTTCAATGCCAAACACCTCGTCCTGATACTTTTATCCGTTCTGAAAATATTCCTTTTTATATATGTAAAATAACTGGAAATAAAAAGAAGTTTCTTGCATACTGTCGTTTCGTGTAGTAAACTAATATGGAAGTAATACGCAACAAAAGAAAGGAATATTGCATAATGAAGAAAAAAGTTTTTGCCCTTCTTCTTTCTACCGTTCTTGCTTTTGGTATGTTAAGCGGCTGTAACGCTGAAGAGGAAGTCATAAGCAGTGAAGAACCTTCTACCGAACTGGTCAGCATTGAACTGGAATCCGAATCCGTGTCCGAAGAAGAACCCATCATTGAAGAAGTTGCTCCCGAGAACAGTTATCGAAGCGAATTAACCAACGAATGGATTAGTTTGGACATTCAGAATCAGCGTCCCATCGCCGTAATGGTTGACAATGAAAAAACCGCTTTGGACCACTACGGATTAACACAGGCTGATATCGTTTATGAAATGATGAACAGTACCGCAAACGATGAAGTAACACGTTTTATGGCACTTGTAAAAGACTGGGGCAGCATCACACGTTTCGGAAGTATCCGAAGTGTACGTCCTACCAACTTTATGATTGCACCGGAATACAATGCAATCCTTGTACATGACGGCGGTCCTTTTTATATCGATGCTTATTTGAGAAATCCCTGGATTGATAACTTAAGCGGCGGATTCGCCCGTATCGAAAACGGCAAGCCCCGTGAGTTTACCGAGTACGTAACCACAGGCGAAATCGCATCCAGAATTGAAGCGGCAAATTATGACGTAGAATACAATGAGTATTATCCCGGCGCACACTGGCGTTTTGCAAACCCTGCAGACCCTGTTGATTTATCCGAGAAATACAACTCCGTAAATTGTACATTGGTTGATTTACCTTTCCCTCACAACAAATCAGAATTAAAATATGATGAGGAAAGCGGTAAGTACCTCTACTACGAATACGGCATGGCTCACATTGATCCCGAAAACAACAACGAACAGTTATCTTTTACCAACGTAATTGTTCAGTGTGCAGATGTAAATCAGTTGGATGCAAACGGCTATATGCAGTTTAACTTATTCAACGGAACCGGCAACGCATACTACATCACCGGCGGCAAGGCAATTCCTGTTACCTGGATTAAAGGTATGGACACCACCCTTACTGAATTCTACAATTCAGACGGCGAGTTAATTACATTAAACACAGGTAAAACTTATATCGCTTTGGTTTCTTCCACAAGATGGAATGAATTGGTTATTAAATAATATAATGTACAACAGAAATTGCCCGGCATAAGCCGGGCAGTTTTTTTACTATATAAAAATGCCTATCGGGAATTACTCTCGATAGGCATTTACTTTTAAATGTGTTCTCTTTATTTTGATTTCGGTCGTAAATTGGTCGTAAATGATACCACTACAGCCATGAACCCTTGTTTTTACGGGTTTTATTTATCTAAGGACTTCATCGTCGGGAACAACAATACATCTCTAATCGCATAACTGTCAGTCAGCAACATACACAATCTGTCGATACCATAGCCGATACCGCCTGTAGGAGGCATACCAAGTTCCAATGCGTACATAAAATCTTCGTCAGTGGTGTTTGCTTCTTCATCACCTAAAGCAAGCAATGCTTCCTGTGCCTTGAAACGTTCTCTCTGGTCGATGGGGTCGTTTAACTCAGAATATGCGTTACACATTTCCCAACCGTTCATAAATAACTCAAAACGCTCTACGTAGTTAGGATCTTCGGGTTTCTTCTTGGTCAAAGGCGAAATCTCGATAGGATGATCCATAACGAAAGTAGGCTGAATCAAATGTTCTTCTACGAACTCTTCAAAGAAGAGATTTAAAATATCACCCTTCTTATGATGCTTCTCGAATTCCACATGCTTTTCTTTTGCAATGGCCTTTGCTTCATCGTCAGAATTGATTTCATTAAAATCAACGCCTGCGTATTTTTTCACTGCATCAATCATGGTAATTCTTTCGAAGGGCTTACCCCAGTCCATTTCAATGCCGTTGTATACAATCTTAGTGGTTCCCAGCACTTCCTGCGCTACGTAACGGAACATATTCTCTGTTAAGTCCATCATTCCGTTGTAGTCGGTATATGCCTGGTATAATTCCATCAAAGTAAATTCCGGATTGTGTCTTGTATCAAGACCTTCATTACGGAATACACGGCCGATTTCGTATACTCTCTCAAGACCGCCAACGATAAGTCTCTTCAAGTATAACTCAAGAGAAATACGAAGCTTTAAGTCCTCATCCAATGCATTAAAGTGAGTCTCAAAAGGTCTTGCTGCAGCACCGCCGGCATTGGCAACCAACATGGGAGTTTCCACTTCCATAAAACCTTCGCCTGCCAGATACTTACGAATCGTGCTGATAATCTGTGAACGCTTGATAAAAGTATCTTTTACTTCTTCGTTCATAATCAGGTCAGTATATCTCTGACGATAACGAATATCCGTATTCGTTAAACCATGGAACTTCTCGGGTAAAATCTGCAAACTCTTAGATAACATAGTCATCTCTACTGCATGCACGGAAATTTCGCCGGCCTTGGTACGGAATACATAGCCCTTCACGCCATAAATATCACCGATATCTGACTTCTTAAAATCTGCATAGGCGTCTTCACCAACTGCATCTCTTGCCACGTATACCTGAATCTTGCCCTTCAAATCCTGAATGTTGCAGAAAGATGCTTTACCCATAACACGCTTTGACATCATACGTCCTGCAATGGATACCTCAATAGGGCTTGCGTCCATAATGGCTCTTCTTTCATTGTAGTCTGCATTAAGTATCTCTCTGGCTTCTGCTTCATCCAAGCCTTCAACATTGGGCTCAGTTCTTCCTGCCAGCAATTCTGCTTCATGCGCTATATATAATTCCTTTGCATCCGCTGTGTGATGTGTCTGATCATATTTGGTAATAACAAAAGGATCCTTGCCTGCTTCCTGCAAATTGGAAAGTTTCTCACGGCGTACCTTTAAGAGCTGGTTTAAATCCTGCTCAGGCTGCTGATTCTTCTGGTTCTGCTGATTCTGTTCTGCCACGCTTTTATCCTCTTTCTTTCTATCTCTTTTAACCATATAAAAGTTGTCTGCGTTTGCAGGCAACCTTTACATTTTACTTCTATTCTAGTTTGATTTTACAATATCAACGATTTTGTACTTAATCACACCGATAGGTGCTTCTACACTTACGGTCTCACCCTTCTTTGCACCGATTAATGCCTTACCGAGGGGTGACTCGTTGGAAATACTTCCGTTCAAACTGTCCGCTTCGGATGCACCCTTAATGGTCACTGTCATTTCCTGCTTTAATTCTTTGTCAAGAATCTTAACGGTAGAACCGAACGCAATCTTCTTGCCGTCGCTTTCGCTTTCATCCACGTCAACTACTTCAACATTCTTCAACAACTGCTCTAATTCGAAGATTCTTGCTTCGATATCACGCTGTTCATCTTTCGCTGCATCATATTCAGCATTTTCTGATAAGTCACCCTGCGCTCTTGCTTCTTTTAACTTCTGGGAAACTTCTGCTCGTTTAACGACTTTTAATTCCTGTAATTCATCTTCGTATTTTTTTAAACCTTCTCGTGTCAACAAATTTTTCTTGTTTTCTTCCATCTTTAAGCTCCCTTTCTTATATCAAATAAAGAATTTGCCTTGCAAAATGCATATGTGCCTCATTCCGCTGATTCTTATAGCAGTTTATTATTATAAACTAAGGATGTCCACAATGTCAAGGGCAGTCACTCCTTTTATAAGTCAAGTATAAATATCCTTTTCATCATAAAAGAAAAAGGGCGTCATCGCCCTTCTTCTAAATTACTCTTTTTCAATCATTTTAGATGCTGTCTGCATTGCTTTGGTAATCGGATAGTATAAAACCAGCATAATAACCATATTGGCAACGCCGTGCACCAAATCAAAGGGAATTCCGGCCACCCACCAGGTAAAAGCCGTACGAAATCCGTTCACAAGGCCGCCCTCAAAGGCTCCCGTAAAAATATACGGAATGGAACATAGCAGTCCAAACAACAACCCAAATACTCCGGAAAGCATAATGCAGCCAAAATAAGTATTCTTCTTTCGCATCGCCATAGTTGCCAAGGCAAGCAACGGCCATGCATACAAATACATCACCCACCATAAATGAAATCCATATACCGCACCTTCAATCAATATAAAAGCAGGTATGACATAAAAAATCCGGTTTCCCAGATACAGGGTAAACATGATAATCCAAAAGGTAGTCAACTCCACATTTGGCACCTGCGCCAATGCAAATTTGCTCACCTCTATCACCGCTATCATCATACCAATCAGCGCTATGTCTTTTGCCGTAACTTTACTTTTTTTAACATCTGTTTTCATGCTGTCTTTCACTCTTCCATATCTGTACAGTGTACTTACTTTCTGCCAAAAGTTCCGGCTTACTGCGCATATTCAATCACAAACGCATCCCCGTCTGCCACAGGCTGGGTATCAA
>JAZNLG010000135.1:0-14165 GCA_045578965.1 Lachnospiraceae bacterium | reverse complement strand
TTGAAATTGCTGAAAGAATCGGATACCCTGTAATGGTTCGTCCTTCCTTCGTATTGGGCGGACGCGGTATGGAAGTTGTTTACGATCAGGAAAGCCTTAAGAGTTATATGGCAGCAGCTGTTGGTGTAACTCCCGACAGACCGATTCTTATCGACAGATTCTTAAAGAATGCAATGGAATGCGAGGCTGATGCAATCAGTGACGGTACACACGCATTTGTACCTGCTGTTATGGAGCATATTGAGCTTGCCGGTGTTCACTCAGGTGACTCAGCATGTATCCTTCCTTCTATGCATATTTCAGAAAAGAATCTTGCAAAGATTAAAGAATATACCAAGAAGATTGCGGTTGAAATGAACGTACGCGGTCTTATGAATATGCAGTATGCAATCGAAGATGACGTGGTATATGTGCTTGAAGCTAATCCCCGTGCGTCAAGAACCGTGCCTTTGGTATCTAAAGTATGTAACATTCAGATGGTACAGTTGGCAACACAGATTATCACAAGCGAATTAACAGGTAAGCCTTCACCCGTACCTAACTTAAAAGAAAGCAAATACGATTACTTCGGTGTAAAAGAAGCGGTATTCCCCTTCAATATGTTCTCGGAAGTTGACCCCTTATTAGGACCGGAAATGCGTTCTACAGGTGAAGTTCTCGGTATTGCATCAGACTTCGGTGAGGCTTATTACAAAGCACAGGAAGCAACCCAGAATCCGTTACCCTTGGAAGGAACTGTCCTTATCAGTGTTAACCGTCAGGATAAGCCTGAGGTTCCGGAAGTTGCGAAAGCATTCCACGAATGTGGATTTAAAATTCTTGCAACCGGTTCAACCTATGATTTGATTGTTGCAAACGGTATTCCTGCAGAAAAGATTAATAAGATGCAGGAAGGCAGACCTAACATTGTTGATGCTCTTACCAATAAGCAGATTCAGTTGATTATCAATACTCCTGCAGGTAAGGAAAAGGTATTTGACGACAGTTATGTGCGCAAATCAGCTATTAAGCACAAAGTACCTTACATTACTACTATGGCGGCAGCTAAAGCAAGTGCAGCAGGTATTAAGGCTGTAAAGAAGAACGGTAAGATTGCAGTGGATTCCATTCAGCACATTCACAGCACTATTACACAAGAGTAAGTGTTAATTACTCCTGAATAAACGGATTGATGACTATCAAAAAACAAACCCCGATATTTTATATGTCGGGGTTTAATTTTTTATAAAAGTAACCGATATAATATATACGAATATTTAAGGCCTAAAGTATTTAGTAAGTCACCACGGATGGTATGGAGTAAAAGAAGGATTCTTTTATGACATATCATTTTTGTTTTATATCAGACAAGGAGGGAATGAAGTAAGGCAGTGACTCAATAAGAAAGGAAACATATTGCGAATTGAAACAAGCGTAATAGGAATGGAGTCCGCCCGAAGATATCAGTCTTCGAGAATACATAACAGCCGTTTCCAATTGCGGAATTACAATGGACATGGGGATAAAAATAATTTATCTTTGTCCTTAAATAATTCCGACCAAACCAATACGGAACCGGCCAATAAGGATGAAACGTTAGAAACTACAGATGATGCACAGGTCGGTTGGGAAGAAAGAATAGGTACTTTTCAAAACAGAAGGATTTGTGTTAGGGAAACTTCTGTAGATACGGCAGCACAGTTTCATTATTATTCTACTCAGTATATCTTAATGCTTTTATTTGGAAAACGGGCCGGAGATATTTTCCGGGAAGATTATTTTGCAGGGAATATGAGTGGTGCACAAACTACGCAAAATGCAACTTTTGAAGTTATGCCCATGAAGCAAGTGTCTTTTAGCAGAGAAGGATATTATGAAGAAACAGAAAATGTGCTCTACAAATCGCAGGGCAAAGTTACCACTGCAGACGGTAGAGAAATTCAGTTCAATCTGGAACTGGGTATGAGCCGTAGTTTTCGGGAGTATTATCAGGAGGAATATAACATTGCTGAGTTGCAAAGGGTCTGTGATCCGCTTGTAATTAATTTTGATGGTAGCGTAGCCTCTTTAAGTGATCAAAAATTCTTTTTTGATATTGATGCCGATGGTAAAAAGGATGAAATATCCAGGTTGGCCACAGGCAGTGGTTATCTGGCGTTGGATCAAAACAACGACGGAATTATCAATGACGGCAGTGAACTCTTTGGACCGCAGTCCGGTGACGGATTTGGAGATTTGGCAGAATACGACGAAGATGGGAACGGCTGGATTGATGAAAATGATTCGGTTTGGAACAAATTAAAAATTTGGTGTCAGAACGAGAAGGGCGAGAGTGAATTATATACTCTGGCGCAAAAAGGTGTGGGTGCCATTTGCCTGCAAAAGGCAAGTTCGGATTTTGCCTTGAAAAATGCGGACAACAGCGATAAAGGTTTTATACGAAGTACCGGTATTTTTTTATATGAAAACGGTAGTGTGGGAACGGTACAGCATCTGGATTTGGCACAGTAATTCTTATGCTCTCGGGATATTGATTTTATGATATCTCGAGGGCTTTTTTGTGTCGCTTATACCACTTTTAAGTGCTTGTAATGACATAAATATGATATAAACACAAAAAAAGTGCAAAAATCTGCCAATTTTGTGCAAAAATCATAAAAAAATTATTGATTTATCTCAAAAATTAGTTATAATAACAATATAAAGTAAATGGGGATTGATATTTTACATGCGCAGGATAAGTTAGGGGTAAGTTACCTGTGGATATGTAGAATTGGTAAAAGGGAAGTGCTTTCTGCTATGGGGATGGCAAATAAGACGAGTACATGGATACCGTAATAATGCATTGGGCGGTTACAAACTCAGTAAAAGGCATTTACGGGAAAAGAGTACCTTTTACGTGAAAAAGTTATTTTTAAATAAAAAAACAGTGCAATGGGTTGGAAAAGGGAAACTTCATTATACTGTTTTTTTATTGCTTGAAAGAGAGGGGCTCCCAGGGTTTATGCTACGTCTTCAAACGGTCCTCAAACGAAGTATAAAACCATAGGAGCCATTCATTGTGCAGAATAAAAGATATTAGGAAGTATCATGATAAATGAAATATTGTAGAGATACATTTATGTGTAATTTATTGGTAGGTATGATATAATTTGTTTGATTAGGATGAAGCAGTTATTTATTTGAAAGGTTAGAAGTGAAGGAAGCGTAAATGAATATGACAGAAGAGCATAAAAGAATCCGTGAATTGTTCCAAGAACAGGTGTCAAAAGATTACTGCTGCAATTTGGAGCAATTAAACTCGACAGATAACGAATACACGGTGAGAGAATTAAAAGAAGGGCGTCGCCGGTTTAAAAAAGATGATGCGATATTAAAAGTATTATGTATCAATGGTAAGTGCATTTTTTCCGGGAAAGAAGAAATTCTGGAAGAATGTCGGGAGACGTTTCGGGATTTGAACGGAGCCTGGATGTCTCAGTATAAGTATCTATACTGGCTGGATGACTTGCTTTTGGAGTATAAGTATTTCTTGGAGGATTTGCATCATTATTATCTGCCTTTTGGTAAGGAACTTTTGTCTGAAGCGGATATGGATGCGTTGAAAAACGAATATGAAATCAGATGGTATGAGAAGGAAGCGATTGAGCAGTTTCGTGGAGACGAGCGATTTGTGCATGCTTATTCGTTCTTGCCGGATGCGCCGGATGTATTGGGCGTTGCGGTACTAAAGGACGGCGAAATTCTTGGGATGGCCGGAGCCAGTGCGGACAGCGATGTGATGTGGCAAATCGGTATTGACGTGATGCCGGAGAGTAAGGGGCGGAATTTAGGACCTTTTATTACCATTCTTTTAAAAAGAGAAATATTAAAAAGAGGGAAGATTCCCTATTACGGTACGGTGGAGAGTCATATTCAGTCCCAAAAGGCGGCTGTGAAATCGGGATTTGTACCGTATTGGGCGGAAATCAATAGTGCTCCGTTACCTGAGGATAAGGATGATAATATTTAGTATCAGGATTTCATTGGAAAGCACAGGCGTATACTTGTTTTAAAAGTGCAAATCTGTTAGAATGGTTGATTGAAGTCATACTTGTTAAGTAGCAAACAAGAGTAAAGATAAATGTAATATGGACTTCGTTTTAAGAAAATTATCATAAAAGGAGGGCGTATTTTATACGCGTATAAAGTTATGGCAGAATGTTCACATGACTGCAGCAGTTGCAGTGAAAATTGTTCAGAGAGAGACCCTAAGAGTTTCCTTGAGAAACCGCACGAGTCTGCAAATATCAAGAAGGTAATCGGCGTTGTCAGCGGTAAAGGCGGTGTTGGTAAATCCCTGGTTACATCATTGATGACGGTGGCGATGAACCGCAGAGGTTTTAACACCGGTATTCTGGATGCGGATATTACCGGACCTTCCATTCCGAAGATGTTTGGTCTTACAGAGAAGGCTTATGGCGATGAAAACGGCATTATTCCCGTTAAAACAACAACGGATATTGATATTATGTCCATTAATCTTTTGTTGCCGGATGAAACAGATCCTGTAATTTGGAGAGGTCCTGTAATTGCAGGTACCGTAAAACAGTTTTGGACGGATGTTCTTTGGGGTGATAAAGATTATCTTTTTGTGGATATGCCTCCCGGAACAGGAGATGTTCCTTTGACTGTATTCCAATCGCTTCCCGTGGATGGAATTATCATTGTGGCATCACCTCAGAAACTGGTTTCCATGATTGTTGAAAAGGCTGTTAAAATGGCAACCTTAATGCGTATTCCCGTACTTGGCATTGTGGAGAATATGTCTTATTTTGTATGTCCAAACTGCAAAGAGAAGCATTATATCTACGGTGAAAGTCATATCAAAGACATTGCAGAAGAATACGGCATTAAACATGTAGCACAAATTCCCATGGATGCTAATTTGGCAGCAGCCTGTGATGCAGGTATGATTGAAGTCTATAAAGGCGACTGGTTAGACGAAATGACAGAAATGTTGAAGAATTTGTAAGAGTAAATGTGGGAACATTTGTAAGAACTTTTATCAATAAAAATAATACAGAAGACACTATAAATGTGCAAAAGCGGGGGTTTTTCATCTTTGTATTTTGATGGTCAAATTTTGATGTTTGAATTTGGAGAAATACAGTTTGAAAAACCCCCGCTTTATATTAATAAAAACTATATTGTATTAAGAATAGATAGGCGTAAAAGTACCATAATGCAAGTTGAAATTTATGGCTCCGATATTCCGGTTACCCCTACATAGATGTTGGAAATAGAATACCAGGTGGCAAAATCTGTTATACCTGTAGGGTTTAGGTTAAAAATCTGCTGGAAGGTTCGTACGGCCTCCGCAGTCCCCGGACCGTATATACCGTCCTCCGTTACACCCGGTAAGGCGGGATAGTTTCTTTTGATGCGATTGAGTTGCTGCTGCAGTTGTAATACTTTGCTCCCTCTGGAACCTATGGTCAGGTCGTATCCGGGCCAGGAAGCAGGAACACCTTCAATTTGGTCTGCAGAGTTAATATACATATCGTTGCCATAGTAATAACGGATGATATCAATGGCAGAATATCCTTCTTCGCCCAGATACATGGAACCCCACTGGCTCAGACCGCGACAGGTCGTTCTTTTTCCGTCACAGTAGGATGTAAAAATAGGCTGTTTGACTCCGGGACGGGATAGATAATTATTAAAAATGCTATCCACGATACGATCAATGTTTGCGTAAATATTACGTCCATATATAAATTTCTGGTCATAAGCGGTAGAAGATGTAATGGTAAAATTGTAGCCGCGGTTCCGGTACCATTCCGTATACACACGATTTAATGTAAAACTCATAATAACCAATGTGTTGGCATAGATAGTACTTTCCGGCCAAGTGGGAAAAATTTCACTGCTGACAACATTTTTAATATAATCCCGATAGGGAACATAGTAATTTGGCGCAGTGCTGTCGTTGGGGACGCCGTCGTGTACAATGATGGTTTCGGGAATTACGACTCTGGACAAAACGATTTCGCCGGTTTCGGCTTCCGGTTTGATTTCGGCTTCCGGAGTTTTGGACGGATAATCCCCTGCTAAAGTATGAATAGGTATGTTAATGGTGCCGGCACCGGTTCCGAAACGTACCGGAACCAGGGCAGCCGGCTGAATGGAAGTTTCATCCGCAAGCATTTCCGAACCGTTAATGGTAAGCGGTTCATATCCTTCTGCCACAATGATAAAACGATATTGGGAGAATGGTTGCGGACCGTCGGAATTTAAAGAGTAGGAAAGCGGAGGCGTAGGGAGGGTGATTGCCTCTGTCTGACCGGAAGAATTTGTGATTAATGTATAAAGCAAGTTGTCGGGTTCTTCCACGGAATAGACCTGAATGGTGGCGTTTGGTATGGGTATGGCGGTAGATACCCGCGTGACAAAAAAAACAAGCCTTCCGTTATATTCGCTTGTTTGGGAATTCAAAGAATCCATAAGTAACCTCATAAGTTTCCTTGAGAATAGATATGCAAAAAGACGCTTTGATATGCATCAAAGCGTCTTAAAAATTATCATATTATATTATACTGCGTAGTTGTAAGAAGAAGCGATGGTATCTTTAACACCGGTTCCGGTGTTTGTATAACTTACGTTGCGGTTTCTGCTTAATAAGTCTTCAAGCACATCGTAATCTTCTTTTTTGGAAACTGCTTCCTCTTTAGAAACGGTTTCTGTTTTGCTGTCTGTTGAAGTAACAGTTTTATCTGTTGCCTCTGCCTTTTCTACCACCTTGCCGTCTTCGGTTTCGGTAACGGTCTTGTCTGTTTCTGTTTTCTTGGCATTTGCTGCTTTTAACTTTTCGTAGATATCGTTAGAAGTAACTACTTTGCTGTCTTTGTCGGTATCTTCGGTAGCATAATAAGCTTTCAGCAATTTGCCGTAACTTCCTGATTTAATCAATGAATAATCAGAAAGAGAAGAGTAGAAACCACTGGTAGCGGAAGAACCGCCTAAAACAGAATTGGTCAGGGAAGCCATAGAAGATGAACCGGAATTGCCGGTGCTGTACATACTTTGAAACAACATAGACATATTGCTTGCATAGTTTGAACTAATATTCATTTTGTCAGCCTCCTTTCCAAAAGTTAATGCATACAATAAATACATTATACATTTTTCTAATCCTATTATAGTATAAAAATAACAAAAAAGCAATAGGTGTGACAGGGGAAAAGATAAATTTGGTCGAACAACTAAATATAGTATTTTTTTATATGTTTTATTGCTTTATACACACAAATAGTGCTATAATGTATGCGTTGAATTAGGATAGGGAAATTATGCCTGAATATAGTTGAAAAGAGGTGAGTGATTTGAAAAGGGCAATACTTTCCGTGCTGGAAGAGAATTATGCATTTGAGAGCAATAAGGGAAGTTTAAACTTTTCCTGTGATGTCATAGAGATGAGTTTCGATAAGGCAGAGCAGAGAAAGGGTACTTTTCAAATTCAGAATTTGGCAGAAACGCCGATGGAAGGATATATTTTATCCAATAATATGCGTATGCAGTGCCTGACACCGATTTTCAGGGGAGAAAGTGCAGAGATAACCTATTGTTTCGACAGCGTGGGAATGGAACCCGGAGATGTGGTAAAAGGCGAGTTTCAGATTATATCCAATAAGGGTGAATACACCTTGGAATATGAGGTAAAACGCGAGAAACAGTATTTGTACAGCAGTATGGGAAATATCCGCAATTTATTTCATTTTGCCAATCTTGCCAAAACCAATTGGGAAGAAGCGGTTCAGTTATATTATTCTCAGGGTTTTCATAATATTTTGGAAGGCAATGATGCCCAGTATGTCAGCATTTACCGTGGGTTGAGTACAAGACCGGGCAATCAGCAGAATGTAGATGAATTTTTGGTGGCAGTTAAGAAAAAAAGCCACATTACATATGAGAGCAATATCAGTGAAATCAGGGTAAAAGATCCGGAAGAAACCCTTATGCAGGAATTGGAAATCACCAAAAACGGATGGGGATATGTTGCGTTGGATATTGCAGTAGAGGGATATTTTGTAGGAATTGAGAAGGAACATTATACCGAGGATGATTTCCTGGGAAATGTTTGCCGTATTCCTGTATATTTGGAACCCGCTCATATGCATCAGGGCATCAATTACGGCAAAGTAATTGTCAAAACGCAAAAACAGACCATTGAGATTCCTGTTTTTGCGGAGAATCAGGTGTTTTCCGTAGTTGATAACAATGATTATGAATGGCTGAAACTGACAGCAGCCATTACGAAAGAATACATTGATTTTCGTTTGGGCAAAAAAGATACCAAGGCGTGGATTGACAGTACAATGCCTTTGGTAGATAAAATGTCCGGCACGGAAGAACAGAAAATCATCGCCAGCCTTTATCAGGCACAGCTTTTGTTGGCACAGGACAGAAGCGCGGATGCGGACTATCTTTTGGAGCGTGTGGAAGAGTGGATGTCAGAAGGCAGACAATTACCGGAAGTTTATGGTTATTTCCTTTACTTGACGACACTTTTAAATCGGGACGAAAGTTACACCGATAAGGTAGCGCATAAAGTAAAGAAAATGTTCCAGCGTGAGCAGGACAACTTCCGTTTGGCATGGCTTATGTTGTATCTTCAGAAAAATTTGTTTTTTAACGAAGATAAGAAATGGGAATTTCTGGAAGAGCGATATGACAGAGGAGCGAGCAGTCCGGTTCTTTACGTGGAAGCATTGCAGTTGCTTTGGGAGCAGCCTTCTCTTTTGACGAAATTGGAAAGTTATGAAATCAGTCTTTTGTTGTTTGCGATGAAGCATAATGCAATTAATGCTGAAATTGCGGAACGCGTACAGTTTTTGATTGGCAGGGAAAAAGAATATGATTTCCGCATATTTGCTATTTTAAAACATTGTTACGAGAAGTCGCCTACCAAGGAAATGGTACAGGCTGTTTGTACATATCTTATGAAAGGAAATTGTGTCGGAGAAGAATATTTTCCCTGGTATGCCAAGGCGGTGGATTTGGAACTGCGCCTGACAAGATTATACGAATATTACATCATGTCCATTGATTTAAATTATAAGGGTGAACTCCCGCAAATGGTGATGATGTATTTTGCATATCAGAACAATCTGGATTATGAACGAATGGCATTTTTGTATGCCAATGTATGGGAGCATCGCGGAAGTTTTCCGGAGATTGCTTTGTCTTACACCGAACATTTGGAGGATTTCGTACGTGAGCAGGCAGCATACGGACGCATTAACGCGCACTTAATTAAGTTGTACCGGAGAATTTTTGTGCCGGCAATTATGGATGTTAAGTTTGCCAATGATGCGGCACCCTTGCTTTTTATGCACGAAGTGACAGTGGACGACAAAAATGTGCGTAATGTAGTAGTAGTACATGAGCACTTAAGCGGAGAGAAAAGTTATCCCGTAGAGAACGGTAAGGCGTATGTGCCGATTTATAGTATTTTTTATAAACTTTTATTTGAGGACGGATATGGTAACAGATATGTTCCAAATGAATTTTTAAAACCCGTACCCGTACTCTTTGATGATGAGTTGTTTAAAACCATTCAACCCATGACACAGGAGCAGGCAGGGGTTCTGCTGTATCACTGTGAAGAACGCAAAAACTATATCAATATCACAGATATGAATGTATACGCGTATGCGAGACTTTTGCATATGGACGAGATTACGACAACGTATTACAGGGAATTGTTGTTTGCGCTGATAAAATTCTACTTTGAACAGGATTATATACGTGAGTTGGATGAATTGTTACCGGAAGCAGAACCGGAATATATGAGTGCAGTGGAACGCGCAGAACTGGTACATATTTTGGTTGCCCGCGGTATGTATGACATGGCTTTTGACTGGGTATGCGAATTCGGTGCCGAACATATGGAAATCAAGACTGTTTTGCGTCTTTGCAGCAGACTGCTGGAACGCAGGGATTTTGAAGAAGAAGAGTATATGTTGGGGCTTTGTGCTTATGTATATCGTGCAAACAGATACGATGAGAATATTCTCTTTTATCTGGTAAAATATTTTGAAGGTAATATTCGCGAACTGCGAGGGCTTTTACGTAACAGTGAAGGGTTTGCCGTAGATACGTATACGTTGTTGGAGCGTATATTGGTACAGTCTCTGTTCGCCGGTGTTTATGTCGGCGAAAAGATGAAATTGTATGATGCGTATATGCAAATGAACGGTAACTCTGACATTGAGAAGGCATTTCTTACCAGATGCGCATATGATTATATGATTGAGCAATGCGTTACCGAAGATAAAGTTTTTGAACGGTTATTGCAGTTAATGGCAGACGGTGAAAAGATGAACCGTATTAGCAGAATTGCAGTGCTGAAATGGGCATCCGAGCAGGAGGATACCACATGGAATACGGAAGTGTTGCGTGAATTAATCAGCGGCGAAACATCCAAAGGAAATTGTTTCCCGTTCTTCCTTAAGTTTGCGGACAAGGTCAAAGAGGTCTTACCGTTTAGCGACAGAACTTTTGTGGAATATATGGGTGAACCCGGAAGTAAAGTCGTAATCCACTATGCAATTGAGCGGGAGAACGGCGGAGAAACGGAGTATCGCAAGGAAGAGATGCGAAATCTTTATGGCGGCATCTATGTAAAAAGTTTTATTCTGTTTGACGGTGAAACGGTACAGTATTATATTACCGAGCAAAACGGAAACAGAGAACAGTTGACACAAAGCAGTACGATTAAAAGAAACGAAAGCGATAAAGGTTTTGGTTCGTGGAGATTTTCATTGCTGAATGAAGCAGTAAAACGAAAAGAAAAGCAGGATTATGCGGGAGCTGGCGAGGTGCTGACCGAATATCGTAAGAAAGACTTTTTGATTCGTGAAATATTTGGAAATAAGTAATCATTTTCCGGAGTGTAGTTATGTTGGCAGAAATCAAAGATGTATTTGAAAAAATGAATAAAGACCGCTATGTTGTGGGCTATGATTTGAACAATGAATATGTTCAAATGAGTTTTTGCCGCATTGACAGCGATAATCCGGAGACATTCAGTATGTCCGAAGAGCAGGAACAGTATAATATTCCACTTGCAATTTGCCGTAAAAGGAGTACTTCTCAGTGGATAGTGGGTGAAGAGGCAGTTGCATGTGCGGATGAAGGCGAAGGCAGTTTGGTTACCGGTTTTTTGGAAACGGCCAAAGAAGGCGGTACCGTAACCATTGACAGAGAGGAATATCACGCAAAGGACCTGGTGGCGTTATTTATCAAGAGAACACTGGGGATGTTGCCTGTGATGGATACGCCGGAAAAAATTGCATGCATTACCATTGCACTCCGTGAAGCAGATGTGCAGATGATTAAAATGTTGCAGGCTGCCGTCAGTGTGCTTAAGGTGGATTCGGAACGGATTTCTTTTACGGGTTATGAGGAGTGTGTATTTTACTATATGCTCTATCAGGGGGAAGAATTGCAGAATCATCAGGTGCTTGTGTTTGATGCCGGCAATGAGAATCTGTGGAGTTACCGATTGGAACGTAATCTTTTTGTGAATCCCGGCATTGCCATGGTAGAAGCAAAAGAGTATTCGGATTTTAAGGTAAAAGATCCGCGTTATTTAAGTAATGTGGAAAAAGATAATAAATTATTGCAGATTGCTACCGAAATCAGCGAAAACAGAGTATATTCCGGTGTGTTTTTAATCGGTGAAGGTTTTTATGATGACTGGTGTAACAATTCGCTTAGATTTTTATGCAGAAACCGCAGAGTTTTTAAGGGAAACAATCTGTTCAGTAAAGGCGCCTGCCTTGCGGCCAAAGAGAAGGCAAATCCTACCGGTTATGAGAAACGTATCCGCTATTTTGGAGCAGACCGGCTAAAATGCGGTATCGGCGTGTTGATTCAGGAAGGCGGTAAGGAACTGAACCTTTCGTTGATTGAAGCCGGGGTACACTGGTATGAAGCGGAGGCTAAGACAGAGATTATTCTTCACGGAACGGATATGGTTCCGATTACGGTAGAGTATATGAACAGCAGACAGACTGCGGTGGCAGAGTTTGCATTGAAGGGCTTGCCGGTATCACCGGAGCGGATGACCAGAATTGAACTGGAGATTAAAATGACATCCGAGAATCGGGTCGTATTTCATGTGACAGACCTGGGATTTGGAGAAATATATCCTTCCTGCGGTAAGGAGTGGACGGAAGAAATGGAACTGCAGGGATAGGACAGAGAGGACGAAATAGTGGGTAAAGTATACGAATGTATCGGAAGAAAAGCAAACAGACCTTTCTTTCTGGAAAAAATCGGATGCAATATTTTTTCTGCGGAAGAATTGGTTTACTGTATTTATGAGAATGCGGAACTTCTGGAAAAAGATATCTTTACAACTGAATTAGCCAATTGGCTGGAAGATGAGTGTGAAGCGGTAAAACTTGCGGACCGTCTGTATCAACTTTTAAGTAAAGATGCGGAAACGGCACAATATGCTCAGGTGCTTTTAGAGGCGTTTCCTTTTGTCAGTGTGGGGCAGCAGGCACGTTTCCTTGCATTGTTAGGAGAAGAAGATGAGGAAGACGGACCGGAACGAAGAAAGCGCAGAGGCGATTACTTTTTGCAAAAAGGCCGTTATGTGCATGCATTGAAAGAATATGAAGCGGCACTGGCCGAAACATCTGCAGATGAAGCGGAATTGCGGGCTGAACTTTACCATAATATGGGAATGTCAAGAGCCGGATTGTTTTTGCTGGAACAGGCACAGCAGGATTTTCTGAAGGCATATGAGCTGGATGGTAAGGAAGAGCACTATTATTATTACGCGGCATCTATGCGTTTCAGTATGTCCGACAGCGAATATATACGCACCATCAGTGATGATGTGAATATGCGTGAGATTACCTTACAGTTGGAATCTAAAATGCAGGAAGCAAACAGCAAGTGGGACGGCGGTCCGGGCGTGGAACTGGCAAAACAGATGCAGGAAAATAAGGCTGCCGGCGAAGAAACGTATTCAGCATGGGTTGAAAAAAACATTACGGATTGCAAAGAAGAATACCGCAGATGTATACAGTAACGGAGTAAAAAATGGGTTTTTGGAAGAATTTATTCGGTGGAAAGAAGACAACTGAATATGACGGACAGGTAAATGAGGCACAGTACTATGAGGTGTCTAATTTTACGGATGATATCCAGAGAACCCGATATATCGAAAGTTGTCTGGAGCAGATGAAGGCAGCATCGGATGAGATTGATTCGTTAAATCGCGAGTACGATTCCGTAACGGCATATTTAAATGACACGGATGAAATTGACCGTTTGCCGGAACATATAAGTACGCCGATTCAGGATTGTGCCACCAAGTTGTTGCGGTTGGAGAAAGAATTTACCAATTATACGTCCAAAACGGATCTTTTAAGCAGTGAAGATTATGCGTTAATGGAGCGTATTGAAGATGAAATGCCGGAAGGCTATGAAAAATTAAAAAAAGCCGAAGAATATCAAAAACTGATAAAAGAAGATATGAAACGCATTGAGGGAGAGAAGCAGGCGTATTATTATCGTAAAGCGGAGTTAAAAGGGATGCTTGCCAATATAAAAGGCGTATTTTTTATTTGTGTAGTGGCGGCAATTACCTGTATTATTATGCTTTTTATTTTACAATTCGGTTTTGAACTGGATACACAGATTGGTTATCTTCTTACTGTGGGTGCAACTGCAGTGGCGTTTACTGTCCTGTTTGTCAAAAATATTGATATGCAGAAGGAAAGTTCCAAGGTGGAAAAAAGCATCGGTAAATTGATTCATATGCATAATACAGTCAAAATAAGATATGTAAACAATACCAATCTTTTGGAATATCTGTATATGAAGTACAATGTAGACAGTTCTAAAATATTAAAGGAACTGTGGGAGAAATATGTATCGGAACGTGCAGAGCGTGAGCGTTTTGAGCAGACAAAATATGATATTTTATTTTATCGTGAGGAATTACAGCAACATATGCGCAAACTTCATATTGCAGACCCGGATATTTGGATTCATCAGGCTGAAGCATTGATTAACCGCAAGGAAATGGTTGAGATCCGTCATGGTTTGGTGGAACGGCGACAGAATTTGCGTAAGCAGATGGAGTATAATAAGGATGTGGCAGTGGATGCGCAGGTAAAATT
>JAZNLG010000134.1:0-16852 GCA_045578965.1 Lachnospiraceae bacterium | reverse complement strand
GTCTTTAACATTTTTAATAAAAGGTTGATACCCAGAGACATATTGGCAGATTTTAAAACAGCCACTTTCTTGGAAGTTTCTTCTACCAAACGAATCTGCGCCTCATCAAGACCTGTTGTACAAAGTACCACGGGAGTCTGCGTTTTTACGCAATAATCCAAAAGTCCGTTTACGGCAGTTGCAGAAGCAAAGTCAATAATAACATCTGCTTTTATATCGCAATCTGCAATTGTCTTAAATATCGGATATGTATTCTTTATTCCGTCAAACGGATCAATTCCTGCCACAATCTCCATATCATTTTCTGATGCAATCAGTCTGGTAATTACCTGTCCCATTTTGCCGTTGCAACCATGCATAATTACTTTAATCATTTTTATCACCTCACTATATTTTATAAAAAGGCAGAGAATTCTCTGCCTTTTTGCTTATCCTATATGAATTCAACTTAGATTAAGCCGTATTTCTTCATTTCTTCTTCCAAAACCTTAGCATGCTCGGGTTCCATCTCCGTCAAAGGTCTTCTTAACGTACCGCCCTTATCACCAAGAAGATTCATAGCCTTCTTAACAGGAATAGGGTTTACTTCGCAGAACAATGCATCGATCAAAGGAATTGCTTCTAACTGCATCTTACGAGAACCTTCCACATCACCTTCAAAATACTTCGCACAGATTTCATGAGTCTGTCTGGGTGCCACGTTAGATAATACGGAAAGTACACCCTTACCGCCCAATGCAAGCATGGGAACAATCTGGTCGTCATTACCGCTGTAAACATCTACACAACCGTCTGCCAATGCAAGAAGATGCGCTGTCTGTGATAAATCACCGGTAGCATCTTTTACACCTACGATATTTTCTACATCCTTACAAAGTCTTACGATAGTCTTAGGCTGAATGTTAACGCCGGTTCTACCGGGAATATTATAGAGAATTACAGGAATCTTAATAGAATCCGCAATCATCTTAAAGTGCTCATATAAGCCCTGCTGTGTCGCCTTATTATAATAAGGTGATACCACTAAAACTGCATCTGCGCCGAGTTTCTCTGCTTCCTGTGAAAGATAAATGGCAGTTGCTGTACAGTTAGAGCCTGTTCCTGCAATAACGGGGAGTCTTCCCGCTACCTGTTTTACACAAAAACCAACTACTTCCAAATGTTCTTCATGCGATAAAGTAGATGCTTCACCTGTGGTTCCGCAAACCAAAATAGCATCTGTGCCACCCGCAATCTGAAGTTCTATATTTTCTGCAAATTTCTCGTAATCCACATCCCCATTCTCTTTAAAAGGGGTGATAATCGCAACACCTGCTCCGGTAAAAACTGACATATATGTCTCCTCCTGATTCGTCTGATATACCTTTATATAAAAGACATTTTTCTGCGTATAATCATAACACTACCCGTCGATTATGTCAACGCGCAGTGTTATAAAAATACCTTTATTAATAATATGCCTTTATAAAACAAATGTTACATTCTTTTATAAAATAATCTCATCGCTTTCCAATTGTTCCAATTTCCCCACCGACACTTCATAAGCAACTCTGCGTTCGGCCTCTGTTTCGGAAATCTTCTTCATATACTCTCTGCTTTGAATTCTGCCCCAGATAGCACATCTGGTTCCCACTTCAAATCCGGATGCAAAACGTGCATTTCTTCCCCAGCAGATGCAGGGTATGTAATCCGACTTGCCATAAGGGCGGTTTACAGCCAGCAAAAGGTCCGCAATTTCCCTTCCCAAAGGTGTTTTTCGATAAATCGGTTCTTTGCAAATATAGCCATCCAAAAAGATTTGATTTGTTTGACTGCTCTCACCGATTTCCTCAATAAACTCAATCTCACGGGCAAATACAGACAATACCAATTTGTTCTTCCGCTCCTCATGTCTGTTATAAGAACGGAATTGTCCGGTCACCATAATTTTAGTTCCCTTATAATCTTTTGTGACATCCAGTAATCTTTCTGATACCATAAGAGGAATAATATCTGCAGACTCGCTTAATCGTGTGACCAGCACATCCACCATATAAAAGCCCTCTCCGTAAATTGCATGGCTAAAAGTGAACTCTCCTACGATTTCACCCATAATTACCACCTGATTGTTTTCAATTACCTTATCTGTCATTTTGGTTCTCCCTTCTTTGTCTTTCTACAAAAGAATTTTTTCTATCATGCACTAATAAATATATGTTTCAAAAGTGCACAAAATGACTTCTTTTTGGAACGATTGTCATCCAAAATAATCTACGTTTCGACAACATCCCACCTGTCTATTACATTCTATGACATTATTTTCCTAAAAAATACTCCCCCAATGGTAACAATATTTTGTGAACTTTTAATGGGTGAACCCCGGATTTTTTGCATTTTTCACGATTTTTTCATATCTTTTTTCAGATTCTAAATTCTTCTGCTAATGAAAAAACGCAGATTGCAAATGCAACCTGCGTTTTTTACTCTATATTTTATTTTAATTACTATTTACATATAACAGCGATTACTCAACCACTACAACCCAGCCTTCAGGTCCTTCGATCTTTCCTAACTGGATGCCTGTAACGGTATCATAAAGTTTCTGGCTTAATTCACCGATACCACCGTCCTGAATCTGAACCACTTCATCACCTTTTCTCAAGTGACCTACCGGAGAAATTACAGCTGCTGTACCGGTTCCCCAAACTTCTTCCAAAGTACCATTCTGTGCTGCTTCAAAAAGTTCATCTGCTGAAATCTTTCTTTCTTCTACAGGATATCCCCAAGACTGGCAAAGTTCGATACAACTTCTTCTTGTTACACCGGGTAAAATACTGCCGTTCAATGCAGGTGTAATTACGGTTCCGTTAATCTTAAAGAAAATATTCATGGCACCAACTTCTTCAATGTACTTTCTCTCTACACCGTCAAGCCAGAGAACCTGTGAATAGCCTTCATCATGAGCCTTAACCTGAGCCTTTAAACTTGCTACGTAGTTTGCACCGGCCTTTGCTTCACCAAGACCACCACGAACTGCACGTACATATTCATCTTCAATCCAAATCTTAACAGGATTAAGTCCTTCAGGATAATATGCACCAACCGGTGAAAGGATGATGATAAACTTATATGTAGAAGAAGGACGTACACCAAGGAACGGGTCTGTAGCAATAATAAAAGGTCTGATATAAAGTGAGGTTCCGGGCTTGGTAGGAATCCAATCCTGATCTACTTTTACAAGTTCCTTAATTGCCTGCAGAAAATCTTCTGCGGGGATGGTAGGAATACAAATTCTTTCATTTGTGTTATTTGCTCTTTCAATATTTTTGTCAGGTCTGAAAAGCAAAACTTTACCTTCTTCTGACTTATATGCTTTCATACCTTCAAACATTTCCTGTCCGTAATGGAAAACCATTGCGGAAGGCTCCAGCGAAATCGGTGCATAAGGTACGATTCTTGCATCGTTCCAACCCTTTTCTACGCTGTAATCCATAACAAACATATGGTCCGTAAAAATAGTACCAAATGTTAAAGGATTGTCTTTACCGGGTTTTTCTTTGGGTGTCTGTGTTAACTCGTATCTGATATTCATATTTTTCTCCCTTCGAGTACCAAATGCACTCTGTGTGATAGTTTTATAATGCTTTTATTATTTTTTTATTATATTCTTCTTATCCAAAAAGTCAACATTTTATGTTTCTTCTTTATTCTTACTTTCCATAACTTTCTAATTATCATTTGTTTTAAGTGGAAAATTTTAAAACAATATGATAGAATTATGGTGTATGTAATTTTGTAAGAAAGGAGCGCAAAATGAAACGTCTGCTTCGCAAACTGCATAAACTAATCATCACGGACATCAACACCGGAGAGAAAGAAGCCAGCGACTTAGTTGTTCTTTTGCGTGTACTCTCTATTGTTTATGTGCTTTATTACATATTCGTAGGACTTTCTCTTGCATATTTATATTACTATGCGCATGCATTCATTGCCTTGATTTGCGCCGGTATCTTAGGCGGTTGTTTTATAATCACTTATGACAATCAAACCAAACTGGCAAGGCGGTTATTTCATATTATTACAATCGCCGGTTCCTGCTATTTTACATTGGCAGCCGGTTGGTTTATGAATTTTCAATGGAATATTTTAATTACCATTTTGATTATTTTTTACAGTTTAGAAATTAAAATGAACCAAAAAATACGCTATATGAAATTGCTGTTTACCTTGCTGTTGGCTCTGGCAGTCTTTACTCATATGGCACCTGCTTATCGGGAAAGCGGAGAATTTTTCACTTTTCTTTTTCAGACCTTACATGCCTCATTTTATGGCGTTATGTTGTCCATTATTGCTTACTGCTACTGCACCAAATTTAATCTTGCAGAAGAGAAACTTCGTCAATCCAATCGCAAATTGGTTGAAATGGCATCCCTGGACGCTTTAACCGGCCTTCCGAATCGACGCATTATGAATGAACACTTAGAATTACTGGTATACGATAATGATCGCATCGGTGCACCGTTTTGTGTAGCAATCGGCGACGTTGATTTCTTCAAAAAAATTAATGATAACTACGGACACGACACCGGTGACTATGTACTAACCACTTTATCCGAACTTTTCAAAAATATTGTAAAAGGACGAGGAACGGTTGCCCGTTGGGGTGGTGAAGAATTTCTGTTTACTTTTGAAAATATGAATATTCAGCAGGCCTATGCCACTCTGGAAATTCTGCGATTACAGGTTGAGAAACACAACTTCCAATTTAAAGACCAGTCTATCAAAATCACTATGACCTTTGGTGTGGAAGAATATTCACAAATTATCGGCATCGAGTCTACCTTGTCCAAAGCCGACCAGAAACTTTACGAAGGTAAAAACAGCGGACGTAACAAAGTTGTATATTAGATACCAACAGTCCCTATATAGTTATTTCGTTTTAAAAAGGCAGGTTATTTTATGTTCCAACAGAACTCGCTCTCGCTCGTCGAAAACGTAACAGTACTAAATTCGCAAGGAAACATCTTTGCTCATTAAATGCTGACGTTTTCAAACGGTTCTTTATGGAAGCATAAAATAACCTGCCTAAATTTTTTTATTCCAACATTAATAACCGAATTGAAACTATATAATAATCGTAATTTAAATCTACATTATTATCTCACCCGCTCATACTTTGTAAACGTATAGGGAATGTCAAAGTAAGTCTGCTCTTCGCTTTCTTCCGTCATCTTCCATTCGACATCTTCGTCTAAATTAGGGAAGTGTGCGTCTGCCTCATACCTATGCTCGATTTTAGTCACATAGGCCTCATCGCAATAAGGAAGAAACTGACGATAAATGGTTTCTCCACCGATAATATATATTTCCTCACTGTATTTTTTTATTTCTTCCAATGCTTCTTCTACACTGTGTACAATGATTTCGCCATACATGCTTTCACGATTTTCTTTGGTTAATACAATATTCACCCGGTCTTTTAAAGGTTTTCCGCCCGGAAATGATTCCAAGGTTTTTCTGCCCATTACAACCACGTTTCCGGTAGTTGTTTCGCGGAAAAATCTCTGATCGGAAGGAATTCTTACCAACAATTCATTTTTGCATCCGATTCCCCAATTTTCATCTACTGCTACAATTAATTTCATTATTATTTCATACCGTCCTTGCGGCTTTCCTCCAATTTTCTTTTATAAGAACAGGTTTATCTTTTAGTTTACATAATCATATCTCATCAGAATAACATCCGTTATTCTTTCGGATTATATTCCTGTTGGTTTACATAACTATATTGCGATCGGAATGTTCTCAATCTGTGGTCCGGTAACATAGTTTTCAACTTTTACATCATGTCTTGTAAACTGATAGAAATCCTTAATCTCCGGATTCAACCAGAATGTGGGCGCATCATAAGTCGGACGTTCAATCAATTCCTTAATGATAGGAATATGGCGGTCATAAATATGGGCATCCGCAATGACATGAACCAACTCGCCAACTTTCATATCGCACACCTGTGCCAGCATATGTAAAAGTACCGAATACTGCACAACATTCCAGTTATTTGCCGCCAATACGTCCTGAGAACGCTGATTTAAAATACCGTTTAAGGTCAATTTATCATCTCCCGGTTTCTGGGTTACATTAAAGGTCATGCTGTATGCACACGGATAGAGATTCATCTCATGCAAATCCTGATGCACATATATATTCGTCATAATACGTCTGCTGAAAGGGTTATTTTTCAAATCATAGATGACACGGTCAACCTGATCCATCATTCCTTCTTTGTATTGATGTTTTACACTCATCTGATAACCATACGCTTTGCCGATAGAACCGTTTTCATCTGCCCATTCATCCCAAATATGGCTGTGTAAATCATTTACATTGTTGGATTTCTGTTGCCAAATCCAAAGCATTTCATCCGTAGCACTTTTTAAAGCCGTCTTTCTTAAGGTAATCAACGGAAATTCCTTGGATAAGTCATAACGGTTTACCACACCGAACTTCTTAATGGTATAGGCGCTGGTTCCGTCTTCCCACTTCGGTCTTACCTTTTCTCCTTCGGTACTGGTACCATTTTCCAAAATATCCTTGCACATATTGATAAAAATTTGATCTGCGTAACTCATATACTCTCCCCTCGCATTGTTTTTAATCATTGATTATTCGGATAGCCATCATTTATGCCGATGCTTTATACCTATTCTTTATCACTTTCCAATTCAGTCTCTATCAAAAAAGTACATTCTTTTTTCTCTTTTATAATAATTCTTCCTGACGTAGTTTCTACCAATTCATCCACTATCCCCTGCAAAAGTTCTTTTTGCATCTGCAATTCAAATGTTACATTCTGCTCAAACACAGAATTTACAATGGAAATCTTTCTTTGGGCAAGCAGGTATTGTACCTTACCTACATCGGAATAATCTGCCTCTATGGTTAAAAGATAACCTTCTGCCTCTTCACCAATCACACTATTGGCTAAAGCTTCTTTTACGGTTTGTCCATAGGCGCGAATCAATCCGCCGGTGCCCAGCAACGTTCCTCCAAAATATCTGGTAACCACCACTGCAATATTGCGTACTTCCGAATGCAAAAGCACCTCTAACATAGGGAGTCCCGCCGTCTGAGCAGGTTCACCGTCATCATTGCAACGGGTATACTGTGCGTCTTTACCGATTACATAAGCAGAACAATTATGCTTCGCATCCCAATATTTCTTTTTGATCTGTTCAATAAAAGCCTGGGCCTCCTCCGGTGTTTCCACGGAACAAAGACTTGCAATAAAACGTGATTTTTTCTCTACGATTTCCGCACTTCCTGCCTCAAGAAGTATTTTCATACAATCGGTTACCTCTCCATAAACACTTTTGCCATAACAGTATAACACATTTCATAACAAAAGAAAAAGTCTGTTTTGGTATAAACATATTATTTGTGTGAACAATAAAAGAAAACCCTTTATTTACCAATGATTTTTTGGTATAATATCTATGTATTATGGCTTATTATGTGCATTTGTCTTTTCTGCATATGCACCATTAACTGAAAGGTTAGGACAATAATATGAATTATAGTATGAAGGGTGTACGCAAAAAGCAACAAGCCCTAAACTCAAAAGAAATAAAAGTTAAAAAAATGGGAAAGGTATTTTTCTTAAAAACCATATCTGTTGTCAGTCTGACTGTAATTATACTGATTGCCTGCATCGGACTGGGTATGTTTAAGGGAATTATCAACTCTGCTCCCGATATTTCCACATTGGATGTTGTGCCAGAAGGCTATGCAACTGTGGTTTATGACAGCGAAGGGCACGAAATGACAAAACTTGTGGCAGAGAATTCTAACCGTAGTTATGTGACTATGGATAAAATTCCTCAAAATATGGCAGATGCTTTCGTAGCCGTTGAGGACTCCCGTTTTTATGACCATAACGGTATAGATATCTATGGTATCTTCCGTGCTGCTTTCGAAGCAGTAAAAAGTGGTGAGTTAACGCAGGGTGCCAGCACCATTACTCAGCAGTTATTAAAAAACAACGTATTTGAAGGCTGGGTTGGCGAAGAAGACGACATGGCCAAAATCAAACGTAAAATTCAGGAACAGTACCTTGCCATGGAAATTGAGAAGAAACTGACCAAGGAAGAAATTCTTGAGTTATATATGAACTCCATTAACTTAGGCCAGGGAACTTTAGGTGTACAGGCTGCTTCCATGCGATACTTTGATAAACCTGTATATCAGTTAAATCTTTCTGAGTGTGCGGTAATTGCTGCCATCACTCAGAACCCTTCCAAATATAACCCCATTTCGCATCCGGAAGACAATGCCGAACGACGTCTGAAGGTTTTAGATGATATGAAAGAACAGGGTTATATTACTCAGGAAGAATATGATGAAGCCTTGGCAGATGATGTATATGCCCGCATCCAGGAAGTAAACAACGAAACCGTTACCAATGCAGTATATACCTATTTCGTTGATGAATTAACCGAACAGGTTGTAGCGGATTTGCAGGAGTATTGCGGTTACGATTCCATACAAGCCAATCGAATGTTATACAGCGGCGGCCTTAATATTTTTACAACACAGGATCCTCAGATTCAAGCAATCTGTAACGAAGTATTTACCAATGAAGAGAATTATCCCGCAAATGCCAAGTGGTTGTTAAGTTACGCCCTTACCATTGAAAAAGCAAACGGCGACTTAGAGAATCACAGTACAGAAATGTATCAGGCATATTACAAAGAAGAGAATCCTTCCTTTAATCTTCTGTATAACTCAGAAGAGGAAGCGATGGAAGCCATTGAAGCATATAAAGCAGCTCATATGGAAGAAGGCGACGATGTCAGAGCGGAAACCATCAGTCTTGTAATTCAACCTCAGGTTTCCATTACCGTACAAGATCAAAGTACTGGTTATGTAGTTGCTATGGTAGGCGGTCGCGGTGTTAAAACCGGTAGCCGTACCTTAAACCGTGCAACCAACACAACGCGTCAGCCCGGTTCTACCTTTAAAGTATTGGCAGCCTACGCTCCCGCCATTGATGCCGGCGGCGTATCTTTAACAGATGTTTATATGGATGCCCCGTTTAATTACAATGACGGAAAACCGGTAAATAACTGGTATGGTGAATCCTACAGAGGTATCTGTAATGCACGTTACGGTATTGAACAATCCTTAAACATTGTAGCCGTTAAAGTAATCACACAAATTTCTACTCAACTTGCTTTTGATTATCTGCAAAACTTTGGTTTTACAACAATTGTCGAGCGCGAAGTAAAAGACGACGGACGTGTATTTACCGATGTTACTCAGTCTGCAGCTCTCGGCGGTTTGACTTACGGCGTTACAAATATGGAATTGAATGCAGCATATGCCTGCATTGCCAACGGCGGTGTTTATTTTGAACCCACCCTATATACCAAAATTTTAGATGCGGACGGTAATGTTTTAATTGATAAAACAGTGCCCGAAAGCAGACGTGTTATTCAGGAAACCACAGCATATATGCTGACCAGCGCAATGGTGGATGTAGTAACCAGAGGTACCGGCGGTTCCGTTAATTTCGGCGGAATGGCTATTGCAGGTAAAACCGGAACTACTCAGGGATATAACGATGTTTGGTTTGCAGGCTATACTCCCTACTATACAGCTACCGTATGGACCGGTTTTGACAACAACGCAAAACTTCGCAGTTCAGATGAAAAAGCATTATCCAAAACTTTATGGCGTGCGGTAATGTCCAGAATACATGAAGAATTACCCAATAAGGCATTTACAATGCCCAACGGAATTGTAACAGCAACCGTATGTAGCCGTTCCGGCAAATTGCCAGTTGCCGGCTTATGTGACAATACTTTGGTAAGTGGTCTGTTTACACCAACCACAATACCTACAGAATCTTGTGACGTACATTACAGCGGTATTATTTGTGAGTACAGTGGCTTAATTGCCAGCGAAAACTGTCCTTTCAAAGTGAATGGCATTGCGGAATTACCTTTGGTTGAACATCCCGCTATACAGAGTGGTTCACAAATCAAAGACGCCAACGGTAATATTGTTGCCAGTGGCGCTTCCACTCACATGTGTCCTCACGGTGTGGCATTCTATCTGTTGCCAAATTATCAGGATCTAATCAATCAACAAACCTGGGAATTACAACAACGTCGTGAAGCAGCTGCTGCTGCCGCACAGGCACCTCAATAAACAACACAAAAGGCGAAATCCTTTCACATTGGATTTCGCCTTCTTTTATTATTTGATATTATTCTGTCTCACTACTTTCTGAAGTATCTGCATTTCCTTCTTCATCAGCATTTTGTGAATTATCGGCTGCGCTTTCTTCTAAATCAACATATTCGGTGTATGAACCGTCTTCCTGTAATACCATAGGAATCACTTCAACATATTCACTGTAAACATAGGCCATTTTACCGTCATAAACAATTTTGGTCCACTCTTCAAGTTGTTCTACAAACTCAAAATCATAACCAATATATGCAGATCCTAATCGCTCATAATCCGTTCCCGGACCGCTACGCACATTGATGTTATCACTGGTCATTCGCACTCGTTGTTCAATTACCAACTCTTCTTCCGATTCGGACTCTACTTCTGATACAGATTCCACTTCCGATACTTCTTCACTTGGAACCTCCACTACAGGAATCTCCTCCGGTCGCATTACCAATTTAATTGTTACAAACACAATGGCAATCACCAATACAATGATTACGCCTTGCATAATTGCATTTAAGGTACTCTTTTTCATACTAAATATAACCTCTCCTATCAGCACTATAACAATTATAGAACACCTTATGGGGACTTACAATATTTTTTATTTTAAAATACAATATTTTTGCTGTCCGACAAGCAATATGATTATAATGTTATGGCATCTTTTGAAGAGTACATGGCTTTTACCACGTCTTTTTTATTATACTCTTCCGTCATACAGAATTCTTTTGACCATGTCATATAATAAGACCAGGGAACTTTACTCTTCTCCCAGATATCCATATCCGGAATCATACCCACTTCGCCTAACGCTGCAACTTTGGGTGCGCTGGTAATTTTACGAAGTTCCTCATATTCTTTTGCATAATCGGTTCTCGCGCCCTTCTCCAGGTATACATCTCGTGAAATAACATCACAATATTCATCACCGGGATATCCTTCCGGTGCCGGAGAGTTCCATACCCATATAAGGTTATTTAACTTCTTGCAATTTACATAATATTCATACATCATTCGATACAACTGCTTTCCGGTTTCGTGACCGCGAGATCCCCACCAGAACCAATCGCCATCTGCTTCATGAAACGGTCTCCATAAAATAGGAATTTTTTCATCCTGAAACTTCTGTAAAATTTCAGCAATCACATCCATATCGGAATAAAATGCTTTACGCTCTTCCGTTCCCTCTTCAAGAATCTTTCTGGCATCAAAGTCGGTATTTTTCTGATAAAAACTTTTATCCCGGCCACCAACGGGTGAATACCAATGAAAACAGATAGAAACAATACCCTTTGTTTCTTTTGCCCATTTTATAGCAGTTTCAACAGTCCCCTGATTTTCACGAATTTCAGTAAGACAAGCATCATCCGCATCATTCCAATTAATATTGGGTGAATAACTTAATAATTCAAATCCTTGCAATTTCGGTCTCTTACCGGTCACTTCATAGATATATTCTACTTCCTCCATCGGGTTGGTCTGCGTATGCTGTCCGGTAATTATTTTACCGTCCTCCACCGTTTTATACAAATATTCCAGCAATTCAACTGCTTCTTTGGTTGCATTCGGATTTACCGGTTTCATAATAATACCTCCTGTAATTATTGATAATATCTTTTTAAAACGTATATTTTGCATAAACAAAGCGACTCCTATAGTCTCTAAGAGCCGCTCTGAATATCATCATTATTTCATTGCTTTTAGTATACGTAGCAATCTGTTAATACAAACTCATATGCCATACCGTAAGGCTCTGCCATATTTCCGTACTGGAACATAATTACAAGCTGACCTTCGATTGCAGGACCGTTGCTTCCTTCCACAACCTGACCACTAATTGTGAAACCATATGCACCATCATTTGCCACATCATCTTCCTGCACATCATAATCATATGCATCAAAGAACTGACAACCATACTCACCCAAAGGATCGCGTTCCATAATCTCAATTTCAAAGCAATTATTAGAATCCAATTCAATGACTGCGTCACTGTAATCATCATTTGCGAAGTCATCATAAGTAACCGCATCATAGGTATCTAACGGTTCAATCTGGAAGTAATCTCCCATATCCAATTCCATATCCCAGAAACCATCCCAGCCATCATATTCAAAAATATCCAACCAGAAATATGCTGTTTCTGCTGACTCACCGGTAAGACCTGCAATTTCATCATCTGTCAAAGGACGTCCGATTAAATCTTCTAAATATGCCTGCATTTCTGCTGCTCCGGAAACACTAATCAATGTAGATGAACCTTCCCAATATCCATAAATGTCCTCTACACCGTAATACTCTGTTACCGGATCGTAATCATAGTCATTTGATTCATCCATCATTTCATCTAATTCACTGGGAACATCAGAGTCCTCATAATCGTATGAATATTCATAGTCATAATCATATGAATAATCATCATCATAAGTATATTCATCTTCGCTACCGATTGCTGCTACACCTATAATAATTAACACGATTACCAAGATAATACCCAATAATAAAATACCGCCACCAATCAGCGCTGCAATCAAACAACCTTTACCTTTCTTCTTCTGAGGCTGCTGTGTTGCATTGTAATTATAAGAAGCATTCTGTGCATTGTATGTATTCTGAGTTCCGTATGCATTCTGCGAACCATACATATCCTGGGCGTTTCCATACGCTCCCTGTGTTGCTCCGTAAGCCATACCTGCTGCCGCACCGGATGTCTGATCCATAGGTTGCGAATACATAGACTGCTGTGCAGGTTCTGTATACATTGACTGTTGCGCGGGTTCTGTGTACATTGACTGCTGTGCAGGTTCTGTGTACATTGACTGCTGTGCGGGTTCTGTATACATTGACTGGTTTGCTGCCTGTGCAGGTTCCGCTACGGGTGTAGCAACCGCTTCACTTGCTACTGCTGCATTTGCTATCTGATGTCCGCAATTGGTGCAAAAAGCAGCCGAATCATCTAATTTTGTTCCACATTCTGTACAAAACAATTTCTTATCCTCCTCATTTTACACATTCATTTGTAAAAAAACATACTACGAAACTATAATAGCACGTTTTTACCACGCTAATCAAGTAAATTTATAAAACTTTATTTAATATCCATACTATCTTTCATTTACTCCATTTTGCGAATATATTTTTCAAAAAAAGAAAAACACCCTTATCAAAAGAGTGTTTTAACAGCTGCTAACGGGAATCGGACCCGTGACCTCCGCACTACCAATGCGACGCTCTACCGACTGAGCCATAGCAGCAAGTGATTGTGTCACCGTGTGCTATATTACCACACCGCCAATCCTTTTGTCAATGATAAAAAAGAATTTTACACCGTTTTATATCCGGCATTTCCCGAAAACAGTTGCTAACGGGAATCGGACCCGTGACCTTACCTCCCGCAACCTCTGCTTTCGGAATACTTAATCATTTTATAAAAGATGTGCTCTGATTTCATCACCACTTAAATGCGTTAAATATGCAGGTGCAATATCAAATACTGTCTTACAACCTGACATACCTTCTCTCTGCATCTTCACCGCAGCTCTTGCATAAGCCGCAATAACAGATGCGGTAAATTCAGGATTTGAATCCAGTTTTAAACTGTATTCAATTACATGATTGTTTTCCAAATTCCATCCTGTCTTGCCGGTACGGAATACAAAACCGCCATGAGGAATACCTGCGTGATCTCTCTGTAATTCTTCCTCTGAGATAAAATGAACAATTGTATCATAGTCTGCAAAGTAGTTGGGCATATTTTTAATTTCTGCCTCAATACGAGCCTTATCAGCACCTTCTTCCGCAACCACAAAACATTCTCTCAAATGTTTCTGTCTGGTAGTAAGTTCCGGATTTTCGCCATTACGGACAGCGGTCAATGCTTCCTCCACAGGGATGGTATACTGCTTACCGTTTTTTACACCTTCCACACGTCTGATTGCATCAGAATGGCCTTGACTCACGCCTTTTCCCCAGAACGTATAATCATTGCCCTGCGGTAAAACCGCGTTGGCGTATAAACGATTTAAAGAAAACATTCCCGGATCCCAACCGCAGGAAATCACTGCGATGTTTCCGTTTTCTTTGGCATTTTTATCTACATTTGCAAAATGCTCGGGAATTCTTGCATGAGTATCAAAACTGTCTACCACGGTAAAGTACTTTGCGTACTCCGGCGTTTGTTCCGGAAGATCCGTAGCACTTCCGCCACAAAGGATTAACACATCAATTTCATCCTTTTTACTGACAGCATCATCTACATGATATACATTCACACCCTCTGTCATAATTTTAACATCCTTGGGATTTCTACGAGTGAATACTGCTCTTAATTCCATATCAGGATTATTTTTTACCGCACATTCAATTCCCTTTCCCAAGTTTCCGTAACCTAAAATTCCTACTCTGATCATTGTGTTGCCTCCTATGATATTTTTACCGTACAAAACACGGTTTTGGTTTACATAATATCTATTTGTTAATTTTGGATTCTTTTATTTATGCATATATCTCTTTAGTTTTGTGCGTATTCGCTGTAACGCATTATCCGTCGCTTTTTCGTCACGTCCGAGAACCTTGGCAATTTCTACATAACCCATTCCGGTAATATGCAATTCCAAAACCTGCGTTTCGAAAACACTCAGTTCCTCTTCAATATACTTTTGCAACAGTTCCATATTTTCCTGTCCGATTACAATTTCTTCCGGATTAGATGCTTCTCCTTCTGCCATCAATTCCATTCCTTCAAAAAATCCGGATTCGGAAGAACTATCTGCACCTCTTCCCGTCTCAGAACCGTATATCGAGGTATAAAAGTTCAATGGTGCATGCTTCTTTCGTCCGGACTTCTGTACCGCAGAATAAATATTTCTGGATACACAAAGTTGGGCAAACGTAAAAAAGGATGCATCCCGGCCGGAATCATAATCGCGAATCGCCTTAAATAGTCCTATCATACCTTCCTGAATCAAATCCTGGGTATCTCCTCCCAAAATATACATAGACTTTGCTTTACTGCGTACAAGATTTTTGTACTTATCCATCAGATACTCCATAATCCGTTCTTCGCCGTCACGAAGACGCTCTATGAGTTCCTCATCGCTGTACTCCTCATATCGTTGTGTCATACTAACTCCTTGCAATATATCTTGCCCAAAATTGTAATTCGAACACTGCCTTCCACAATTAATAAGCCTTAACGGCTTCCCTTTTTCCAATTTTAAATTGCTTACTGCAATCTCTGTCTTACAATCTCGTATGCAAGAACACCGGCTGCTACTGATGCATTCAATGAATCAATTTGTCCCTTCATGGGAATGGATGCTATCAAATCACATTTTTCTTTTACAAGTCTGCCGACACCTTCGCCCTCGCTACCGATTACCAGCCCGATGGGACCTTTTAAATTAAGGTCATACATTACCGTACCACCCATATCTGCACAGACAAACCACAGACCTTCTTTCTTTAAATCTTCTATGGTTTTGGCAAGATTGGTTACCTTGGCTACCGGCAGATAATTAAGCGCTCCTGCCGAAGTTCTTGCAACAGTAGCCGTCAATCCTACCGCTCTGTTTTTGGGGATAATAACTCCATGTGCTCCTGCCAAATGTGCGGTACGAATCATAGCACCTAAATTATGGGGGTCTTCAATGTTATCCAACAGAAAGATAAAAGGGTCTTCGCCCTTGTCTTTGGCTGACTGCATAATATCTTCTACCTCGGCATAATCATAGGCTGCCGCATAGGCAATCACGCCCTGGTGTTTTCCAGTTTCCGACATCTGGTCCAAGCGTTCTTTGTTTACATAACGTATAACCGTATCCTGCTTTTTTGCCTCTCTCTTGATGCTTAAAACAGGGCCGTCCTGACAACCGTCCAACACGAACAACTTATCTATACATTTGCCGGAACGGAAGGCTTCCATTACGGCATTTCTGCCCTCTATTGTAAATTCATGATATCCCATTTGTTACCTGCTTTCTATTCTTCCCAATCCCGAGAATCCAAGTTTCCTGTTTTTCGGAATTATATACTCATCGTTAATTTACATTTAGACCATAAAAGTTTAAACATTTACCTGGGCAAAACCAGTTTAATCAATTCAAGAATCCGTTCTTCTTCACCCTTCAGATAAAGATAACCAATCAACGCCTCAAAACCTGTAGCCTTATGGTACTGACCAATTCCCGCATTCTTGGCATGAGACACGGTTTTGGCATTACGACCTCTTTTATACACATCTGCTTCTTCTTCTGTCAGATGCTCTTTCAAGTTTTCCGCCATCTGCGCCTGTGTCTCTGCTTTTACAAGGTTGCTCTTATCTTTATGTAAACCATTTACGTTGCGGTTTCCTTCGCCTACAAGGATACTGCGAATCACAAGGTCGTACACACAATCCCCGATAAAAGCCAGGGTCAGCGGGGAATAGGTTCTGATGTCCACTTCCCCAAGCCCGAATTCTTCTTTTATTTTATCCAAAAAGAGTTTCTCGCTATGCACGTTTCCACTTAACTCCTTCTCTTGTATCTTCCAGAACAATTCCCATTTCCAGAAGTTTGTTACGGATTTCGTCTGCCTTGGCAAAATCCTTAGCCTTTCTTGCTGCCTGACGGTCTGCAATCATCTGCTC
>JAZNLG010000133.1:0-4660 GCA_045578965.1 Lachnospiraceae bacterium | reverse complement strand
CCCGGAATTAACCATGCCTTGGTTTTACCAACCCAAAACCAGTCGATAAAGAATCGGTCAAACAAGCCCTCAATCATTAAAATAATGGTAATCTGTACGAATATATCCATAAATCCTCTTGCACCATTGATAAAATATACCATCGCAGGAATAAATACCAGAATCGGAACAAACAGGAATACACCGGCCAATGCATAATCTTTTTTAATCTTTGCCTTGGTTGTTAGTCCAAGTTCCACAACTCTCTCCTGCACTTCCGGTTCATAAAAATATACGCAGCCAACCGGTCCGTTTGCAGTCCCCACAACGCAAATCATCAATAAAATAAAACACATAACTAAACCTTCAATAATAAGTAACATATTCCTATTCTCCCATCTTTCAATCTATATGATTATTTATTTGTAAAATTTAATTAATCTTCTTTTATATACAAATTAAAATCACAACATTCTCCACCCATTCCCAGGGTTTTCGTTCTGCCCCAGATAAGTTTCGGATGCATGTTACCGTATGTAATGTCATCACTTTTACAGAAGAACTGTACAATTTCCGGACAACCGTATTTATTACAGGTCACGACATAAGGACAAACTGTCATATCTACCGCAAAACCATTCCGGATTTCCTTTTCACAATACTGAAATCCTGCCTTTTCTCCAAACATACTATCCAACATTTTACGCATTATGTTCGGTGCTTTTTTATATAAACCCGGAATTTTCATTGTCACAGAAATTATTTTGGCCATTTTCTTTATTTTGATAAAACACCAGTCTTCGTATAATGCCAGTGCCCTCTCTTGGTTTCCTTCTTTCGCAAGAAGCGCTTCATAAAAGGCGATGCTTGGAAGAATTTGTTTTAAATGTTGCATCACTGCTACACTTGCATTTTTATTGTCTTGTAATAATTCAGCAGTTCTTTGATAAACCGACGGTAACAAATCACACAATCCTTGTTTCTTAAATTCCTTCTCCAAACTACTGGGTATGGGCTTTCTTTTAATATACTTCTTCGCGAGTTTTAATGCTGTTTTGTTGTCCATATTTGATCCTCCATAATCGCTGTCGCTTTCTTTTCTCTTGCGTGCGCACTCTTCGCACCACTATTGTATCACTTCCAAAATCCAGCCGCTTCGCGTCTGCCGTGCTATGCACTCACTGATTTTGTCAGTGTTGCACCAAGAAAAGAAAATGCCTGCTTCGCAGTCGCTTTCTTTTCTCTTGCGTGCAACAAATAAATAAAGACCCACTACCGGCGTTCTGCCGGTTGTGAGTCTCACCATTTCATGTATTACCGGGTGCAATATACGCACCGTATTGACGATAATTACAATACATTTGACAAAATGTACTGATTACTCCCTCATAACTTGCTTCAAGTGTAAGTTAATTTTTTCCATTTGTCAAGAATTAAAATAAATCAGCCTGATCCACAGTCTTAATGCCTGCACCTGCCAAAGCTGCGGCTGCCATCTGATTGTCATCGACACGAAGAATCATATATGCGCCGTGCTTTTCGGAAAGGAAAGCATAGGTATATTCCACCATAACATTTGATTCAGAAAGCACTTCAAGGATAGATGCAAGACTTCCGGGTTCATCGGAAATCGGTGCTGCAAGTACCTTGGTAGTTGTGGTAAGGAATCCGCCCTCTCTTAATACTTCGTTCGCTTTGTCGGGTTCTTCACAAATAATACGAAGAATACCGAAATCCTGAGTATCTGCGATGGACAATGCTCTTAAGTTAATATTATGGCTTGCAATAAACTTGGTTGCCTGTGCAAGCTTGCCTTTTTTGTTTTCAATAAAAATAGAAATCTGTTTTACGCTCATTCTTAAAACCCCCTTTTATTTAATCATGAAGCTTTCTTCTATCGATTACTCTGACAGCCTTACCTTCGCTTCTGGTAATGGTCTTAGGTGCCACAAGATGTACCTTAGGATTTACACCAAGCATAATCTTCATTGCGTTTGCCAGAGATTTTTCTTTTGCAGCCAAATCCTTCATGGTATCTGTAAACTGATCGGGTGCAAGTTCAACAGATACATCCAAGGTATCGGTATTGTTTACACGGTCAACTTCGATTAAGTAGTTTGAAGTATAACCTTCTTTCAGAAGAACGGTCTCAATCTGTGAAGGGAATACGTTAACACCACGGATAATCATCATATCATCGCTTCTACCCATAGGTTTTGCCATCTTAATCAAAGTACGTCCGCATGAACATTTCTTTCTGGAAAGAATACAGATATCTCTTGTACGGTAACGAAGAAGGGGGAAACCTTCTTTGTCAAGGTTGGTAAATACCAATTCACCCTTGCTTCCTTCAGGAAGTACTTCTCCTGTTTCAGGGTCAATGATTTCTGCAAGGAAGTGGTCTTCATTAATATGCATACCGGTCTGCTCTTCGCACTCAAATGCAACGCCCGGTCCGGTACTTTCTGTCAAACCATAAATATCATATGCCTTAATACCGAGAGACTTCTCGATATCACGACGCATTTCTTCTGTCCAGGGTTCTGCACCAAAGATACCTGCTTTCAAATCAAGGTCTTCGGGTTTCAGTCCCATTTCTTTTACGGTTTCACCGATATATGCCGCATACGAAGGTGTACAACAAATAATGGTAGAATGTAAATCCTGCATAAACTGAATCTGACGCTCCGTATTACCGGAAGACATAGGAAGTGTTAAGCAACCTACCTTCTGAGAACCGCCGTTTAATCCAAAACCACCGGTAAACAAGCCATAGCCATATGCAACCTGACACACATCTTCGTTGGTTCCGCCTGCCGCTGTAATGGCTCTTGCACAGCAGTCATCCCACATATCAATATCATTCTGAGTATAAAAAGCAACCACGCGACGTCCTGTCGTTCCGCTAGTTGAATGAATTCTCACACAGTCTTTTAAGTCTGCACCCAAAAGTCCGTAAGGATAAGCATCTCTTAAATCTGCCTTTGTTAAAAAGGGTAACTTATGTAAGTCATCAATTGACCGGATATCTTCGGGTTTTACACCTTTTTCATTCATTAAATTTCGATAATATTCCACGTTCTCATATACGTGTTTTACCTGTTTTACAAGTTTCTCATTCTGGATTGCACGCATCTCGTCTAATGAAGCGCATTCAATCTCCGGCTGAAAATATTTTGCCATTTTATCTCCCTTCAAGGCCATCGAATTATAGTTTTTATTTTAGAAGGATGGTCATTTTCAATAACAAAATTATAGTTTTCTCATTGTTTTTTGTCAATAATTTCGGTGAAAGGAAACAAACTTTTACCGTATCTTTGTATTAAAATATGTTATAATGTTCGCGTAGAGAAAAACAAGCGACGCTGAATGCGACGCAGAAATAAAAGAAAGGTGGAAATTTCATTGCAATTTATGCGTTCCAAATTCAAAGAAAAAATGGCAGAAACCTTAAAAGCAGTTTTTCCGATTTTGATTATCGTTTTGCTTTTATGTTTTTCGATTGCGCCCATTCCACCCGGAATATTAATGACTTTTTTGGTAGGTGCTGTCCTTTTAACAATCGGAATGTTGTTTTTTAACGTAGGTGTGGAACTCTCCATGACGCCCATTGGCGAACGTGTGGGTACCATTATGACCAAGTCCAAAAATTTATTCCTGATTATCTTTATCACTCTGGTTATGGGCTTCTTTATTACAATATCCGAACCGGATTTACAGGTACTTGCGCAGCAGGTTCCTTCCGTTCCGAATCTGGTACTGATATTGGCCGTAGCCCTTGGTGTTGCAATCTTTTTGGTACTTGCCGTTATGCGTATGCTTTTTGGAATACCTTTATCATTTCTCCTGGTATTCTTTTATATCATTGTATTCGGATTGGCCATGTTTGCCCCGGCAGATTTCCTTGCCATTGCATTTGACTCAGGCGGTGTAACTACAGGTCCTATGACGGTTCCTTTCATCATTGCTTTCGGTGTGGGTGTTTCTGCAATCCGAAGCGATAAGCATGCTGCAGATGACAGTTTCGGTCTTGTATCCATGTCATCCATCGGACCGATTCTTGCCGTATTGATTTTAAGTTTGATTTTTAAACCGGAACAAACAGAACAGGTATCCGAGGCGATACCTACCATTACAGACACTGTAGTTCTGTGGAAACTGTTTGCAGGCGAAATCCCCACATATATGATGGAAATCTCACTTTCCCTCTTGCCAATTATTATTTTCTTCGGAATTTTTCAGTTGATTTCAAGGGACATCAACAAGCGTACCCTAATTAAAATCTGTGTCGGCCTGGCATATACCTATATCGGTTTGGTATTGTTCTTAACCGGCGTAAACGTTGGTTTTATGCCCGCTGGTAATTACCTCGGCCAGACAATGGCATCCCTGCCCTATGCATGGATTATTATTCCGATTGGTATGATTATCGGTTACTTCATCGTATTGGCGGAACCCGCAGTATTCGTTCTTACCAAACAGGTAGAAGAAATTACTTCCGGTGCCATTTCAGCTAAGGCTATGGGAACCAGTTTATCCATCGGTGTGGCAGCCTCTGTCGGACTTGCCATGATTCGTGTTTTGACCGGAATTTCTATTTTATGGCTTTTAATTCCCGGATACGCAATTGCATTGATTTTAACCTTTTTTGTTCCTAAAATTTTTAAAGTCGGATCGTAGC
>JAZNLG010000132.1:0-2915 GCA_045578965.1 Lachnospiraceae bacterium | reverse complement strand
ATTTACCCGCACTTATTATTAACGTACAGCGTGGCGGCCCCGGTCTCGGCGGTATCCAGCCTTCGCAGTCAGACTACTGGCAGGCAACCAAGGCCTTGGGACATGGTGACTTCCAGATGTTCGTTTTAGCACCTTCCACCATTCAGGAAATGGTAGACTTCGTTCCCCTTGCTTTTGAAGTAGGTGAGAAGTACAGAGTACCTTCCATGATTTTATCAGACGGTATGTTGGGACAGATGATGGAACCTGTTGAGTTCCCCGAGAAGAAAGATACAGCAATTGCTGAGAAGCCTTGGGCAACCAACGGACATCAGAATAAGAGAGAAAAGAACATTATCAATTCATTATACATTGAACCCGAAGTGCTTGAAGATCTCGTAAAAGAACGTTATGAAAGATACGAGAAAATCAAAGCCGAAGAACAGCGTGCGGAAGAGTTTATGACAGAAGATGCTGAAATCGTAGTAGTAGCATTTGGTGCTTCTTCACGTGTGGCAAGAAGTGCAATCAAAGCTGCAAGAGAAGAAGGCATCAAGGTTGGTATGATTCGTCCTATTACTGTATGGCCCTTCCCTGACAAAACAATCGAAAAGGTTGTTCCTACCGCAAAGAAATTCCTTTGCGTGGAAATGAACATGGGTCAGATGGTTGATGACGTGCGTCTTGTAGTAAACGGCAGAAAGCCCGTTGAATTCTTTGGTCGTACCGGTGGTGTAATCCCTACACCTGCTGAAGTACTTGATCAGATTCGCGCACTTGCAGGAAAGGAGATGTAATCATGGCTGTTGTATTTGAGAAAACCAAGGCATTAACAGATGTGCCTTTTCATTACTGCCCCGGATGTACACACGGTATCGTACATCGTTTGGTTGCAGAAGTTTTAGATGAGTTAGGAGTAGTAGGACAGACCGTAGGTGTTGCTTCCGTAGGATGTTCCGTATTCAGTTACAATTATTTTAACTGTGATATGGTGCAGGCTGCACATGGTCGTGCTCCCGCAGTTGCTACAGGTATTAAAAGAGCAGTTCCCGAGAACGTAGTATTTACATATCAGGGTGATGGTGACTTGGCAGCAATCGGTATGGCAGAAACCGTACACGCTGCAACACGTGGTGAAAACATTACCGTTATCTTTATCAACAATGCAATCTACGGTATGACAGGCGGTCAGATGGCACCTACCTCTCTTCCCGGACAGATTACACAGACTTCACCTTACGGACGTGATACTTCTACAGCAGGTCATCCCATCCGTGTATGTGAATTGCTCTCTACCTTAAGCGGTACAGCACTTGCACAGCGTGTAACCGTTGACAGTGTAAAGAACGTAAACATTGCGAAGAAAGCAATTAAGAAAGGTTTCCAGAACCAGATTGACAAGAAGGGTTACTCAATCATCGAAGTTGTATCAACATGTCCTACTAACTGGGGGCTCACTCCGGAAGAGTCTATGAAGTGGCTTCGTGAAAATATGCTTGAGTACTATCCTCTCGGTGTATACAAAGATATTGATGCAGAAGGAGGAGACAAATAATGAGCAAGACATTAAACGTATTATTGGCAGGCTTTGGCGGCCAGGGTATCCTCTTCGCAGGTAAGACAATTGCATATTCAGGACTTATGGACAATAAGGAAATTTCATGGCTTCCTTCCTACGGTCCCGAAATGCGTGGCGGTACCTGTAACTGTAGCGTTGTTATCAGTGATGAATCCATCGGTTCTCCCTTGGTAACACAGCCGGATGTATTAATCGCAATGAACCTTCCTTCTTTGGATAAGTTCGTAGACGCTGTTGTACCCGGCGGTACAATCCTTGTGGACAGTTCTATGATTTCCAAGAAAGTAGAACGTACAGACGTAAATGTATACTACATTGACGCTACCAAGATTGCAGATGAAAAGGGCTTAAAAGGCTGCGCAATCATTATTTTGGTAGGTAAAATGTTCAAGGAAGTGGGCTTCTGCACGAAAGAAGCTTTGGATAAAGGTATCCAGAAAGTGATTCCTGCAAAGAAGGCAGCAATGCTTGGCTTGAATCAGGAAGCATTAAAGATTGGTATGGAATCATAAAAGATTTTTATCGGAATGGGAATCGTTTTTTTGGCGATTCTCTATTTCCATATTTGCATATGGAAATGCTTCGCAGATATGCGCACCTCGCAGAGAGGAAGTTACACTGGCGTGTCTGCTCGGGCGCAGAAAGAGTCGCGAGCGACTCTTTCATCTTTATTTTAAGGAGGTTAACTATGGACGAAATCAGAGAAATCGCCCTGCGTATTAAAGAACTTCGTGAAATTTGTGATTATTCGGAAGAGGAAATTGCGAAGGAACTTGGTATCAGCGTGGATTTGTACAAGCAGTACGAAGCCAACGGTCAAGATATTCCCATTAACGTAATTTATCAGCTTTCCAAATTATATAAAGTGGATTTTTCAGAAATCCTTACAGGTGTATCTGCTAAGTTGAAAACTTATCAGGTCGTACGTGGCGGAAACGGCCAGAAGGCTGACAGATATCCGGGTTATGAATTCAGGGATCTGGCTTATCATTATGCAAATACGATTATGCAGCCGTTCCTGGTAACTTTGGATCCTTCCGATAAAAAAGCAGATCTCGTATCTCATAAGGGGGAAGAATTTAACTTGGTGTTAGAGGGTACTGTCGTCGTCACCTTTGGTGACCAGGATATCGTTTTAGAAAAAGGAGACAGTATTTATTTTAACCCTACATACCCTCATGGACAGAGATGCGGCGGGGATACGCCTGCGACCTTTTTAACCATGATTGCGGAGTAAGGTTTATGCGTACAAAGCATGGAATGGAGATAAAATGTTAGAAAAGTTTTTACCTAGGATTCAGTTTGATTCCTACGAAGATTTTAAAAAGAATTATACAGTAAATATTCCCGAGAATTT
>JAZNLG010000131.1:0-41775 GCA_045578965.1 Lachnospiraceae bacterium | reverse complement strand
GGCATTCTCTGAAACGATACAATCAGAATGTCCTGTATTGTGCTCATTAATGTGTGCAATCGCTTCATCTACATTCGCAACGGTCTTAATCGAAATAATGTAGTCCAGGTATTCCTTATAGAAATCCTCTTCGGTTGCATCTACGCTGTCTTTTAACACTTCTTTGGCAGCAGCATCACTTCTGATTTCCACATTGGCAGGTGCTAATTTTTCAGCCAAAAGCGGTAAAAATGCATCCTTTACCTTCTCATGCACAACCAGGGATTCGCAGGCGTTACATACGCCGATACGCTGGGTTTTCGCATTGTAAATAATATTTAATGCCTTCTCAAAATCAGCATATTCATCCACGTAAACGTGACAATTTCCCGTACCGGTTTCAATCACGGGAATGGTACTGTTCTCAACCACCGCACGAATCAGTCCCGCACCGCCTCTGGGGATCAACACATCTACGTAATCATTCAACTTCATAAAAGCAGTTGTAGTTTCACGATCCGTCTTCTCAATCAAAAGAATGGCATCTTCCGTCACGCCGGCATTCTTTAACGCACCGCGAATAGTATCCGTAATGGCCTTATTTGAATTAATGGCATCCTTACCACCCTTCAGAATCACCGCATTACCCGTTTTAAAGCACAATGCAAAAGCATCCGCAGTGACATTCGGTCTGGACTCATAAATGATACCGATTACGCCCATCGGCACACGTACCTTGCTGATTTCCATGCCGTTCGGTCTTGTTGTTGTCTCCAAAACCTCACCAACCGGGTCTTCCAAGTCAATAATCTGCAGAATTCCTTCCGACATTGCCGCAATACGTTCCGGTGTCAGACGAAGTCTGTCAAGTAACCCTACGTGCATACCGTTCTCTTCACCATTTTTTAAATCAATGGCATTTTCTTTTATGATAAAATCAGTGTTTGCAACCAAAGCATCCGCAACAGCTTTTAAAGCATTATTCTTTTCTTCTGTAGTTAAAACCTGCACTTCGTATTTGGCCACAGCAGCTTTTTTGCCTAATTCTTTAAGGTACATAATTCCCTCCTAATTATAATTATAATGATTCTTCAATAGCCCTCACAAACACATCAACAATTTCAAAACTTTCTTTTTGATAAACCACTATCATTTCAATTTCAGATTTATAATAAATTGCATAGGTGCAATTATCGGGAATGTCATAAGCATCCCTCAATTCCTGCTCCTTAATCTGCATATATTCTCTATTATCCAGCGTTACAATTTCATGCCGCAACCAGAACCCCTTACTAAATGTATAACTATTCATATCCTGCATAAAATCACGATAATCGCTGCCAATTTCGTAATCCGGCAAATCGTAATCCTTCGAATTTAATGGTTCTGCTTTGCTTTCTTCCGAAATATCTTCGTTTGCAATGATTTGCTCTCCCGGTAATACAATTGTTTTATCCGTGCAATGTATTTCCATACCGACAACCACTTTGGTATTTGGATATATCACCATTTCAACTCTTGTAAAGTCATGATTTAGTGCATTTACAACCGATTCACTTAAACGATCAAATCTGAATTTATAGTTTTCACCGGATGATAATTCCGTTCCTTTTAATGAATAATATTTTCGACTAAATCCCCTGCTGCTTGTACTTCTGTGTTGCTCTACCGATGTATTAACCAAAACAATTTCAGTCGTTCCGACATTAAAATCTTTTATACAATCCGGCATTTGAATTACACTTACACCAATCAATAAAATACCAAACAGCAACGTAGCAATCCCTTTAAAATCAAAATTACCAAATGTTTTACGGAACGTATCTTCAAAATCATCCGCCTGATTATCCGGATCGCTCTTATATTCCCTGCGTTTTAGTAAAATATTGATTACAAACAACGCAAAACATAAAATTCCCCAGATTAAAAACGCAATTGCTATGGCAAATTTATAAAACAAAACCGATTTGCCTATATCCGGTGTCATTATAAAAAGTACCGCTAAAACAATCATGCCAATCAAGTATAAAATCTTAATCAATTTAGCATTTGGTGATAAGCGCATATCTCCTGTCTCCCTATCAATAAAACACAAGTTATCACTTAAAATATACAAGTTTCCGTTATCACATAATCCGCACGCCAATCCGTTTCTTCCGCAGGAATTGCATCTTTTACCATCGCTTCATAGGATAATGCAACCGTTGTAAGATTCACATCTCCAGGTACTCTTGCAAGATATTTGTCATAATATCCTTTGCCATACCCCAAGCGGTTGCCCCATTTATCAAACATAAGTCCGGGCATAATCATACAGTATGCAACATCATTCTGCAGATTTAAAAACCTTTCTTTCAAAGGTTCCGGCTCAAGTACATGAAAATTGCCTTCTTTTAAATCATCCACAGATGAAATCCTGTAAAACTCCATCTCATCGCCTTGTGTTACCGGGCAATACACTGACTTTTTACCTTCTTTTGCAAGTTCACGTATCAACCTTAACGTCTCAACTTCATCCGGCAAGGACGCGTACATTAAGATGAATTCCGCAGTCTGAAATTCCTTTAATGCCTTAAGATTATTTATGATGGCACTTGACTTATCCAGTCGGTCATTTTCGGATAAACTTTTACGATATGATTTTGCTTCTTTACGAAGTTCTTTTTTCTGTGAAAGAATATCCATACTGTCTCCTGTAACTCATTTTTAATATAAAACTGATTAATTTAATATTCCGTTGCTATTCTGCCCAAACTTTTCACCAAGATTCGTAATCGAACCGTCTTTCTCCTCGATATCAATATTATCAAGTTGTCCTCGAAGTGCTGCGCGAACACTTGCTACATAATCTGCACGCAACTTCTGCTGTTCGCACCTTTCTTCGGGAGTAAGTCCCGCTTCTGTCTGGGATTTATGATATAACTCGTTGATACGAGCAATCTTTTCTTCCATTGTTGCCATAATATAACCTCTGCTTCTTCATAATCGGCCTAAAATTTAAGCCTCTTCCTTCATTCCCATAATATAATCCGCAAGATAAAAATCTTCATCTCGGTTTGCCTTAAACAAAGTACCAAAGTTTCTGCCGTCCATAATTCTGTGAAGAATATGAATGTCCGAACTGTTTGCAATAATCATATCGCAACCCGCGCTTGTGGCGATTTTGGCAGCCTGAAGCTTTGTATTCATACCGCCTGTGCCGACCTTGCTGCCGGTCTCACTTTTACCCATATGCATAATATCGTCGGTGAGTTCTTCTACAACCTCGATAAACTTCGCATCCGGATTACTTCTGGGATTATCGGTATACAAACCATCAATATCGGATAAAAGAATCAACAAATCCGCGTCAATCAAGGCCGCAACGATGGCTGACAAAGTGTCGTTATCACCAAACTTGATTTCATAAGTAGAAATCGTATCGTTTTCATTTACGACAGGAATGACCCCAAGTTCCAAAAGTTCCGAAAATGTATTGTGCGCATTGACACGATTTGTTGTATTGGTGATGGTATCCTTCGTCATAAGAACCTGTGCGGTTACCTGATTGTATTCTGCAAAAAACTTCTGATAAATCATCATTAACTTTGCCTGACCGATTGCTGCACAAGCCTGTTTTACGGATACCTTACCGGACTTGTCATTTTCAAGATGTACCGACTTACGCCCAACAGAAATCGCACCGGAACTTACCAGTACCACTTCTTTACCGCTGTTTCGGATATTGCAAAGTTCCCTTACCAGAACCTCCATCTTATTGTAATCCAAATCACCCGTTTCAGGATGTTGCAAAGATGAAGAACCAATTTTTACTACAATTCTTTTTTTATCCTTGATTGCTTCTCTTAATGTTTCCATTCTATCCTCCGTTTTATGATATGAATCATAAAAAATTATATACAAAAATCATTTTAATATAGACATATTGTATTATTAATAATACTATCATCCAAATAATATATTTTACCCCAAAACTACAACAATGTCTAGATTATCAAGCAATATTGAACAATCATATCTTTGGACTAAACTGTGCAATAATACTTTCTGCGACTTTCATACCATCCATTGCGGCCGATGTAATACCGCCTGCATATCCTGCTCCTTCTCCGCATGGGTAAATTCCTCTGATATTTGTTTGATAACAATCATCTCTTATGATGCGTACCGGCGCGGAAGTTCGGCTTTCAACACCGCATAACAAAGGATTCTCTTTCGCAAAACCGGGAATGATTGCATCAAATTGCTCCATTCCGTCAACAAGCGCCTTAGCGATTGCCTCCGGAAAGATCGTATTGACATCGCCAAATGTATATTCTCCTTTGAGTGAATGATTCATTGCGTCATAATTGCTTTGCTTTCCTTCGTTACAGAAAGATGAGGTATTCGGTATGTTACATTCCATTCGCGATTCACTTTTATCATCGATTTTTTTCTCTACATTGGCCTTAAAATCATTGTAAAATTGTACCGGAATCTTACCTTCGCAAAGTTCATAGGCTCTTTTTTCTAATTCTCTCTGAAAATACATCCCTGCTAAAACATGGTCGCTGCAGAAATCATTTTCATCTATAGCAACCACAATGGCGCTATCAGCATGTTCACCGTTCCGGCCACTGTAACTCATACCATTTATTGCTAATCGCCCATCTTCAGAAGAAGCGTTAACCACATAACCTCCGGGACACATACAGAATGAATACACACCACGCCCATCCTCTGCTCTTGCCGTTAACTTATAAGGAGAAGCGGGCAATGCCTTAGGATAACGTATTGCATAATCTTCACCGTACTGGGTTCTGTTAATATAATCCTGTGAATGCTCAACTCGGACTCCAACTGCAAATGGTTTCGATTCCATGGGAAGTTTATTATCATATAGCATTTCATATGTATCTCTGGAACTGTGACCGATAGCCAGAATAACTACATTTGTATCAATGCTAAAAACAGTTTCATCCTGTAAATTCATTACTTTCACAGATTTCAAACATTGATTATTTTCAGATATAAATTTTTCATTATTTTCTTTTGACGCTTCGTAAAGTTCAGAAGCAGAAACCGTATCATATCCTACAAACTGATGCCCAAACAGCACCTTACCGCCCAAAGAAATAATTTCCTCACGCATACTTTTAACAACCCTTGCCAAAATATCCGTGCCGATATGCGGTTTTCCGTCATATAAAATATCTTCCTTTGCACCATGTTCACAGAAAATTTCCAGCACTGCACGATTTCTTCCGTCTTTATCTTTAACGCCGGTATTTAATTTACCGTCAGAAAAAGTTCCGGCACCGCCTTCGCCAAACTGTACGTTGGAATTGATTTTCAGTGGTTTACCCTGCCAGAAATCTTCCACATCACGAATTCTGGTATCTACATCATTCCCGCGCTCAATTACGATAGGATTAAATCCGCGTTTCGCCAGTAAATAGGCCGTAAACAGTCCTGCCGGCCCCATACCGACCACTACAGGCGGAAATTTCATGGGTTGTTTACCACATTTGGGAATCTTGTATTCTTTTCTATCCGGTGCAGAAACCACATTTTTGTTCTTAAATACACGTTTAAAATTCGCAGATGCTTTTAATTCCGCATCCACGGTATAAATCCAAAACAATTCAGGTTTTTTACGAGCATCTAAGGATTTTTTTACAATATTCAGTTGTAAAATTTCATCTTCACGGACCGTAAGCGCCTTTGCTACGTAATACTGTAACTTATCTTCCTGTCCGGGAATCATTTTTAACTGACTTAAACGTATCATTTTGCTGCCATTTCTCCTGCTTTTATTCCGCTTGCCCATGCCCAATGCAGATTATATCCTCCGCAATCGGCATCTACATCCGTCATTTCACCTGCAAAAAACAAGCCTTTTACCAATTTAGATTCCATATTAACATCTATTTCTTCTAAAAGCACACCACCCTTGGTTACCTGTGCATGCTCAAAGCCTTTGTGTCCTGTTATATGAAACTTCCACTCTTTCATAGCAAGTAAAAGTTCCGTAATTCTATCCTTATCGGCTTCCACAACAACACTATCGGCAGATATATTTCGTTGTTTCATCACATATTCTGCCACTTTACTATGTACAAGCCCGGACAAAATATCTTTTATCCTGTAACCCTTTAAATCCGCAATTCGTTTTAATACAAATCCATCCATTGCCTGTATGGCAACTTGCGGAATAAAATCAACCGAAACCTCACATTTTTGTCCCTCTTCAATTTCTTTGGACAAAAAACGACTCAAGTGAAAAACAGGAATTCCAGACAAACCATACTCCGTCATCTGCAATTCGCCATAATCACTTGCAACCTTTTGATCATTTATCAATGCAGTTACATTTGCCTGACAACGCACTCCGGCCACCGTTTTAAGATTTGATTCATCCGATACTAATTGAACCAATACGGGATATGTTCTGGATACGGTATGACCAAAACCTCTGGCAAGACGATAACCAAAACCGTCACTACCGGTTTTCGGTGCCGCTTTACCGCCGCAACACAGAATTACTGCATCAAATTCATATTTCTGTTCGTCTGTATGTATCACGAAAATATTTTCATGGTTATTTTCATTGATGTCTTCACCGGATTTAATCAAACTACCTGTATCTACATTTTTTATATCTATTTTACCAACACATGTATTATATATCAGTTCAATTCCAAGATGTTCCATCGCCTGTAGTAAAGCAGACTGAATGGTTTGTGCCTGCCCCGTAAAAGGATAAAAACACCCCTTACGCTCAATGTTAAGCACACCCAAATCCATAAAAAAATCGCAAACATCCTTTGCCGTCAAACTTTCCAACACAAAAGCTGCATCCGTTCCATCTTTTACGGAAAAATAGTCCGTATGCATATCTACATTTGTAAAATTACATCTTCCGTTACCGGTGAGCAGTAATTTTTTACCCGCAATATTATTTCGTTCAAATACAGTTACTTTTGCGCCATTGCGTGCTGCAGTAATTGCAGCCGTCATTCCTGCCGGACCGGCACCGATAACCGCTACTTTTTTCATAATAAGCCTCCATAATCCTTATGTTGCTTCTTTGTACATTGATACAAAAATATAATTCCTCTTTTATTCTAATATTCTGTATTCGCTTTAACTTGTATAAGATTCCAGAAAAGAATAAAGACTCTCATAACTCTCAATTTCTTTTACGTCCTCAATCTCGACTTTAGTTTCCGCAGGCAAATCATCCAAACAAATATTGGTATACATATACACCGTACTGTTATCACCATAATATACAACTACATAGTTTTCTTCTGCACGCAAGTAAAATTTATCTTGTAATTGCAACGGTTCATAAATCTTCTTTACAACCAATTTTTCAGGCGAATAACTGACTACGGTGGCTCCGATAAAACCTTCTTCTCTGTCTTTTAATACAGGACTTTTGGCATAATCATCATAAAATTTCTCTAATTCCAATCGTTCCATGCCTACAAACTGCGAAGGAAGTTCTTCAATAATCTCTTCCGAATCACCTGTCACAAGATTTTCCTTGATAACCACAAATTCCGTATTCATATCAATAGAAGGCGTTCCTACGGTTTCCACCACCGGCACATTTGTTTCCGACGGCATTTCATAAGTCTCTGATTCAATCGCATATTTTTCATCTAATTTTATTTCATTTTTATAAAATAAATAGGATGAAAACCACATTCCGGCCATAAAAAGACAGGCGCCCGCTACGCAAAGAAAGCAGATTCTAAATAATCGATTCATATAAGTCTCCTTACACATTTTTACGATTATAGTATCCGCCTCTTTTGGAAAAATTATTCAATTACATCAAACCAAATCTTTTTAACAGTGTAATTAACGGTCTGCCCAATAAAGGAATTCGCATCAGTTCATTTTCACGGAAACCTTTTAAAAGAATCATTCCGATAAAATAAATTACTACCGCTACAAGCAATGCAATAATGCAACTTGTACTCACCGGCAAGAATAACAGGAACAAATGATATATACCAAAGGAAACGCCACCCATTACAGCCGATACCAGTAACGGAATGATAAATGTTTTAATTAATTCCTGCTTATAACCGATGAATTTACGAATGGCAAGGTGATTTAAAATAAACATCACCAGTGAAAAGATAATATTAGAGAACACCACAGCCATAATATCCAATTTCATAAAATACAGCATTGCCCATAAAGAAAGCAAATGCACGGCAAGTGCAATAGCTGCATTGATAATCGGCACATACATCTTACCGATTCCCTGGAGAATACCGTTACCCAGCGTTGATAAGGCATAAAAAATAACTGATAAAGTACCCATCAACAACATCTGCCCTGCCAAATCAACTTCGCCGCTAAAAAGCATATCAACAATGGGCTTACCAAGTACCGCCAATCCCACTGCAGACGGTATGGTTACCATCATTGTAGCGCGTATTGCTGAAGCAACCTTGCTTCTTGCACTAACCTTATCATTGTTGGCAAAACTGCCTGCCAAAGAAGGGACAATAGCCGAACACATTGCACTTGCTAACGCAATCGGCAAATTGATTAACACTTTATACTTACCGCTGTAAACACCCCAGTTAAAAGTTTTGATATCTTCCATACCATTGGCAAGCATATAATGATTGTACATAATCTGATCCAAAACACCACAAACATTATACATAACCGAACTAATTAGAACCGGTACAATGGTCAAAATTAAAACTCTGAAAATAGATGCATAATCTTCATTTGCTTTGGTTACATCCTTGCGTTCCGCTTTGATCATATTTCTGCGGGAAGCAATATAGACACCAAACAGGAACAACAAACCTGCTAATGCACCAATCCCACATCCCAATGTTGCACCGGCAGCACCTTGTGCAGGCGCATAACGGTCATTCATCATAAGATTGCCGTATAATTCACCTCTTCCAAAAGCAATATCAGCAAAGATCAAAGAAAAAACCACCAAAAAAATCTGTTCAACGATTTGTGAAACCGCCGTCGGTGTCATAGTTCCAAGGCCCTGAAAATAACCACGAAACACACCCATAATCGCAACAATTAACAGTGTAGGTGCAAGAACTCTTAAGGCTGTGGCACTCATAGGTTCACCCATAACGGAACCCGCAAGGAAATCTGCAAATAACAGCACAATCAAGCAGGCAATTCCACCTGAAAATCCTGCAAACACTAACGATGCTTTAAAAATCTTTTTTGCATTTCGATACTGTCCTCTGCTGACTCTTGCCGCCACCATTTTAGACACTGCCAAAGGCAGACTGTATGAAGACAACAAAAGAATAATTGCATATAATTCATAGGCCGCCGCATAATAACCGTTACCGACATCTCCTATAATGTTTGTAAGCGGTATTCTACGGATAATCCCGATTGCTCTGGCAATAATTCCTGCCGCTGCAAGAATTCCTCCCTGAATTACAATTCCGTTTCTGATTTTTTTTGCACGTTCACTCATTGATTAAATCCCCGTTTGTTTTTATCTTGTAATACCAAGTTCATTTAAGTATTCTGTCTGCTTCTGCTCCATGCATTTTGCATCTGATTCTTCCATATGGTCATACCCTATTAAGTGTAACACACTGTGTGCAATTAGAAAAGCAAATTCACGTGTTACGCCATGCCCGTATTCCTCTGCCTGTTCGTTCATTTTATCACGGGAAATCATAATATCTCCTAATACAAAAGAATCATTTTCCGGATTAAAACAGTCATAATACACATCTTCATCATCAAATTGTGTAAAGTCTCCAGGTACTTCAAAATCACAATTCGGAAAAGAAAGAACATCTGTAGGCTTGTCCATATCTCGAAATTCCTTATTCACTGCCCAAATGCCGTTATTATCCGTCATTGTAACATTCACTTCGCAATCAAAAGGACAACCTTCTTTCAAAAGAACATGCTCAATCACTTTCTGTGCAAGCATAAGTTCCTCATCATTTACTTCTTCTTTGATTTCATCCCAGAAATTAATCTGTACCATATCAATTTCCTTCTTTCATCTTTATGATTCATTAAAAAAATCTTAGCATTTATTTGGCACTGCGCCGTTCTCTAGTATTATCTCTGTTTCGGGCAGCCCTTCGTTCTTCACGTGCTTTTTCTTTTTTTTCATAATTATCATAAGCACATACTATTTTTTGAACCAAAGGATGACGAACAACATCCTTACCGGTCAAATGACAGAACTGGATATCCGGAATATCTTTTAACACGCGAAGTGCTACATCCAAACCCGACTGCGCACCTACCGGCAAATCCTTCTGCGAAATATCTCCGGTAATAATTACTTTGGAGCCAAAACCAATTCGTGTCAAAAACATCTTCATCTGAGCCGGTGTAGTATTCTGGGCTTCGTCCAAAATAATATATGCATTATCCAAGGTACGACCTCTCATATATGCAAGCGGCGCAACTTCAATTAACCCTTTTTCCATATTCTTCTGGAAGGATTCGGCCCCCATAATCTGATACAAAGCATCATACAACGGTCTCAAATACGGATCAATCTTACTCTGTAAATCACCGGGGAGAAATCCTAGTTTTTCACCGGCTTCAATCGCAGGTCTGGTAAGGATTATACGGCTTACTTCTTCATTCTTAAAAGCCGTAATCGCCATCGCCATCGCCAAATAAGTTTTACCGGTACCGGCAGGACCAAGTCCGAATACAATCATATTTTTTCGGATAGCATCCACGTATTCTTTCTGGCCCAAAGTCATAGGTTTTACTGCTTTGCCGTTCATGGTATGACAAATACAATCCGAATCCACGGAAAGAAGCACATCCGACTTATCTTCCTTGGTCATAGCAATCCCATAATCCACATTTTGCTCTTTAATTGTATTACCTCTTTTCGACAATTCCGTCAATTCGGACAAAAGGCGTACCGCTTTTTTAGCATTGTACTCATCACCCGTAATTTTGACTACACCATCACGATTAATTATGGTAACATCTAAATCATTTTCTATTTTCCTAATATAGGAATCTCTTTCACCGAAAATATTCTGCATATGTTCAGTGCTCATCTCCATTGTTAACTGAATTGTGTTGGCCATTGACAAACTCCATTCTGATGGAAGGATCAATTTCTTCTCTCAGCATTACCGAATCCACAAGGTATAGTTCTCCTCTGAGAATAAGCATACTTCCACTAGTACTTATTTTAACATCTTTTTGTATATTTTGTACCCCCTTTTCTTCTAAACTTTTCATAAAAAGGTCTAAATTCTCACATAATTGCGCTTCTAATACTTTTAAATCTTTCTTTTCACGTATAATTTCATATTCTTTATGCTCTTTTACCCCAAACCAAACAGGCAAATAAAAGTATTCCCACAATTGAACCTGATAAAAAGATTCACTGACTTCTTCATTTTCATATTTTGGATAATACCAGTGCATACAATATAATTTGTTTCCCAAACGAATGTTATATTCCTTAAAAGAATTACCGGTATAACTTTTTTCCTCCTGATAAAACAACACGGAATCTTCATATGTTTCCGTATAACTGAGTTGTATATCCGCATCAGCATTTACAAGTGTATAATCCAAAATGGTGCCATCCGTTTTCACTACAGGAATTACACCATCTACCAATAATTGTCCTTTTGTAACCAAATCTCCTTTCTTTACCTTAGCCACACCACTTCGAACCACAATAGAAGTCACTGTCCCGTCACGAGGAGCATACAGACTTGCAGCTAGTTCATTTGATGTTTCGTATGTTGTTACATCTCTCTCTTTCATTTCTATCGTTAGTGATGTTCCTTCACTACCAATGGAAATCCATGTGATTTCATCAAAATCTTTTCGAAAACTTTTCTCCAGACTATCCGCATCAACATCATTTAACTTGCAGCCAATGGAAATTTCCTTAGATTTTAAATAATCAAGCACTATTTCATCTGTAATGCTTACATTACCATCAATTTGAATTGCCCATACAAATTGACTGATGTATAACAACGTAGCAAAGCAACCAAAAGCGCCCAACACAAAGCATTTACGATAAGACATCCGGGCAAAGAAAAAAGGCAGTCCGTATTTTTTAACAATGACTACCTTTACTTTGGTTTTTCGTACAATATCATAAATTTTCTTAAAATCACAAATTAAAATATTGAATTCATAGCATTCTTCTTTTTGTTCCAAATCCCATACACGATATCCTCTTTTATTACATATATTTACAAACCTGGTTACTCCGAACCCCTGAATGCAAATACGCACATATCCTTGTAAAAATGACAAAAATAAATGCATAGGATACCTCCTTTATTTTATAAAAAGAATGCCATCAATACGTCCGTCAATCACCATTTCTTCTTCATTGTAACTTCTTACCTTCAAGCGATTTCCTGTGATTTGTATCTTACTTTGTTTTCCCTGTAACAGAATCATGTCACTGTTATATTCAAGAATTCCTTTATAATTCTCAATAATGACTCGCATAGAACCGATAATGGATACATTGCTTGCTCCGCAAACAATATCATGAGGCAGGGAAAATAAGTCGGCCAGTTGTTCTTTTTGTTCCTGGAAATTTGTTAGTTTATTCTTTTTCATAATTGAAGATATGCGAAAAAATGTTTGTTTATGTATATTTTCTGTGTTTCCCTCTTTTCTTTTTATGATAAAGTGTGTAAAATTATTATTTAATATTCAAAATAATTTATTGTTTGTTTTTATCATTTTAGGAGAATTATTATGCATATATTTATTTCTCACTCTTCAGCAGACATTTCCATTGCTATGGAACTCTGTACTTTTATCGAAAAAAACCATTCCACCTGTTTTATTGCGCCAAGAGATATTCGCTCCGGCAAAGAATACGCGGAAGAAATCATAAACGGCATTAACAATGCAGACGCAATGATATTATTAATGTCCAAAAATGCCAACACCTCGCCCCATGTTCTTCGTGAAGTAGAACGCGCAGTCAGTCGCTCAATTCCAATTTTGGTATATAAACTGGAAGATGTGGAACTTTCTAAATCTTTGGAATATTTTTTGATGACACACCAATGGATTGTTGCTGAGAAAAAATATGATTTTTCTAAAATTCTAAAATATATTAATGAATATGAAAAAGATAACGCGGAAAACCCAAATTCCACTCCAGGCACAACTAATAAAACAGATAATTCATCGGTGAACATCAAAAAATCAACCAATAAGCGCAAAAAGGGAATTATTTTTATCATCTGTGCCGTTTTTCTGTTATTTGTTATATTGGCAATACTTTTTATAATAAATAAAAAAAGTTATACACCACAATATGCACTGGGGGACACCGTTACATTCGGTTCCTATTTAAACGAGCCGATTGAATGGAGAATTTTAAATCTCTCAGAGAACAGCAAAGAGGCTATATTGATTTCTACTGATATTATAACAATGAAAGCCTATGATGTTGCCGAAAGCGGAACATATAATTCATATAACAATAATGAATATTGGTCAGAAAGTAAATTTGCCGAAACGGATTATTCAACGCAGATTCAAATTCGCGGAAACAACGATTGGAGCACCTCCAATATCAGAACATGGTTAAATTCCGAGAAAGAAGTTGTGGAATATACCGGCACACCACCCTATTTAAATGCAATGTCTGAAGGACATAACGGATATCATAATGAACCCGGCTTCTTAAGTAATTTTTCTACGGAAGAATTAGATGCTATCCTTTATACAGAACTGCAAACATCTGCCAATTCATTATCAAATGAAGAATATATCACTACATCCGACCGTGTATTTCTATTATCAAAAGATGAATTAGTTTGGTTTGAAGATGCAGATATGTCGTTATATACATCACCTACTTTAGTTGCTGTGGAACAGGACACCAGTAATTGGTATGATGTTGATGTTTCAACTTATAATATCAAAGAATATTATTGGTGGTTACGTGAACCGGTGGAAGATTCAACCTGTCAATGCTATATGGTATCCAATGGTTATAATTCTGATGTAATTGTAAAATATTATGTGGGCACGGAAGGTTTTGGTATCAGACCTGCGATTCGTGTGGATTTATCTTCAGATTGTTTTAAATAATTTTCACAATAAAAAACCCCTCAAAAAGGGGTTTTTTATATTAATCTTCTGCAACTACAATCAAAAGATCACCTTCCACAAAAGTAATTTTTTCCTGTTTTGGCGGATTGGTTACGATTAGCATTTCATCATTTACAATCTTTTTGTATCCAACCGCAATATGACCTTGTCTGGACGCACTTTCCGTAACCGTATAGAAATCTACCGGAGTATCTGTAGAAACATAATTTTCTATCGGTTTCATATACAATTCAGAACCGTCTTCATCCAAAATATCTTCAAACAAAGCCGTCAATTCACGATTTTCAGCAATTTGTGTCATAAGAAGATTTACAATATTAGAACCAATTACAAAATCATCACCACGTGATCCCGTTGCGAGACGTTGATTTACCGTTTTACGCATTTCACTGGTAATGGATACACGATGCTTGTTCTTTTTGATAATATCCCATAAATAAATCAGACTAAGCAAAGTTCTGGCATCTGCTTCTTCTGCATCCAAATTTACATTACTTAAAATCAAAACATTATCCAAATCTTCCGTTAAAATCTCTTCCATTCGGGCCCTGTTTACAAAGCCTTCTTTTCTTATTTCAGGATTAATGTGTCTATACTGTTCCTTGGACAAGTCCAAATCTTCATCCGACACAATCACAACTTTAGTGCCATCATCCACATAACAATCATATTCCTTTAAGATTGCAGGTAACATAGGATTGCTTCCCAAAACAAGCAAATCATCCGTCTCAACCAGTCGTTGTTTCGGAAGTTCTTTTATAATAAGGTCTTCTTCAATTACCGGTACATTCTCTGATACAGCAAAAGAACCATCATCATCTTCCAAAAGTATCAGTTTATCCTCTGCCGTAATCACAGTATCCATAGGTGGATTTAAATAGGTACCGCTATCATTTCGAATACCAAATACAACAGCCTTATCAAAACGATTTAAGGTATCCTTAAAAGTAAGACCTCTGAGTGAAGGTATGTCCTCAAAGTATAATTCGTCACCATCATAATCAAATAACTCAACCAATACCTGGGACAATCCCGGCTGACGACAGGTATGAGCAATAATTCTTGAAATTGCATCATTCGCAAAAATAACTTCCGCACGACCTTCTCCTGCAATTCTTGCCGCTTCAACATTCTGTTCATCATTGATTGCAACCGTATAATACAAGTTCGGATGTGTTAATTCCTTATCCTTTAAATAAGATGTCAATGCCAAAATAATTTTAATGCTTTTAGGGTCATCATATTCGTTAATTATAATAGATTTCGACGTTTCCGCTGAACAGCGTTCCAAAATATGCGGTTCGCAAGGTGATCCGCTTCGACAAATGATTCGTGTTGTTTTCGTATCCGGAAATCTGGCTGCAATTGCATCTTCTATTACTTCCTTCTCTTCTTCTCCAACCACAACAATACAACCATCTTTTTGATTTTCATTGGCTCCGATCAACTCATTGATTAAAGTATAAATATTGTCATTAAAACCAAGAATAATCGTATGTCCGTCTTCAATAACAATCGAGGTTCCTTTTCTTAAACTACTCAGTTTACGTTCCAAACCGGAAGAAATAATACCTATCAAAACACTACTGATAAAAATACCGCATATAGTTACGATTGTCTGTAAAATAACATATGGAATATTCTCCAATGAATCCGTCGTTATGGTTCCCGGATCCAAAGCATGCATAAAACTAACCCAAATTGAACTTGCAATTCCGCCCTCCATGCCGATGAAAACCGTAATAGCACCTGCAATACATACAATTACAAACGTCACAAGACACAAAAGACCAATAAGTGCAATGGTTCCTTTGGACATAATATTATCAAATTGATACTTTATTTTTTGTATAAAACTTCTTTTTTTCATTTGAATCTTCCCCGTTAAAAACTGCAATAACCTAAAATTCGAACTTTTTACTCAATCACACCGCGAATCAAAGACTCCGGTTCAAATCCATTGTCCGTAAATGAATACGCTGCAAGAAAACGCTTTTTGGCTGTATTTAACTTATCCGTATCATTAGCATAAATTGTAGCAAGACTATCACCTTTCTTCACGAAATCACCTTTCTTTTTATGAAGAACCAAACCAACCGACAAGTCAATTTCGCTTTCTTTGGTTTCACGTCCGCCACCAAGAATTAATGAACAAATACCGATTTCATCACACACAATACCGGAAATATAGCCTTCTTCTTCCGAAACAATTTCTTCAATATACTGTGCTTTCGGTAAAAGTTCCGTATCGTAGACTTCTTCTTTCCGCCCACCTTGTGCTTCCACAAATTCTGCTAATTTCTCTAAAGCCTGACCATTTGCAATCACTTCCTCAAGTTTTGCTCTGGCTTCATCTTTATCAGTTGCTTTCCCTGCAGCAACCACCATATAAGAACCCAAAGTCAGACACAATTCCTTAAAATCTTCCGGACCTTCACCTTTTAAGGTATCAATAGCTTCTTTAACTTCTAAAGCATTTCCAACCGCTCTTCCAAGAGGCTGATCCATATCGGATATAACTGCAATTGTTGTTCTTCCGGCTCCGTTCCCAATGGTCACCATTTCTTTGGCAAGCGCAAATGAATCTTCTTCTTTTTTCATAAAAGCGCCGCTTCCGGTTTTCACATCCAAAACAATGGCATCTGCCCCTGCAGCAAGTTTTTTACTCATAATAGAACTTGCAATCAGTGACATATTATCCACGGTAGCCGTTACATCACGAAGGGCATACAATTTTTTATCAGCAGGCGCCAAGTCTGCAGTCTGTCCCATAATGGAAATTCCAATACGATTCACCTGATCAACAAAATGCTCCGTAGAAATATCTGTACGAAATCCCGTAAAAGATTCTAATTTGTCAATGGTTCCTCCGGTATGTCCAAGACCACGCCCACTCATTTTAGCTGTAGGGACACCTACTGCAGCAACCATAGGAATCAATGCCAGAGAAGTTTTATCTCCTACGCCGCCGGTGGAATGCTTATCAACTTTAATCCCATGAATAGCAGACAAATCAAGCATATCTCCGCTGTTTGCCATAGCCATGGTAAGATTTAACGTTTCCTCTGCATTCATTTTATTAAAAAAAATTGCCATGGTAAGAGCCGACATTTGATAATCCGGAATCTCTCCTTTGGTATAACCTTCAATCAAAAAATCAATTTCCTTCTTAGTTAAAGCGTCACCATTACGTTTTTTCATGATAATATCATACATTCTCATAAAAACACCCCCATTTTACGTAAAAAAGATACTTTCCATACCTAAATAATGTCAAAACACATTACAGTTACATTTTTAATCACTTATGATAAGGTTCGTTATGCATAATGCGAAAACATCGATATACCTGTTCCAAAAGAATAACCCTCATCAGTTGATGAGGAAAAGTCATTGGTGAAAAACTCAAAAGTTCATCCGCTCTTTTGTAGACTTCTTTTGACAAACCAAGAGAGCCTCCAATCACAAAACAAAGATCAGAATTCCCTTCAATACCCATACGTTCCAGTTTTTCTGCAAATTTAACAGAAGACAATTCCTTTCCTTCAATGGCGAGAGCAATAACATACATACTATCCGAAATATTTTTTAGAATCCGCTCACCTTCTTTATTTTTTATCTGCTCCTCTATGGCTTCCGGTGCATGATTCGGCGTATTTTCGTCTGCCACTTCCACAATTTTAATTTTACAATAACGACCTAATCGTTTTACAAATTCATCAACCGCATCACGGTAAAATTTCTCTTTTATCTTACCGACGGTAATCAAAGTAATGTTCAAACTACTCACCTTTTTCTTTTTATGATGAAACCATACATTTTATGGTTCCTAACACATATAAAACGATATTTTATATCTTAACAATATTTTTACTCAAAATATTCACTGTATTTCTTTTCTGTATAATATTCCGCGTAATCATCACCCAAGTCTGCAAATGCATCCATAATTGCTTCTTTCATATAATCAAAACGTTCAAAATAAACTTGTTCATCTTCAGATACATTACCCGGAACTGCTTTTTCAACAATATCTTTGGTGAGATTTGACATACACCAATCATCCAAGGCTTTTATTTTCTCCTTCTCTTCTTCACCTTCGTTTCCCATACGTTTTAAACTCACGAATGACATAATTCCGGAAACCAATAAAGCACCAAAGAAAATACCCATGATGGAATAACCGATAATCGCACCAAAACCGGCAAAATTAATGGGTACAACACCAAGAATTACCAACACCATAAATACAATGCCTGCTACACCAAAAGCCGTAAGCATAATACCGCTGGATTTCAATTCACTACGTTTTTCTTCAACCGTTTTAAATTCTTTCACAGGCTCTGTTTTACGTGTCATTACACGTGAACTTTCCGGATTCTGCGCTGTCTCCAGCGCCTGCGGATTTGTACTACGCATAAACTCCGCCGCACATTTTACAGCTGCTTCACGCTCTGCTGCAGATACAAACAATTCATATTGTTCTTTTTGTTCTCCGGGATTTTTACCATTGAGACGCTGTGTTTTTACAGAAAAAGCAGATGAAATTCCTTCTAAAAGCAAATGTTCTTCTATCATTTTTACATGTTTTTCATCACCAAATAAAAGAGAACAAGATTCATCAACGCGTTCTTCCTCATTTAAACTTTTGACCAATGTACTTCCGCAATCCGCACAAATTTCAATTCCTTCTCTATACTCCGTTTTACAATTAGGACACCAGGGCATTTTTACAACCTCACTTTACATATTTTCCGATAAATTATGATATATATTAAATTGCAACTCACAAAAGAAAATACATCAATATATATCAATAAAACATACATATAAATCATAACATACAATTATAAAAAAGAAAAGAAGGCAAGCATCCAAATGCCTGCCTTCTGTATTATATATTATTTATTAGATAAAAATTCATGAATACCTTTTGCGCCTGCGCGACCTGCACCCATGGCAAGAATTACCGTAGCTGCACCTGTAACGGCATCACCACCCGCATAAACACCTTCTTTGGTGGTCTTACCATTCTCTTCTTCCGCAATAATACACTTCCACTTATTCACCTCAAGTCCTTCTGTAGTAGAAGAAATCAAAGGATTAGGAGATGTACCGAGTGACATAATTACTGCATCAACATCTATTACAAATTCACTACCTGCAACTTCAACAGGACGTCTTCTGCCTGATGCATCCGGTTCTCCAAGTTCCATCTTAATACACTTAATTCCGGAAACCCAACCATTCTCATCTGCAAGAATTTCAACAGGATTTGTAAGAAGATCAAAAATAATACCTTCTTCTTTTGCATGATGTACTTCTTCCACTCTGGCAGGAAGTTCTGCTTCACTTCGACGATATACAATATGTACTTCTGCACCAAGTCTTAAAGCTGTTCTTGCAGCATCCATAGCAACGTTACCGCCGCCTACAACAGCAACCTTTTTGCCTCTCATAATAGGAGTTTTGGAATCTTCCTTAAACGCCTTCATAAGGTTACTTCTTGTCAAATATTCATTTGCAGAGAATACTCCGTTCGCATTTTCTCCGGGAATACCCATAAACTTGGGAAGTCCGGCACCGGAACCGATAAATACAGCTTCAAAACCTTCATCTTCCAATAACTGATCAATAGTTACTGACTTACCAACTACAACATTGGTCTCAAATTTAACACCAAGTCTCTTAACATTCTCAATTTCCTTACGAACAACTCTTTCCTTTGGAAGACGGAATTCAGGAATACCATAAACAAGCACACCGCCAAGTTCATGTAATGCTTCAAATACAGTTACATCATATCCCATTTTTGCAAGATCACCGGCACAAGTTACACCCGCAGGACCGGAACCGATTACCGCAACCCTTTTACCATTCTTCTCCTTGGGAGGTTCAGGATGCACATCATTTTCAAATGCCCAGTCAGCAACAAAACGCTCTAATTTACCGATAGAAATAGGATCGCCCTTCAATCCTCGAATACATTTTCCTTCACACTGACTCTCCTGAGGACATACACGACCGCAAACTGCAGGAAGTGAACTGGCCTCATTAATAATTTTATATGCTTCCTCAATATTTCCTTCTTTTACCTGACCGATAAATCCGGGAATGTCAATGGAAACAGGACAGCCTTTTACACAAGCAGCATTCTTACATCCGATACATCTTGCGGCTTCTTCCATTGCTTCTTCTTTATTATAACCCAAACATACTTCTTCAAAGTTCGTTGCTCTGACTGCCGGATCCTGTTCTCTAACAGGTACTTTCTCCAATACGCTCATTAGTTGTCACCTCCGCATACTCCACATCCGCCATGATGTGTATCGCCTTCTTTTTCTTTCAGATACGCTCTGCCTTCAGCTGTTTTATACATCTGCTGGCGTTTCATTGCTTCATCAAAGTTTACAAGATGTCCGTCGAATTCAGGACCATCAACACATGCAAATTTCACTTCATCACCAACAGTTAATCGGCAGGCACCACACATACCGGTTCCGTCTACCATAATGGGATTCATACTTACAATGGTATGTAAATCAAGTTTTTTAGTTAAAAGACATACAAACTTCATCATAATCATAGGTCCGATTGCTACACAGACATCATATTTCTTACCTTCTGCATATAAATCTTCAATGACTTTGGTTACCATGCCGCTTCTGCCGTAAGAACCATCGTCAGTGGTAACATAAAGGTTACCTGCTACCGCCTTCATTTCCTCTTCCATAATAACCATATCTTTGGTTTTAGCGCCTACGATAACATCGACATCTACGCCTTTTTCATGCAACCACTTTACCTGAGGATATACAGGTGCTGTTCCCAAGCCACCGGCAACGAACAAAATTTTCTTTTTCTTTAACTCTTCAGCATCTTCTTTGATAAACTCAGATGCCTGACCCAAAGGACCAACAAAATCGTGGAATGAATCTCCGGCTTTATAGTTTTTCATCTCTAAAGTAGATGCACCGATTGTCTGTACAACAATAGTAACCGTTCCGGCTTCTCTGTCATAGTCGCAAACTGTCAGTGGAATACGTTCTCCATCCTCAGTTGTACGAACAATTACAAACTGTCCGGGCTCACAGGAAGCTGCGCAACGCTTTGCTTCCACAACAAACATGTAAATGCTGTTTGCTAATTCTCTTGCCTCAAGTATTTTATACATTTTAACCCTCCTTGTATCATAAACCGCCTTACTGCGGAATTGTTTCATTTATAACACGATAGTAATTACCTTCCGTATCAATTTCAAGAACACCTATTTTGGTATTATCATGCATTGCCATACAGAACATCAATCCGGTTTTGGTTCTTAATAAACTGTTTGGATCTTCATAATATTCATAAACAACATAATAAATATCGTCTTCCAAGGTAACAGCAGCTTCACACATATAAAGCAATTTTCCTGAAATTGTGGACAAATGACCTTGTGTATCCATTAATCCGCCCATATTAAAACGATGAACAGTAATCAAACAGGCCGCATCCGACATAGTCACAGTCGCATCCGCCGGAATTTTAAAAGTATACATTGCCATAGACGGCTCACTTGCAACATTTTCTGCGCTGTAAGTAACAAATGTAAATTTCGAGTCTCCCAAAGGCATACAAATAGGTTCTTTATACTGAATACTGTCTCTTGTAGGAATACTGCCATCCGTAGTGTAATATGTGGTACACCCTTCCGGAACTTCAACCGTAATAAGTTGAGGAACATCATAGGTACCGGAAGGTACATTGATTACAGGCTTCACAGGCACTGTAACATTGATTTCATATTGTTGTGAAATAATATCGCTAACCAAACCATATGAATTAACAAATATTGCTTTTACGGTATAATAACCGGATTCCAAAAAAATGGGTGATGTATAAACTTCACTGGACGTATCAGGAGTTCCGCCGTTAACCGTATAATAGATTGTTCCGGTTGTATTTGAAGTCAATTTAAGATGAACCACATCATCATAACTGCCACCCGGTTCACTAAATTCCGGGGTATTGGCAACATATTGACGAAACTGTTCCAAAATAACAGAATCTTCGCATTCTGACAAAGTTCTGCTAATTTCGACAATATTCCCCTCTCTGGAATATATATCAAACATTTTGGTATAAGTATTAATATCAGTTTCTGTATCACCGCAAATCAAGCCTTTTAACACAAGAATTGCATTGTCAGACTCGCCGATTTGATCGTAATATCCTGCTAAAAGATATTTCATTTCTATATCGGAAGAATCCATAGTAAGTGCCTTTTCCATATAAGTAATCGCTGAATTGTAATCCTTTGCTTCTGCAGCTTCTAATGCCTGATTAACCTGATAAGGATAAGAATTTTCACGCAATGTACGGCTGATTGCCATAGTTGCCATAACTAATACAACGATAATCAAAACGGATGAAAGTAAAACAATCATTTTAGACAAAAAACTTCTGGACCAAAATGCTTTAAATACCTTTGCGATATTACTATCACCTTTAAAAGCAATAATTTCTTCTTCGTCCCAAAAATTTTCATCTGATAAGTCATCATCTTTTATTCCATCAAGAAGTTCTTCATCATCCGGAAAATCTTCTATCAGAAAATCATCTTTGTTTTTCTTGTTTTCTTTCGTAAAAATACTAAAAGATTCCTTTTTATCCGCTTTTGAAACAACACTTTTAGACTTAACAACATCATCCTCTTCGTTAATAATATCTGCTAAGCCTAATAAAGTTTCCTCTATGCTATTTTCAATTTCAGGTTCAAATTCGGGGACCATTTTAATTTCTTCACCACATACTTCACAGTAAAGTTGCCCCTCTTTCAATTCCCGATTACAATTCGGACATTTCATTGATTTCTCCGTTCTTTACAAACAAATACATCTTATTTTCTGATTTCTACCGAATCTACACAATTTTTCATTAACATTGCAATCGTCATCGGGCCAACACCACCGGGAACAGGGGTAATTGCGCTACAATGAGGGGCCACATCATCAAATAAAACATCACCGCAAAGTTTCTTTCCTTCTTTACGATGGATGCCCACATCAATTACAACAGCACCTTCTTTTACATATTCTGAAGTAATCATTTCAGGTTTGCCGATTGCAACAATAAGAATATCCGCACGCTTGCATACCTCTTGTAAATCTTTGGTTCTGGAATGAGCAATTGTTACGGTTGCATTTTCTCTCAACATCAAAATTGACATAGGCTTGCCAACAATATTACTTCTGCCGATTACAACACATTCCTTACCTTCAATGGATACATTACTTCTCTTTAAAAGTTCGATTACACCCGCCGGTGTGCAGGAAACATACCCTTTTTGTCCGATACAAAGTGCTCCGACATTCTGAGTATGGAATCCATCCACATCTTTTAAAGGACTAATCGCACGAATAATTTTGTCCTCATCAATATGTTTGGGCACCGGAAGTTGCACAAGAATACCATTTACAGAATCATCCGCATTTAATTTATCAATGATTGCAAGCAATTCTTCTTCCGTAGTTTCTTCCGCCAATTCATAAGATAAAGATTTAATTCCTATGTACTCACATGCCTTCTTTTTATTATTAACATATACACTGGACGCAGGATCGTTTCCGACCTGAATCACTGCAAGGCAAATTTCCACGCCCTGCTCTTTATATGCCGCAACCCTGTCACGACACTCATTTTTAATCTGAGTTGAAATCTCTTTACCGTCAATAATCTGATACATTTTGTATCTCCTCCGTTGTAATTCTTATATAAAATAAAATATATACTCTTTATATCATTTCGAACATTAAAATAATCCGGTAATTCTACCACTGTCTTCAACATCAATCACTAGAGCAGCAGGTTTCTTCGGCAATCCTGGCATAGTCATAATTGCACCTGTTAAAACAACGACAAAACCGGCGCCGGCTGAAACATAAACTTCTCTGATTTCTACGCTAAACCCTTGGGGACGTCCCAAAAGTGTCGGTTTATCCGATAACGAATATTGCGTTTTGGCAATACAAACAGGGAAATTTCCAAATCCAAGTTCTTCCAATTTTGCCAATTGCTTATTTGCTGTATCAGAATAGTTTACACCATCTGCACCATAAATTTCTTTTGCAACAGTTTCGATTTTTTCTTTTAATGTTAATTCATCCGAATAAATAGGTGCAAAATTCGCTTCCTTGTTCTCTATTGTATTTAAAACAGCTTCCGCCAATGCAATTCCGCCTTCGCCACCTTTTTCCCAAACTTCCGAAAGTGCGAAATCACAATTTCTGTCCTCACAGAATTTACGTACAAACGCAGTTTCCGCTTTTGTATCCGTAACAAAGGAATTCAATGTCACAACAACAGGAACATTGTATTTCTGTAAATTTTCAATATGTTTCTCTAAGTTCACAATGCCTTTCGCAAGGGCTTCCAAATTCTCCGCAGATAAATCATTTTTCGCCACACCACCATTATACTTTAATGCACGTATGGTTGCAACAAGAACAATCGCATCCGGTTTCAAACCGGCAATTCGACATTTGATATCCAAAAACTTCTCTGCGCCCAAATCAGCACCAAATCCGGCTTCCGTAATTACATAATCAGCCATTTTCATTGCAGTTTTGGTTGCTCTGACACTGTTGCAGCCATGTGCTATATTCGCAAAAGGTCCACCGTGAATAATCGCCGGAGTATGTTCCAAGGTCTGCACCAGATTTGGCTTTATGGCATCTTTCAAAAGAGCAGACATAGCGCCAACAGCCCCTAAATCTCCTGCCGTAACAGGCTTACCTTCATAATTATATGCAACTACAATCCGCGCAAGACGTTCTTTTAAATCCTTCATATCTTCCGCCAAGCAGAAAATTGCCATAATTTCAGATGCAACGGAAATCACAAAATGATCTTCTCTCACAAAACCATCTGATTTATTTCCAAGGCCAACCACAACATTTCGAAGTGCTCTGTCATTCATATCAAGACATCTTTTCCAAATAATCTGTCTTGTATCAATACCCAATTCATTTCCTTGATGAATATGGTTATCAATCATCGCCGCAAGTAAATTATTAGCAGAAGTAATTGCATGAAAATCACCGGTAAAATGAAGATTTAAATCTTCCATCGGAACAACCTGAGCGTATCCTCCGCCTGCAGCTCCGCCTTTTACTCCAAAACAAGGTCCTAATGAGGGCTCACGCAAAGCAATAATTGCATTTTTATTTAATTTTGCAAGCGCCTGTCCAAGACCAACCGTGGTGGTTGTTTTTCCTTCCCCTGCAGGTGTGGGATTAATCGCTGTAACCAGCACCAATTTAGCATCTTTATTCTTTTGAATACTTTCAATATATTGGTCAGATAATTTAGCCTTGTACTTTCCATACAACTCCAAATCATCAAAATCAATACCGAGTTGTTCGGCAACTTCTGTAATTGGTTTAAGTGTTGCCTCTTGAGCAATCTGAATATCTGTCTTCATAAAACCTCATTTCATCATTTTTAAAATAATACTTTTATCTCTCTTGTAAAAATTGTTCAAATTCATTCATAGACATTAAAATTCGTCTGGGTTTTGTACCCTCTTCCGGGCCAACGACTCCGGCTTCCTCTAACTGATCCATGATACGTGCCGCACGGTTAAAACCAATCTTAAATACACGTTGCAACATTCCGATAGAACCTTTTTCTTTCTCTATCACAAAGCGTCCTGCTTCCGCAAAATATGTATCATAATCATCACCACCGCCGGCCAGAGCATTTCCGCCTGAAGAAGTACTGTTAAAAATTGTCTCCTCTATACGTTCACCGTAATCATTGGACACAGATTGATTTTTGATAAAATCAACAACGTCCGCAACTTCTTTGTCTGAAACAAAAGCACCCTGTACACGGGCAGGCTTTGAATAGCCCTGCGGGAAAAACAACATATCACCTTTGCCAAGAAGTTTCTCGGCACCATTGGCATCCAAAATTGTTCTGGAATCAATACCGCTGGACACACTAAACGCAATACGGCTTGGCATATTTGCCTTAATCAATCCGGTAATAACATCTACTGAAGGACGTTGTGTTGCAATAATCAAATGAATACCGGCAGCACGAGCCAACTGTGCCAAACGGCAAATGGACTCTTCAACTTCTTTGGATGCAACCATCATCAAATCTGCCAATTCATCTACGATAATAACAATTTGCGGCATCTTCTTCATAGGCAATCCGCCGTCATCTACGGCACCTGATTCCGCTTTCTGATTATATCCTTTTAAATCTCTCACACCGGCATCTGCAAATTTTTTGTAACGTTCAGTCATTTCCGAAACACCCCAAGCAAGAGCTGCCGAAGCCTTCTTAGGGTCTGTTACAACAGGAATCATAAGGTGAGGAATTCCGTTATACACATTTAATTCAACCACCTTGGGGTCAATCATAATCATTTTAACATCATCCGGATGCGCTTTATATAAAATACTCATAATCAATGTATTAATACATACTGATTTACCGGAACCGGTAGCACCTGCGATCAAAACATGAGGCATTTTGGCAATATCCGTCACTACCAGCTGACCGCCGATATCCTTACCTACCGCAAACGCAAGGTTAGAAGGAAAAGCACTGAATTCGTTTGTATCCAATAACTCTCTTAAATGCACGGCACTGCTGTTCTTATTGGGTACTTCAATACCAACCGCCATTTTACCGGGTATCGGTGCTTCAATACGAATATCCGAAGCTGCAAGATTTAATTTAATATCATCCGCAAGAGACAAAATTCTGCTAACCTTTACACCTTGCTCAGGGTGCAATTCGTAACGGGTAACCGCAGGTCCTTTGCTATAGTCCGTCACCTTAACACGAACGCCAAATGTTTCCAGAGTTTCTTCCAGTCTTTTCGCGGTTGCAGCCATATCATCCGCATCATTGCCGCCTTTTGCCCCTTCTCCGCGTTTTAACAGATTCATAGGCGGGAATTTATATATTTTCTTTTCCTTAGGCTTTTCATTCTCTTTTATCACTGAATCCACAGAAAAAGTACAATCACTCTTATCCCTGGAGCGCAAATGAGCAACCGGCTTCACCGGAGCAGTCACATCTTCTTTTACAATCGGCATCGGCTCTGTATTACTGATTACAGCTTCCATAACCGGTTTCACTTCATCTGCTGTTTTACTTCTTATCGGTTTAATTATATCATCATCTTCATCTTTTACTTGTTGCACGGAATGAATGGCAACCGGACGAATCCAATCCTCTTCCTCGCCACGATCTTTATATTCTATTTGATGTATATCACTACTTTCCTTCTTAACAGCAGGCATTTCTTTGACATCCGTATTGCTTTCAATATCAGTCAGTGGAATCAAGGGCTGTTCTTCTTTGGCACTGCCATAAACATCTTCTTTTTCTATGATCTTATCTTCAGTTTTAGCACTCTTAACAAGCGATGTATCCAATGTCACACCGGTAGCACGTTTATTTCTGCGCAACAAATGTTCATCTTCATTATATTCATCATCAAATTTAGCATTTCTTACATCTTCACGAACATTTGCGGAAAATTCTTTTAATCGGCCACTCTCTTCCTTTGTGGTTTCATAAATCTTTTTGCTTCCTTGTTTTACGCCTTTGATAAAAGATTTGCCTGTTAATAAAACAAGTGCAATTATCGTTAATACCAACAATAAGAAAACGGTTCCGGCTTTACCAATCAACAAACATATCCCCAAAGAAACCGCACCCCAGAGCACGCCACCGCCTTTGCCACCATTATAAAAGGTTTTGGGCCAATCTTTTACTTCGGCAAAACTTTCCAAATCACCATAGGAAATCATATGCATTAATACACCGACTACCATAACAAGTGCAATCAGTGAACCAATTTTTAACCATACAAAATAATTATTACGATTCGAAATACCAAGCGCCATTGCAAAAAAAGTCACAATAGGCACAATAAATGCTGTATATCCAAACACACCCAGCATAAACTTCTGTATATAATCTCCGAAGTTTAATTCTGTAGAACCTTTTGGAGTACCGATTATACCTACAGTACACAAAAACAAAAAGATTACGATTGCAAAGGCTAAAATTAAGATAATCTCATCCATAATCGTATTTTCAGGCTGTGTATTTTTGTGATTGCGGGCACCTTGAGAACCCCCGCTCCTTGAACTGCCATTACTTCTTGCAGACGCATTATTGCGGGTACGTGTTGATGTCGATGTTTTTTTCTGGCCATTCGTGGTTTTTTTCGTTCCGTTCTGACCGGAAGATGCTGCCATGGTTTACTGCCTCCAACTCTATAATCAGAAAATATGCATAACAAAAAAAGCACATTTTCCCAGTCTTTAACAGTATAACATCTTTTTGTCATTTTGTCATTATATTGTGGAATAGTTTTTTAATTAAAACATCATCTTGTATTTCCCTCTTTTTCTATCAACTCATAAAGTTTAACAATTGCATGATGGATTCCGCCCACTTCATTGATCAAACCTTCTTTTACAGCCTGTTCACCAACCAAAATACTCCCTACATCTTTTGTTAACTGTTCCGTTTCGGTCATCAGCTCATTTAAACGTTCCTCTGTAATACCACTATGAGAGGATACAAATCCGGTTATACGATTCTGCATTTGTTTAAAATATGCATATGTCTGACTCGAACTGATTACTGTTCCGCTCATACGTACCGGATGAATTACCATTGTGCCTGTAGGAACAATAAAAGAATAGTTTGCACTGACTGCAATAGGCACACCAATGGAATGACTTCCGCCAAGCACCAATGACACTTTAGGTTTACTAACAGATGCAATCATTTCTGCAATGGCAAGTCCGGCTTCCACATCTCCCCCCATTGTATGAATAATAATTAATACTCCGTCCGTTTCTTTTGAATCTTCAATCATTGCTAATTTAGGTAAAATATGCTCATATTTTGTTGTTTTAGAACTTGAACTCAAATTATCATGGCCTTCAATTTCCCCAATAATTGAGATTAATTCTATATTCAAATTTTTATTATTTCTATTTAATTGCCCTGTACCATATTCTTTTAAAGCATCACTAGCATTATTTTCCGCCATAACAACCTCCTATTTTATTTTCTACGTATTTTTATAATTTAACAAATAAAAAAGAATCCTTTCGGATTCTTTTTTATTATGCAATATACAATTATTTTTATACCCATTAACACTTACAAATCAAAATAATCTTTGCCGGTTAAATCCTTGATATCAAAATCCATTTCTGATTCTTTCGGGATATAATCATAATTTAACTCCTTAGAAACATGCGGTTTCGGTCCGGGAAGCGGATTACGAATCAGTTTAGGATTACGACCCGAAACTTGTGCAACATCAATCTTCTCTTCTTTCTTCTCCGTACTCACCGGTGTAATGGTTCGAACAACACTTCTTTGTTCTATGACAGGCGAATTCTGTGCAGGTTTTTCAGTTTTTACATCCGGTTGCACACTTTGTGTCTTATTTATATCGGAAGTTGTTTGGTAATTCATTCCCGTAAACTCACGAATACGCTCTAATTCTTCCGGAGAAAAAGTACTCTTGGAAGGCGTTCTGAAATGTCGTCTGGACGGATTGTATACTCTGTATGGTGATAAATTGTCCGTCTTCGCCTCTTCCGTTTGCGCTTCAGTCTGTACCGAAGTTTCTTCCGGCGTTGCAACATTTTCTTCTGTCACATCTTGTTCAGAAACCTGTTCGGAATTCATAGGGTCTGTTACATCATTTGCTATATTTACCTCAGTAGTCAAAGTATCATTCATACTTTCTGCCGTTGCAGCCAATTCAATATATCCATTGTCAGCTACAGGTGCCTGCTCAGATACTTCCGAAACAACAGTTTGTTCTGTAATAACAGTCTCCTGAACCGGTACATTATTCTCTACAATCGGTTCAACAACAGTATTTACAGTTTCTTCCACAATTTCAGGATATGTTTCTTCCGGCTTGGTTTGTACAGTCTGTGATACCATATAACTTACGCCGGTATATCTGCTGATTCTCTCCAAATCTTCCGGTGTAAAAGTACTCTTTGACGGTGAACGCAAAGAACGTCTTGAACGACTTGGTTGTGTATATACCGTACCGGGTTTGTCCTGATAAGGATACGTAGTTGTTTGCATACCAAGAGGAGGCCTGTCAACTTTTTTTACCACCGTTTTACTTTCATAATCAGGCTTATTCTCTACCACAGGTACACTCTCTTCAACAGAAGTCATTGTACTATTTATATTATAATTATATGCGTTTTGCGTTTCGCTAACCACCTGCGTGTTATTCGCAACCTGTATAACCTGTGCCGTTGCTTCTGCCTTACGTCCTACGCCATATCCTTTTTTCTCCGCCACATCAGCATTCGAATAAGGATTTGCAGAAATTCTCATTCCGGAACCGCCCGCTGCAACATTTCCTTTGCCATAAGATGCACTACTTTGGGCTCCTTTACGATTTACTTCATCCAAACGAATACTCTTTTCGCCGGATGCTTCCATACGTTTTTGCTCGCGTTTTTCTTTTCTTTTTGCATTGGTTTCTTTATTTTTTTCAGCAATGGCAACATCTCTTTCCGTTTTACGGAAATCATTGATAGATGCTAATCCGATTGCCGCAATCACAATCCAGAGAAAACTAATTAACATCGTATAATCATAAGCACTGATGTTCAAAAGCGACGCAACCGTTATGTATATAATCATAAGTGCATAAGGAAATGCCTTATCCGCTTTGGTACGTAAAAATCCAACAAACCAAAGTCCGGATAATACAAAAACTGCAACAACATCCCACTGACCCTTATGCGGTGTTAAAATCATAGGATTTATCTCACCATTCGGGATAAATGAAGTCAAATAAGACATAACCGCATCAGGGCCGACTTCTGCGCCTCCGGTAGGGAAAAACCATAACATCAGCAACAATGCAAAAACAAATGCAAGTGCATAAATTAAAATCTGAAGTACCGGTTTTTGAATTTTAAGCCATGCATCCTCATTTTTATATTGGGCTAATGCAACAATTCCAATGATAAAAGCAATCAAACCGGCACCGTCAAAATAGGATAAAACAGCAGCAAACAAGCCAATTGAAATATAAAACAATAAATGAATATTGGTTTTGATTTTTTGCTCACGATTTGCACTGCAAATATAAACCAACGCTAATAAAAACAATACAAATAACAACAAAAACAAAGCATCCGGGGTAATGACGCGAACTGCAAAAAAACTTCCCGGCAAAAACGATACACATAAAATTGAAATCCAAGCAACAACACGACCAAGAGCTTTTTTTAACATAAAATATGCAGCCACTATTGTTAAAACTTGGATTACAGTTTGTACTCCCATAGCCGCATTAGGAATATGTCCGAGAAAACTCAAGACAAAGCCAAGTAAACCACTGTAAATACAGGCACCATTATTATAAAAATCAAACGCATTTCCTGTATTATTTGAAATTGCCTGCTCATAAAACAGTGTGGTTCCTTCTAAATTACCCGTAGCAGCAATAATCACAACAACACGTACAGCAACTGCAACAAACACCACTATTGCTAATACAAACCATTCAGCAATTCCTTGTAAAACAGGTGTTTCTCCTGTCATTTTCGGCAATATAAACTTCTCAAAAAGTTTATACAATCCAAACAGCAAAAGAATACCCAATATCGTTCCGCCATACAAAATAAGCATCGGCATAAAGAAATCCGTCATTTCATTCTTCATATAAATTTCTATTGCCGCAATACCGATATTCGAAAAAAAGATTATGGAAAAGAATCCCCAAACGATATAGCTAAGCCACGTCTTAGTTAATTTCATACGAACTACTCTCCCCTTACGAGTTTATCCTTCACTTTTTACTCTGTTTCTCCCCCAAGAAACATTTCAATATTATATCGGGGTCTGTGTTTTACCTCAATATAAATTTTACCGATATATTGTCCGATTAAACCAATGGACATCAACTGTACACCGCCGATAAACCAAATGGATATCATCAAAGAAGTCCATCCGGGTTCTACGCTTCCGAAGAAATAAGAAATAAGCGCATATACAAATGCACAAATACTTCCAAAAATAATAACCCCGCCCATAACGGTAATCAAACTTATGGGTTTCACGCTAAAAGATGTTATACCTTCAATCGCTAATGCAAGCATTTTTTTTAACGGATATTTGGATTCACCGGCAACGCGTTCCTTACGTTCATAATAAACACTGTCCGTTTTATATCCTATCAACGGAACCATACCTCTTAAAAACAGATTGCTTTCTTTGAACTCACTGAAATGCTTAACAGCACGCTGTGACATAAGTCTAAAATCTGCATGATTATAAACAGTTTTAACACCCATGGAATTCATTAACTTATAAAAAGCCTGGGCTGTGGTTCTTTTAAAGAATGTATCTGATTTGCGTTTGTTGCGTACGCCGTAAACAATATCACATCCGCCGTAATATTTATCAAGCATTTCTTCAAACACACCGATATCATCCTGCAAATCCGCATCAATGGAAATTGTTACATCCGAACACTGCATTGCGGTTAGCAAACCAGCCGTTAATGCAAATTGATGTCCTACATTCCCGGCAAGTTTCAAACCGTATACATTACTGTATTTCTTATGTTCTTCCTCAATCAATTCCCATGTTTTGTCTTTACTGCCGTCATCCACAAATAACACAAAACTTTCTTCGGATATTTTATTTTTTTTCACCAGATCATCCAGTGCCCCGCGAAGCGCCTCCGATGAAATCGGAAGCATCTCCTCTTCGTTGTAGCACGGCACCACAATCGCCAATTTATCCATATAAATTATCTCTCTTCATTATACACTGTTATGCATTCATCGCTTCCATAGCCTGAGTTAAATCTGCGATAATATCGTCCACATTCTCAATACCTACTGAGAATCGAATTAAATCAGGCTGTACACCTGCAGCAATTAACTGTTCGTCATTCATCTGACGATGTGTATGACTTGCAGGATGAAGCACGCAGGAACGTGCATCTGCAACGTGAGTTACGATGGCAACCATTTTTAGACTGTCCATAAACTTCACACTGGCATCTCTTCCGCCTTTTAAGCCGAATGTAAGTACACCGCAGGTTCCCTTCGGCATATATTTCTTTGCTCTCTCGTGATATTTATCCCCTTCCAAACCGGGATAATTTACCCAAGCAACATTTTCATTCTCATTTAACCACTGTGCAACCTTTAATGCGTTGGAACAATGTCTTTCCATACGCAAATGCAATGTTTCAAGACCAAGATTCAAAAGGAATGCATTCTGAGGCGACTGGATAGAACCCAAATCTCTCATTAACTGTGCGGTTGCCTTGGTGATATATGCACCCTTACCGAATTTCTCGGCATATGTAATGCCATGATAAGATTCATCCGGTGTACAAAGTCCGGGGAATTTGTCAGCATGCGCCATCCAGTCAAAATTACCGGAATCTACAATTGCACCACCTACTGAAACAGCATGTCCATCCATATACTTTGTTGTAGAATGTGTAACAATATCAACACCATATTCAAAAGGTCTGCAATTAATCGGTGTGGGGAATGTATTATCTACAATCACGGGAATACCGTTATTATGTGCAACTTTAACAAACTTCTCAAAATCCAATACCACCAACGAAGGATTTGATACGGATTCTGCAAGAATACATTTGGTATTCGGTTTAATTGCTGCCTGCAGGTCTTCTTCTGAAATTTCAGGATCTACAACTGTTGTCTCAATGCCCATTTTAGCAACTGTAGTTGTTAAAAGGTTAAAAGTTCCGCCATAAAGAGCAGAAGAAATAATAATATGGTCTCCCGCTTCACAAATATTAAATACCGCATAAAAGTTTGCTGCCTGTCCGGAAGAAGTAAGCATCGCTGCAACTCCGCCTTCCATCTCACAAATTTTATTTGCCACATAATCATTCGTGGGATTCTGCAATCTGGTATAAAAATATCCGGAATCTTCCAAATCAAACAACTTACCCATCTGTTCCGATGTATCATACTTAAAAGTAGTACTCTGATAGATAGGCAACACTCTGGGCTCACCCTTTGTGGGTTGCCATCCGCCCTGAATACAGGTTGTTTCAATATTTCTCTTGCTCATTTTATTCAGTCTCCTTATACGGTCATTATTCTTCTTCCCAATTTGTATAAACGTTCTGAACATCATCATCGTCTTCTAACAAATCAAGAGTTTTCTGCAAATTTTTTACTGCTGCTTCATCAGTTAATGATACATAATTCTGAGGAATCATAGTTACCTCAGCACTGGCCATGGGAATACCTGCTTCTTCCAGTACCTTGGTTACATCCATAAGCCCATCGGGTGCGGTAAGAATTTCAAAACTGTCATCTTCTTCATTAAAATCTTCTGCACCGGCATCAAGTACAAGCATCATAAGTTCATCAGCATCCATATCGCATTCTTCCTTATCGATAATGATCTGACCTCTTTCATCAAACATAAAAGATACGCAACCTTGTGTACCAATGCTGCCGTTACCCTTGGTAAACGCGCTTCTTACGTTACCGGCAGTTCTGTTTCTGTTATCGGTAAGTGTTTCAACAATAATAGCAATACCGTTAGGACCGTAACCTTCATAGGTAACATGTTCATATACCACATTACTGCCTTCACCGGATGCTTTCTTAATACCTCTCTCGATGGTATCGTTAGGCATATTGTTAGCCTTTGCTTTGGCAATAACGGTTGCAAGTTTATAATTGTTTGCAGGATCGGGGCCGCCTTCTTTTACAGCAACGGCAATCTCACGGCCGATAATGGTAAAAATCTTTCCCTTCGCTGCATCGTTCTTTTCCTTTTTATGCTTAATATTCGCAAATTTTGAATGTCCTGACATAATAGCCTCCTGTGTAATCTAAATAAATATCAACCTATATTGTACCATTATTTGTCGCTTTCTTCAACAAATTTTATGGTTTCCTCTGTTGTATTTTCATCCTCTGTTACTGTTTCTTCCACATTACGAATAACTGAAATCGTTTTGAAAATTTTATTCTCAATTTCCAATGCTTTAAAATGATATCCGCAATAATCCATTTCAAAAAATTCGTTTTCTTCCGGGATATGTTCCAACTTAGATATCATAAAACCATTTAAGGTTTCAAAATTTTCATCATCAAACGTAATGCCCAGTTCTTCTTCCAATTCCTCTAACGGTGTCAATCCTTCGATTTCGTATGCATTTTCACCTTTTTCTTCTATGTAATCCTCTTCCTCGTCATACTCATCCAGGATATTTCCAACAATTTCTTCCAGAATATCTTCCATGGCAATCAAACCGGAAGTTTGTCCGTATTCATCAGAAACAATAACCATTTGCAGTTTTTGTCCCTGCATTTCCTGAAACAAATCATCTATATTTTTGGTTTCAGGCACAAATATCGCCTCACGAAGAAGTTCAGGATATGAAGATAATTTTGCCTTAGCTCTCTTATTCTCATTTTGAAAACGAATAGCATCTTTAAAGTGCAAAATACCTACAATATGATCCAGATTCTCTTCATATACAGGATATCGGCTGTTCTTTTCATTGAGCATAAAATCAATGGCATCCGGAAGATTCATATCCACATCAATCGCCGTAATATTATTACGATTCGTCATAATATCTTTGGCTTCTTTATCACCATACTCAAAAATATTGGCAATCATTTCAGCCTCTTCTGCTTCCAAAACACCAAGTTCATGGCCTTCGTTTACCATAGAAATGATTTCTTCTTCGGTAACATCCGCTTTTTGTGCAGGTTTTTTGATGCCAAATAACCATAAAATTCCTTTTGCCAGTAAATTTGTCAAGTCAGTAATCGGCTTTAAAACAACAGAAACCGCCATAACCACAGATGCAAATCTTGCCATTCCGGGTACAGACATACGACGAACCAGACGACGCGGAATCAATACCGTAAACGTAAGCGCAAGCACTGATAACACAAACAGACTTGCCAGGTAAGCAAATAATATTACAATCACAGGATGAAGTGCCAGTATAAATTCAGGAAGCAAACCCCAATTACCAAGAATAATATTATATAAAAGGCCAAAGAGATTTGGTAAAAACAATGCTCCTATCACTGCAGAAAGTACTACAATCGCAATCAGGGCCCTGTTCTCATAGGCAATCTCATTTTCTTTAATATTACGTAATTTTTGTGTTAATTTCTCACCTAATTCTTCTTCGTTTTTTTCAATATCCGCATTGCTCAATGAATGTACCATAACGAGAAATCCGCAAAACATGGCATCAATCAGTATCAGGCAGACAACAGGAAACGTACAACCTATTAAAAACGACTCATACATATTTATTTCTATTCCTCCGTTGTAAAAGCGCCATCTATCTTATGTATGAAGTTCAAGACTGATCATAAGCGCTTTATTTACCTTTTCCATAATCTCTTCATCCAAATGGCATACCATTTCATGCAGCCTTTTTTTATCAATAGTACGCAACTGTTCCAAAAGAATCACGGAATCCTTCACCATCTGATATTTGGATGCATCCAATTCTATATGTGTGGGTAATTTTGCCTTGTTCATTTTAGAAGTAATCGCCGCACATATAATGGTAGGACTATGTTTATTCCCTACATCATTTTGAATAATCAATACCGGTCGAATACCGCCCTGTTCGGAACCCACTACCGGTCTTAAATCCGCATAATAAATATCGCCTCGTCTCATGCATACACCTTCATTTCTTTTCATCTTTACTAACTACTATTTCCTTTTTGTCAGGTTGTATACAAAAGCATTTTAATTTTATTTACGCTAAATCATTATGATAATCCTTGGAATATATCTGCTCACCCTTCAAATAATACTCCTTAGGTACTCTCTTACCGATATCACAAATCATTTCATAGCGGAAACCGCCGTACAAATCACAGAGTTGTTCTACCGTAATTTCTTCGCTACCGTCTTTTCCGATTAAGGTAACTTTTTCGCCTTCTTTTATTTCCGGCAACTCCGTAACATCCACCATAAACTGATCCATACAAACACGCCCCAGTATAGGGCATCGTTTTCCGCGAATAATTACAGAACCGCAGTTGGACAGTCCTCTCGGATATCCGTCACCGTAACCAACAGGTACGGTTGCCACTCTGGTTTCGCGTTCCGTCACAAAAGTACCTCCATAACTGATTTTCGCTCCGGCAGGCAAAGTTTTAATATAAACAATTTTACTAAAAAGCGATAGTGCAGGTTTCAACATCATAGCCTCTTTTTTCATTTCATCAGAGGGCCACACACCATACATGGAAATACCAACACGACCAACATTGAATGTTTCTTCCTGCATTTCCATCAATCCCGCACTGTTAAAACAATGGCGAATAGGAAATGTATATTTCGCTTCCTCTTCGATTTTTTTGATAAAATCTTTTAATCGTTCCACTTGTAAATATGCATCCGTTTTATCTTCCGCATCAGCATTGGCAAGATGCGTAAAAATTCCTTCTGCACATATTCCGGGCAGTTCCAATAATGTCTTTACAAACGATAATCCCTCGTCATCGGGACGAATACCGATACGATGCATACCGGTATCGACTTTTATATGAACCTTGGCTACTTTACCTGATTTTACGGCCAAAGCAGAAATATCCTCCACCATATCCATACGAAATACGGTAAAAGCAATCTCTTCTTTAATCAAATCCTCATATGCATACGGAAACGTATATCCAAGAATCATAATTGGTTTCGAAATACCGCATCTTCTTAAAATCAATGCTTCCTCTGCAGTTGCGGTTGCAAAACCATAAATATAATCCAGTTCCTCCAGACATCTGGCAATCGGAAGTGCTCCGTGACCATAACCGTCAGATTTTACAACAGCCATAATTTTGACACTTTCGCCTTGCTTAATATGAATTTCGTTAATATTGCTGATTACGGCATCCAAATCAACAGATGCACAAACTCTTTCATAATGATTCACAACATTCCTCCGGGAATCTTTTATTCTCTAATTATTTCTGTCAAAGCATTGGCAATGTCACTTGCAATCAAAGAATGTGTATTAGATGATTCCAGTGCATAATCACCTGCTCTGCCATGTAGAAAAACACCTTTGCAAGATGCATCAAACATGTTTTCATTCCGCACACACAAAGCACCTATGATTCCGCTTAAAACATCTCCGCTTCCTGCAGTTGCCATTCCGGAATTACCGGTTTGATTAATATAGATATTTTGGCCGTCACTGACAACAGTGCCCGCATCTTTTCCAACCACAACACAACCGTATTCCTCAGCCACACTTCGTACTGACTGTACATAATCGGCTTTTAATTCCGATACACTTTTACCGGTCAAACGTGACAATTCTCCCGGATGCGGAGTCATTATAATCCTGCTTTGATTATGCGCCTTTAAAAGCATTTTTAATTCTATACTTTGTGCAATACAATTCAACGCGTCCGCATCTGCCACAATTGTTTTATCACACATTTCCAAAACTATTTTTACAAAAGAAACAGCCATATCATTTGTTGACAAACCGGGGCCAATTACAACACAATCAGATGTCTTGATAAGCATAACCAATGCATCCAAAGCGTCAGCCCTGTCTGCCTCGCAATACGTATGAATAATTGCCTCGGGCAACATCATCTGCATTGATGCACGGTTTATTTCATGGGTAAAAACATCCACAAGCCCGGCTCCCATTCGCAAAGCCGCAAGTGCAGACAAATAACATGCTCCATACATGGATGCACTTCCTGCTATTACTAAAACACGGCCAAAAGTTCCCTTGTTTCCGTTTCGGGGACGTATCGGAAGAATAATAGGTTCCTTGCATTCCCAGGTAAAAGAAACAGGCATTTGTCCACCGGTATAACTAACATTAATACCGATATCTTCCACCGTGACATTACCGCAATACTCCGCCCCGGGATACAACAAATGTCCCGGTTTATAGTAAGCAAATGAAACCGTTTCATCCGCTTTTACGGCACATCCCATAACCGCACCGGTATCTGTATGAATACCGGATGGAATATCAACCGCAATTACTTTACTTCCCAAACCCAAAGACTCATTGATAGCATTTATCACTTCGGCATAGATACCTTCCACACTTCGTCCGAGTCCCACACCAAAAATTGCATCTACAATGATATCATATTCCATAAAATTCAAGGTGGTAATTGTCTTACCGCCCACTTTTTCAAAAATTACATATTGATTTTTTACAGAAGATTTACATTTATTCAAATCTCCGCACATATAAACATCGGCTTCGATTCCTCTCATCAAAAGAATCCTTGCAACAGCCAGTCCGTCCCCTCCGTTATTTCCCATGCCGCAAACACACAAAACACGCTTAGGTTGATATACTTCCACTCTTTTTACAACAGCCAGAGCAGCCCGTTCCATAAGAACTTCCTGACCAATACCGATTTCTTCAATTGTTGCCTTATCCGCCTCTTGCATACTTTGGGCAGATAAAATATATTTTTTACCCATAAAATCAGGATTCCTTTTTATCAACACCGAATTTCATATCAAACAATTCAATTACGTCCGCCCCGAAAATATCATGCATATATGCATATAAATCCTGATTTCGACGTTGCATTTCTTCTTTGCGAACCATATTTTTCTTTAGTTCCACACGGATATTATTAATCCACTCTGTAATAACTTCAACCTGTTCACGATTTTCCCGGATATCTTCGTAACAAACTTCCATAGTAAGAAGCATAAGATTTTTATTTGCATTATTGATGAGTTTAGGCAAATCAAGTGCTTCATCCTTATATGTTTCCAATTTCTCATTACATTCTTCAATAAGACGTTTATTGTCCTCAATTTTTTTGGAAATATCCGGTTTTTCAGCATCTTCCATCATGTTTACTATCTCATCCATGAGACGATTTTTTATTTTTTTAATATCTTTGGTTTCAGTATTAATCTTACCTTGTTGTTTTAAAAGTGCATTTAACTCTTCTTCTGCTTTTTTGATTTCAGGAGTGGTATGCACCTGACTGAATAACTGATGCCATTTATGATCCAATGTTAAAATCGGGATTTTTTTACCGGTCAATGCCGGAACATACACTTCTTCTCTTCTAGACATAATCACGCCTTCTTTCTGTCGTATATTCTCTAGTCCCCGCAAAAATATCTTTCATCAAAAAATGTCCCAAAACTATAATAATTCCAGATGAAACATTACTCGTTTTTACAATTAATTTTATAAGACAACTTCATTAAACTATCGGACAAATGTACATTTTCTACCGTAACGTTTTTCGGTACATCCAAATCCACGTGGGCAAAATTCCAAATACCGCGAATTCCAAATTTAATCAATTGATCGGCAATTTCTCTGGCACTGTTTTTGGGAACAGTTAATACCGCAATATCAATATTATTCTCTTTGATAAAAGACTCCAGTTCTCCTATCGGACGAATCTGCATTCCGCGCACCTGTTTTCCCTGTAACGACGGATTATTATCAAACATACCTTTTATCAAAAAACCACGTTTTTCAAAACTTACATAATTTGCAAGTGCCTGTCCCAAATTACCGGAACCGATAATAATCAAATTGTGTTTTTTATCAAGTCCAAGAATCTTTGCGATTTCATTATACAGATAATCCACATTATAGCCATATCCCTGTTGACCAAAACCACCAAAATGATTAAAATCCTGTCTGATTTGCGAAGCAGTAATATTCATTCTCTTACTCAGTTCCTGAGAAGAAATACGTTCCACGCCCTCTTCCCTTAAATCACCCAAAAACCTAAAATACCTGGGCAATCTTGCAATTACCGCTTGAGATATACCTTTTTCTGTCATAAAATTCTCCTAAAAATGTTTACTGATAACATTTCAATTACACATTAAAACAATATTAATATGTACCACCGGCCTCTTCATACTTTCTCTGCCACTCAGCAAATTTGGAATCATTCTGTTCAACACCGATACCATATTGATAACAGAGCGCAACATTAAGCATAGAATCCAAATGCCCAAGATTTGCAGCCTGTAAGTACCATTCAAAGGCTTCTTCATAATCTTGTTCAACTCCATATCCGCCTTTATAATAGCAGGCACCAATCATAAACATTGTATCCGCATCATTTGAATCCTGCTCTAAAATCATATGGCCCAATTCAACAACTTTAGCATAATTACATTCAACACCATATTCATGAAAATAATACAATTCCGATAATATCTGCATAGAATCAATGTCACCTTCGGCAACTGCTTTATCAAACCAGTAAATCGCTTTTTTACTATCCGCTTGTGCACCGTTTGTTCCTTCCAAATAGGCAGTTCCCAAATAGTACATTGCACCCAAATCACCGTCTTCTGCCATTGGAATCATATCTTCTACTATGAGTTCATCATAATTATATTTACTATTATCTTTTTCGACATCTGAATCAGATTCACTGCTTCCAATAATTATCAAAAAACCAAAAAATAGGAAAATCATAACAATGGCTGCCAAAAGCACACCACCAACTATTAAGAATGCCTTCAAATATGGTGATTTCGTTTTATTTTTACCATTAGCATTCTGCTTTAAAGGAGCCTGCTGTTTTGTAATTGTAGCAGGCTGATTCGGCCCCTGTTTTGATTGATTTTGAACAG